>JBBQSM010000132.1:0-12864 GCA_038234895.1 Gemmatimonadales bacterium
GCCGAATATCAAGTCTTCAAAGAAGGATCTGCGGAAGTCTCGTGCGGCAGCCGTGCGCAATCGCGCGCAGCGTTCTGCGCTCCGGACCGCCGTCAAGAAGGCGAAGACCGTCGGCGCGAACGAGGGCGAGCAGGTCAGCGCAGTCTCGTTGCTCGATCGCTCCGCCCGTAAGGGACTGATCCACGCCAACACGGCGGCCCGTCAGAAGAGCCAGATCGCCAAGCTCGCGGCCAAGAGCGCGTAACGCAGGCCATTGGGTTGCCGCAGTATCGAAGGGGCTGGAATCAGACGATTCCGGCCCCTTTCGCATGTGTCGCTGGGGCTCCGCCCGACCGCAGACAGTCCGCGAACTCCTCCGGTAGCCCGGCCTCGACAATTCCTCGTGCCGCCGCCTCCACGTCGTACTCGACGCGCACGAACTCCACGCGCGGCGGTCCGTCGCCGAGTGTGAGCCGCACATAGCCCGCACGCCAGTTGCCGTCTTTCGGACGGCCGACGCTTCCCGTGTTGACGAAGTGGATTGCTTCAACCTCGCGGTGCCACGGTTTGTGGGTGTGACCGAATGCGATCACATCGCCACGACGCAGCGAGGCGGCCGCCGCCATCTTCAGGCAGAAGTCGTCGGAGCGGTCTTCAGTCCAATACAGTGTGTTGAGCGTGGGTGTCCCGTGCACCAGCACGAGACGTGGGCCCGCCGCATGTCCCCCAAGCGGCCGGATCTCGAGTGAGAACGGCAAGCCGCCCAGATATCGCTTCGTCTCGGTCGTGACTGCACGCCGCGTGTACGCGTAGCTGATGTGCGCCAACTCCTCCTGCCGCGGCGACTCGCTCTTGCACCCGCAATGACTGTAGTCCGTGGCAACGGTCGAGTCGTAGTTGCCCGCGATGCCCTCGATGTTCCTCGCGCGCAGTCGTGCGACGACGTCGTTGGGATTACTGGCGTACCCGACCAGGTCCCCGGCGTGATAGATGGCATCGACATCATCGCGCGTATCGATGTCGGCCAGCACCGCGTCGAGCGCGTGCACATTGGCGTGGATGTCGGACAGCAGCGCGATCAGCATGGTCGGGACAAATGCGAGCGTGGCGCGCTCGTCACGAACGGGACGCGATCGCCATGACCGGCGCTGCCGCGAACGGCGCGCTCGAAGTTGTTGCAGGCGGCCGTAAAGGACAACAAAGCCGTGGTTTCGCTGTCGAACCCCAGCCCGCGCGGACGCCAGCCCGAGCAGCTTCTTGTCGCGCCAACGACCACCGATGGATTCGGAGTGCACCTTGGTGCACCCTGGCGCGCACGGGATACGTCATCCAGAGCACGCCGTCGGCAATCAGTGGTTGGCGGCTGCGCCTAGAACGCCGCCAGCTCGCCGCCGCAGCGCTCGCAATACCACTCCGTCGGGAAGTTCATCGTGCCGCACTCGGTGCAGCGCAGCGTCTTCTGCGGCTCCGTGCCAGTCGGACTCCGCACACCTGCGCTCTGGGTGGCCGGGTCGATGACTGACCGCAGGAACGCCAGATCGTCGAACGGATCGCGCGGCGACTCGTCGCGCCCCGTCTCCGGAGCGGACGCCGGCGGCGGCACAAACCCCATCCCGTCACGTGAACTGCCGGACGGGCGCTCGGTCTCCGGAGGCACCGGCACGACGCCGTCGAGCATGTCCAGCGCGCCCAATCCCGACGTCGGGGAATCCGTCTCGGCGGGCGACGGAGAAAAAAGTGCCAACGCATCGTCGAACTCAGTCGCGTCCAACTCGTCCTGAGACTGCTGGGCCGCGTGCTGGGCCTCGCGCTCAGCGAACGGATCCAGCAGCGGCGCGACCACCGGAGGCAGCGCAGCCGGTGTCGGTGCGGGCGTGGTGTACGCCACGACCGGCGTAAAGATCGGTGTGGACGAGACCGGCGTTGTCGACGCAGCCGTGGATTGCGACGCGACGGGGGCTTCCTGGTCGGATGTCTCCGGATCGCCCATCGCCTCGAGATCGAGCGGGGTCGGCGAGGCGGTCTGGCCGCTCTGGTCGGTCGCGGTCGAAATTGGGTCCGACACCATCACCGGCGCATCCAGCAGCGGCTCCGGCTCCGGCACTGCCTCGACGGCGCTGGCCTCCGGCTCCGATCGCGCGCTGGCCAGCAGCGTGCGCACGTCGTCGACCTCTGCTAGCAGCGCATCGCGCTCCTCGCCCAGCGTGCCGATACTGGCTTCGACTTCCTGGCGGACCACTTCCCATCGATCGCCGTCGTATTCGCCCACGGCGGTCCGCAGCATCGCCTCGTCGCGCTCGTCTTCGAGCGCCGCTAGACGGGTGTCGAGACCGCCTCTGCGCGTCTCCAGATCGTCGGCGAGCGTCGAGAGTGCTCCGACATGCTCGCGCAACTTCTCCAGGACGCCGTTACGCCGCTCGAGGTAGTCGGCGTGCACGCGCTCGAATACGCGCGACGGCGTGTCTGCGCGCTTGGCCTCGAGCGCCGACAGCCAATCATCGTATCGCTGCCGCTCGGCGACCAGCGTTCGCACCTCTTCGATGGACACGTCTTGCCACTCCTTCATAAAGGTCGCTCCGGCGCCCCGTCCGTCGAATTATGGACGAGCACGCTCTCCATCAACTGTGACCGGTGTCGCAACCGCGTTTGACTGGGACCCGCGGCCTTCTCACCCGTTCCGCTCGTACCGCGCGCGTCGCGTCTGTCGCACTGCACAACGCGCCTCTCGCCGTCTCGCTACGAACCGACGGACGGACGCAGCGCACGCAGGGCTGAGACCTCGCCGGGCTCGAGCGGACGGGCACCACCCAGTAGGTCCGCAACAAAGACGATGCGCGCCGCCTGTTCGACACTCTCCAGTCGCGAGAGCGCCTCCTCCAGCGTCCGACCGACCGCCGTCACGCCATGATTGGCCAGCAAAAAGGCTTCGTGTCCGGCCAGAAAGGGCGCCATAGCCTGCGACAGCGCCGGCGTGCCGGGTCGGCCGTATGGCACGAGCGCTATTGGTCCCACCACAACGGGCACTTCCGGCAACACGTTGTCCGGGATCGCGCGGCCGGCCGTCGCAAAACCGGTCGCGACCGGCGGATGCGCATGCACCACGGCCCGCACGTCGGCGCGCGCCGCGTAGCAGGCCAGATGCATCGCCAACTCCGAGGATGGTCGACGGCCATTCTCGACCATCGCTCCGTCCTTCCGCACCTCACCGGCCGGTTCGCCCGTCGTGTCGCGCCGACGCATGGTGCCGTCGGCGCGTAGGCGCAGCACGTCGTGCGAGGTCATTGCACCCTTGTCCACACCGGACGCCGTCACCAGCAGCTCGCCGCTGCGCAAACGAATGGACAGATTGCCTTCCGCACCGGCCAGCAGCCCGCGCGAATGCAGACGACGACAGGCAGCGGCCAGCGCGGCGGACGCGGACGCGATCTCATCGACGCCAAGTGGTTGGCTCTCGATCGGATCGTTCATCGGCACGCGGCGGGATGCGGCGCCAGCGTCAGGTCTCCGCGCGAAAAACCACGCGTCCGCCCACAACCGTGATGCGCGCCTGCCCGGTGAGTTCATGTCCACCGTAGGGCGTGTTGCGTCCCTTCGACTTAAAACGCGCCGCATCCACCGTCCATTTGCGCGACGGGTCAAACACCGACACGTCGGCAATGCTGCCGCGCGCCAGTGTACCGCCCGGCAACCGGAACACGCGCGCCGGCTTACAACTCATCGCATCGATCATCTGCGAGAGTGACATCACGCCCGCGTGCAACAGATAGGTGCAGTTCACGCCGAGTGCCGTTTCCAGTCCCACGATGCCATTCGGGGCGTCGGCGAACTCGCGCTCTTTCTCGTCGTAGTGATGCGGCGCATGATCGGTCACCAGCAGATCGATCGTCCCATCCGCGAGTCCTTCCTTGAGCGCGTCGATGTCCGTCTGCGTGCGCAGCGGCGGATTCATCTTTGCATTCGTGTTGTATCCCTCGACGGCCGACTCGGTGAGGGAAATATGATGCGAGCACACTTCCGCGGTGACGTGCACGCCGCGTTCCTTGCCCCAGCGCACCAACTCCACCGAGCCCTTCGTGCTGAGATGACACAGATGAATGTGTCCACCGGTGCGGCGCGCAAGCAGGATGTCGCGAATAACGTAGATCTCCTCCGCTTCGGCCGGGATGCCCTTGAGCCCCAGCTTCGCCGACATGAGCCCTTCGTTCATCGACCCACCGCGAGCGAGCGACATATCTTCGCAGTGTTCGGCGACGGGCACGTTAAACGCGCGCGCGTATTCGAGTGCGGTGCGCATGAGATGTGCACTTTCCACCGGACGTCCGTCGTCGCTGAACGCGACCGCCCCTGCTCCGACCATCTCACCGAACTCGGCCAACGTCTCGCCCTTTTGTGCAACCGAGATCGCACCGTAGGGGTACACGCGGGCGAAGCCGGCCGACTCGCCCAGCCGCTTCACGAAGCCGACCGTCGCCTGATTGTCCGTCACGGGCCGCGTGTTGGGCATCGCGCAGACCGCAGTGAATCCACCAGCTGCCGCAGAGTGCGCGCCAGTCGCCACGGTCTCCACATCTTCGCGTCCAGGTTCACGCAGGTGCACGTGCACGTCGATCAACCCCGGCGCGACAACGTGCCCGCCGCAGTCGATGACCTCGGCGCCATCGGGTGCGTTGATGTTGCCACCGCACGCCTCGACGACGCCATCACGCAGCAGCACGTCGCCGATCGCGTCGATGGACTGCGACGGATCGACGATACGTCCGCCACGTAGCAGAAGATCGCGCGCCATCAGGCGGCCCCCCGCTTCGCGGCTTCGGCGAGTTCAGGCCGGCCGCCGGCCAGGAGATAGAGCACGGCCATGCGAACGGCAACGCCATTCGTGACCTGATTCAAAATGACGGAGTGCGGTCCGTCGGCTACGTCGCTGTCGATTTCCACGCCGCGATTCATCGGCCCAGGGTGCAGAATGAGAAGGTCGCGCGGCGCTGCTTCCAACCGCGCACGAGTGACACCGAAGACGCGATTATACTCGCGCAGCGACGGGATGTAGCCGGCCTGCATTCGCTCGAGCTGCAAACGCAGGATGTTCAGTGCATCCGCCCACTCGATCGCATCTTCAATGCGGTCGAAGACTGTGACGCCCATTTCGCCGATAGCATTGGGGAGCAGCGATCGCGGCCCGCAGACACCGACCTCCGCGCCCAACTTGCGAAGCCCCGCGATGTTGGAGCGCGCCACGCGGGAGTGCAGCACGTCACCACACAGACACACACGCTTGCCGGTGAGGTCACCGAACTTGTCGCGCAACGTGAGCAGGTCCAATAAACCCTGCGTCGGATGTTCGTGCGTGCCGTCGCCCGCATTGATCACGTTCGACTCGATGCGTTCAGCCAGAAAACGTGCCGCCCCCGACGCCGGATGGCGCACAACAACCATGTCGATCTTCATCGCTTCCAGGTTGCGCGCGGTATCCACGAGCGTCTCGCCTTTGGAGACACTGGACCCGGCAACGGCAACGTTCACCGTGTCCGCGCTCAGCCGCTTCTCCGCAAATTCAAACGAAATGCGCGTACGCGTAGACGGTTCGAAAAACAGATTCACGATGGTCATGCCGCGCAGCGTCGGCACTTTCTTGATCTGCCGTTCCGAGATCTCACGGAACGGCACGGCGGTGTCCAGCACGAGTCGAATCTGTTCTGCGGACAACTCCGCCAATCCCAGCAGATCCTTGCCGAGTGAACCGGCCATTCGTCAGCCCTCGCTGTGTCGCGAGGCGATCACGACTTCATCGCGTCCATCGAGTTCTTCGATGAAGACATCGACGCGCTGTCCGTTCTGCACATCGACCTTGCGACCGACGACGTCGGCGTGGATGGGGAGCTCGCGTCCGCCGCGATCGATGAGCACCGCAAGGGCGATACGCGCCGGGCGGCCGAAGTCGGCCAGCTCGTCGAGCGCGGCGCGCACCGTTCGGCCGGTGTAGAGCACATCATCGACGATCACCACGTTCTGGTCGTCGAGTGTCCACGGCAGATGCGTCGCACCGACCACGGGCCTCGGCCCCACCGTCTGCAGGTCGTCGCGATACAGCGTGATGTCGAGCGCGCCGCAAGGGATCGTGGCCCCTTCCTGTGCGGCGATCATGCGCACGATCCGTTCGGCGAGTTGCACGCCGCGCCGTTGGATGCCGACAAGCACCAGCGCGTCGGTCCCGGCGTTCAATTCCACGATCTGATCGGCCATGCGACGCAGCGTGCGATCGAGTGCACGCGCGTCGAGGACGGTGTCTGGCTTGTTGGTCATGACCGGAAAATATACCGGTCCGACACGATTTCCCTCCAGCCACCACCGAGTGTCGTCGCCGCGCTGTGCTGGCGCGACGTCGAACGAACTACCAGTCGCGACGGACGGGCGGCGTTTCGGGCCTGCTCGGGCGGGCCGGCCACGACCCGGAGAGAGGCGACACATGACGGGCCGCGCTGCGGGCGGCGCGCAGGCGTGCCCGATCCACCGGCGGCAGCGATTGCGTGGCGGCATACATCGCGATGTCCGCGGCCGCTTCGAACGTGGCCTCGACGAAGCCATGGCTCCAATCCGGACCATACGGGTGTACGTCCGCGCGTTCTTCAACACCACGGCCGAAGGCCATGCACTTGTCCGCCGCTTCGCGCAGGGTCCGACTGCAGGCGAGATGTGACACCACGATGTGGTAGCCGTCGCGGCGACCCATCAGGTACGTCGGAGAACGTAGCGCGTCGCCTGCCGAAGGTTCGACCAGGCCGGACGCGATTCCCGTGAGCAGCACGCACTGTTGGGAGAAGTATCCGCGCACCGGCTCAACCGGCGGCTCCTCGAGGATTCTGGACATCGACGTTTCCTGAACGGGGGCCAACTGCCCGTCCGCCGCAATGCGGACGGGCTCTGGCTCGGAAACGGAGCAAGGCGCGTGCCCGCCCCGTCGCCGTGATTCTCCCTCTCAGCGGCTCCGCCTCGCCCCCGATTCGTGGCCTGCACCCCACTGTCTATGCGGCCCCCACGCCACAAGCGAGCCGGACCGGCAACCAGCAAGGGGGCAGCTCTCCGCCTCGGTCAGCCGGCGTACAGGTTCAGCTCTGTGCCGACGAAATCGGCCATATCCATCGTCTCCTGCCACTCCGGATGCCGAAGGGTGATATAGCCGTCCGAGAGCAGCGTGCTTTTCCAGTCGCGCCGCATGGTGCCCGGCTGCAGTAAGTCCACCGTGACAATGGCGTCACCGCAGCGCTGGCGCACGCGATCGAGTCCCTCGATGCGCTGGATTCTCCCCTGCCCGTGCGCCCGTTTGGTGATGCAGGCACAGTTGTACTTGCGCTCGATCTCCAACGAGAAGGTGCCGAACAATTCGGCCTCCGCCCAGCCGGAAAACAGGTCGACGTCGCTGGCGAAATTCATAAGGTCCACCGTGCGCGCGCCAGGCGGGCGCGCCGCGACTTCGCCAAAGACCGCTTCGCCGTCGGCTTTGCGGTACCACTCCATATGCGTGAAGCCGTGCTGGTAGCCGAGCACTTTCAGCACCTTCTCGCCCATCGCGCGCCCTCCGGCAAGCGTCGGGTCATCAACGTCACGACGGCTGAGCGTCTGCGGACTGATCCACTCATTCGTGCGCGCCACCAGTGGTCGCGGTCGATAGAACCCGATGTGGAAGTACTGGATCTCGCCGCCAGCGCAGATGGTGTCGTACGTGTACTCCTCGCCGTCGATGAATTCCTCGATATCGACGACGGCGATATGCCCCAATTGCGCGATCGCCGCTTCCACCTCCGCCGGTGTGTCGCAGCGGAACGTATCCATGGACCCTGCGCCGGCGATGGGCTTGATGATCAACGGATAGCCGATCTTCTCGGCCCCCTCGAGCACCTCCTTGGCTGTGTGCGCGATTTCGTGCCGTGGCACGCGCACCCCGCCTGCGGCGAGCGCCTGCTTCATGAGATCCTTGTTGCGAAAACGGAGCGACTGCTCGTACGACTGGCCCGGAACGCCCAGCGCTTCGCGGATCTGCGCGGCAATCTCCACGCCCGGTTCCCACAGGCAGCAGACCCGATCAATCGCGCGATCGCCCAGCCAGCTGCGAATCTGAACGATTGCCGAGTCGGGATTGGTGAAGAGATCGGGGACCTGCAGATATCCGCTCAGATAGCGTCGCGCCGACTCGGGCAGTTCATGTCCGGGTCCACTTGCCACACCAAGCACGCTCGCGCCCTGCTCGGCGAGTCCCTTCGTGAAGAGCGGCATCTCGCCCGGATAGCCCGGCGTGAGCATCAGTACGGTTTTCGACATGGCCATCGGGGTGAAAGCGGAGAGTGATGCGATCAGCCGAGGCCGACGCGCACGGACGACACGACATGCTGAAGCGCGCGCTGCACGACGGCGGTGTCGGGGTGACGGAGCATGATGAATCCTTCGCCCTCGTAGCTCCCCGTCGGTACCTGTCCGATGTAGGGAAGCCGCACGTCGCACACGAGGGCGCCGAGATCGCGCTGCACGGCATCAAGTCCATCAATGGACACGACTCGGCCCGCGCCCTGTCCTCGCAGATACGCCGTGCCGACCGCGTAGCGCCGTTCGGGGCGGTGAAATGTGCCGTTGACCATGAGGTTAGCCCACGCGCCGACAAAGTCGACGTCGTGCGCGCGGGCGATCATGGTCGTGATCTGGGCGCCGGGCGGACGCGCGGCAATCTCGCTGATGGCGACGGTACCGTCGGAGCGGCGGAACCACTCACAGTGCGTCACACCAGTCGTCATACCAAGCGCCGCGAGCGCCTGTTCGCCGACGGCGCGAATATCGTCGAACTGCGGATCATCTATTTCGCGCGGCAGCAGCACCCCCCACTGAATCCACGGATTCTCGATGACCGTGAGCGGTGTCGGGTAGTAGTGCGTGAGCGAATGCCAGACGGCGCGTCCATCGATGGAGATCGTTTCGAGCGAATGCTCCGTGCCGCGCAGAAACTCCTCGGCGAGCAGCGGTCGTTCGACCGACGGCGGATGCGCCGCCAGCACCGCGTCCAGTTCTGCCTCGTTGGTCACGCGATGCGTGGCAATCGCCCCAGCACCGGCGGGCGGTTTAAGCACGACCGGAAAACCGACCTCGCGCAGGAAATCAACCGCGTCGGCGGAGGCGACAATCAATCGGTGACGAGCCACCGGAACGTTGGCCGCGCGAAGCACGTCCTTCATGCGCGCCTTGTCGCGGAAGTTCATCGCTGCCGCGCTGGGCAGTCCCGCAATCCCCATTCGCTCGCGCACCACCGCAAGCGGCAGCTGCGCCTGTTCGTAGGCGCCGAACAAACGCTCGACCCGACCGAGCCGCGCCGCCAGGGAGCCCACCGCCCACTCAAGCTGCTGCGTACTAGTGATGTCGTCGACTTTCCAGTGGCCCACCAATCGCCCGGCAAGCGCGGATGGGAGGCGGTCAACCGGCTCCTGCGCGACGACGGCGAGCTGTACCCCGGACAACGACGCGGCCGCCTCGATCATCTGTGAGGCGGCCGGCGAGAACATCGGTGCGACGAAGACGACGAGAGTCATGCGAGAGTTATGCAACTCCGTCCCGCAACCGGCAAGACACGTACGCGTGGAAAGTCGACCAGTGGATTACTGGCAGACCCAGGCACCGCCCTGCACACGCTGCGTCACCTTGGCACCCGTCGCCGAATCGGCGGCGGTGATGGTTACCTGCTCGTTTTGCCCATCTTCCATGTTGGTCGTACTGCATGCAGCGACTTTACGCGCCGCGAGCACGCCGGCGCTGTCGGCGCTGAACATGCCGAAGTCCTGCGCGCCGTTTGAGCCAGGCGCTCGCGAACCCGTGATCTTGATGCGGGCCCCCGGCGCCCATCCCTTCCCCTTGAAGATCAAACGTGCGCCCTGCGGCGTCCGCTCGGCCTCGACGTTTAACTGCGGCTTGGCCTGCGACACCACGCCAAAGGCAAGCGCCGAGGTCGTGGTCAGCGCGAGCGCCGAGACGGCCAACACCGGCGCCAACAGTCGGCGAACCGTCGACGAGAACGCGCGCGACTTGGCGCGAGTGGTCTGCTGCATGTCCTTCATCGCACTCCTCCGAAAATCAGGTGACGCGCAAACAACAGACCCGTGCGCGAGGACGGGAAAATGCGACCAAACACGACCCACCGCAACGTATAGATTCCGAGATCTCACTCGGACCTCAGCCCGCAGGACGTCACGCGCATGCTCATCGTACCCCCCAGTGCTCAGATCATCCCGTTCGGCCAACACATCCCGCGCGTGGCCGCAAATGTCTTCGTCGCCCCGACGGCTACGATCATCGGCGACGTCGACATCGCAGAGGGCGCCAGTATCTGGTTTGGGTGCGTGCTCCGGGGCGACGAGCGCGGCATCCGCATTGGCAGGCAGACGAACGTGCAAGATCTCGCGTTGATTCACACGAGCCGCGGCGGACCGGACGCCACGCTCGGCGCACGTGTGACCATCGGCCACGCCGCGATCATTCACGGCTGCACGATTCACGACGACGTCTTGATAGGAATGGGGGCGATCATCCTGGATGAGGTGATCGTGGAATCCTTTTCCCTCATCGCCGCAGGCGCCGTTGTCTCGCCGGGCAAGCACGTGCGCAGCGGAGAACTGTGGGCCGGATGCCCGGCACGCAAAGTTGGCGAGGTGACCGACGCGCATCGCGCCACCATCGCTTCCACGCCGCCGCACTACCAAGACAAGGCGGCGCACTATCTCGCGCAGTCTGTCACCGTGCGCGGATGACCCGCCTGCGCGGTTAGGCGGGTGAAATCAGGCACGCGCACTCCTCCCGTCGGCGCGCGAGCGCAACGACGGGAGGAGCCGCGACTACAACCTGTCTACCGCTTCTTGGACTTCGCCGTCGCCTTCTTGGCGCCGCGCTTGACGGGAGCTTTTTTCGCCGACTTGGCCGCTTTCTTCGCCGCTTTCTTTGGCGCGGCCGCCGATCGCTTGGCTGGTGCCGACTTGGTGCCGCTGCGGGAGCCCTTCTCCTCCCACAGGTCGAAGACGGAGACGCCCAGCACGTCGCAGAGTGCCTCGAGCGTCTCGCGATGGAAAGTCATCATCGCACCTTTGTTGCGAACCAGCCGATAGGCGGTCGGTGCGGTGATGCGCCCGTTGGACTGCTTGTGCAGTCCCCACGCGGTAATGCCAGCGTGCTCGAGCAGTTCGGGAAATCGGAGTCGGAGTTTAGAGGCCATGGACAATCATGAACGACGCGGAACCGGAGCGCAACTTTCGGTCCCTCGCGTGGTGTGATCTGCATGCTGCTCACGCTCGCTCGGCGAGGCAACCGATCACATGCGGTCGAGGTGCTCGCCCCCCCTGGGGGCCAACTGCGCGGTCCGCACCGACAACGGGTCGAGGCGTCACCGGTCGGACATCAGGACTTGACGCCGCTCAGGTGAGACCAGCAGTGTAGGCGTTCCTCCACGGAACGAGGTCCCACGTGTTGAAGGGAATTCTCACGGTCTCGGCGCTCTCGCTCGCGGCGGCATGCGCCGGCCAGACCAGTTCAACGCCGGCCGGAGGCGCCGAGGCCGCGCCTCGTCCGGCCACAGCGCGCGCCAACCGCAATGTGATTTCACGGGAGGAGCTCTCCACTCCGTCCATTCGTGCCATGAATGCGCTGGAAGTTATCCGTTCCCTTCGGCCGACCTATCTCGCGGAACGCGGGAAGACCAGCCAGAGCAATCCGGAGGCGGGGAAAGTGCATGCCTCGCTCGACTACAATGGCGTTATCTCGCTCAATGATCTACGCAACGTTCCCGTGGTGAGCATCGTCGAAATCCTGTATCTCGACGTGGCGGCCGCGATGAATCGCTTTGGTGGCGCTGCCAACGAGGGGCCCGTCATCGTCGTGCGCACGCACTGACGCGTACGCACTGACGAACGCGCGCTTGCCTCGGCCGAGGTCGCTGTTTGTGCTGCAGATGTGCTCGGCGACGCGCGCACACGCGTGCACTGCGGTGGGGGACACTTCTCTAGCGGCCATGGAATACGCACCGTAGCTTCGCGCTTAAGCTTGCGGTTCGTCCCGTCTATACGGGTTTAGTCCCTGCCAGATCGCGAGCTGAACCATTTCTTTGGTTTGATCCCCACCATCAACGTCGAGGGGTTCAGCATGGTCGACCGCGTGACTCGAGCACTGCAGGCCTGTGCTCTCAGCTGTGCGCTACTTGTCGTGAGTCCATCCGTCATACAGGCGCAAGATCCCTCCGTCCTCTCCGGTCGGGTTGTCAACGAGCAAGGCACCGCGATAGTCGGCGCCACAGTCGGCGTGGACGAGACGCCCTACCGGACCATCACGAACGCTGATGGACGATACACGCTCTCGGTACCTGGCACGGTGCGAGGCGCTGCAAGCGTGACCGTTCGCGTCATCGGCTACCGTGTCCTGCGCAAATCCGTGAACCTCACGGGAGCACCGGCGACGCTCGACTGGTCGATGACGGCGCAGGCCACGCAAATGGAAGGCATGGTGATCACCGCGCTCAGTCTGCAGCGCGAGAAAGCGACCATTGGAACGTCGCAGCAGTCACTCGCCGGAGAAGACCTCACCAAGGTGCAGGCGCCAAATGTCATCAGCGCCATGTCCGGGAAAGTCAGCGGCGTGACGATCAGTCAGTCGGGCAACATGGGTGGCTCATCGCGCATCGTGATTCGAGGACAGGGCTCCATTTTAGGCGAAAATCAACCGCTGTTCATACTCGATGGCATTCCGATTTCAAATACCGGCTTTTCCACGGCGTCCGCCGGCGGCGGTCGTGACTACGGCACGGGCATTTCCGATCTGAATCCGGATGACATTGAAAGTATGAATGTGCTCAAGGGGCCGAACGCGGCGGCG
>JBBQSM010000133.1:0-12829 GCA_038234895.1 Gemmatimonadales bacterium
CGACGGTCTGAGCTCCCGCGCCGTAACCGCGAGCGAAGCGCGGACACGGTGCGGTGACGTCGGGTGATGCACAACGGGGGGCGATCAATGAGATCGCCCCCCGTTGTGCATGCCGACGTTCTCGGCGTCTGCCGCCTGTGATCAGCTACTCGACAACCAAGCCTGTACACGCGAGGCCGCCTCGCGGTTGAGGCGACGCCCGGTTTTGGCCAAGAGCGCCGCCGCACCGCCGGCCACCGCGCCGAGTGTGGCGGCCCACGTGGTCACCGGATCGGCGATGCCGTTCTCGCCGAGCAGCACCGCGAGTATTTCCCGGCGCATGCGTAGTACCACCGGCGTGGCCACGCGAATGCTGTTGAAGTGCCGGTCGTAGCGCCCGCCTACGCCTTCGATCAACGCCGCGGTGCGCGCAAAGTAGACCAACTCGCCCGGTAACACGATGGGCCAGTTGAATAACTCTCGCATGACGCGGTCGGCGATGGCGCGCGCGCGTCCGTCCATGGTGGTTTCGGCGTAGGCGATATCGAGCAGGACCGCGACCAGCGCCTCCATGGTCTCGGGCTTGGTATCCGGCGCGACCATCCCAAGCGTGAAGAACCCGGCCGCAGTGCCGCTTGCATCCCGGCGCACCGCCGCGATAATCGTGTCGAACAGCGCCCGTCGCGTAGACACGTCGACTTCGATGACCATGCCAAAGTCGAGCAGCACGATCCGTCCTGCCGCATCCACGAGCAGATTCCCGGGATGCGGATCGGCGTGAAAGACCCCGTCGCGAAGCATCATCCGCGCGTAGCTCTCGATCAGCGTTTCCACGAGTGCGGTCGGCGACACCTCACCTCGCGTGACCCGCGCGTCCAACTGATCGATGCGCGTCCCCTCGAGATACTCGAGCACCAACACCTCCCGGCGCGTCAGCTCCGACTCAACCCGCGGGATGCGCAAGCGCGGCTCGTCGGCGAAGCGCTCACGCATGCGTGTGCACTGCGCCCCCTCGCGCACAAAGTTCATTTCGTCGCCCACATTCCGCGCGAATTCGTCGAGTACCACGCGAAATCCGCGCACGTGATGGTGCGGGAAACGTGCGTAGACCGTGTCGACCAACCGTCGCGCGATGCGAATATCGCGGGCAACGATTTCTTCGACGTGGGGACGCAGCACCTTGACCACGACCTCACGTCCCTGATACGTCGCCCGATGCACTTGCCCCAGCGACCCCGCCGCGAGGGGCACCGGATCGAGCGAGCCAAGCACGCTATCCGGGTCCACCCCCCACGCGGTCGCCAGGACCGCGCGAATCTCCCGCCACGCTACCGGCGGAACTTGATCGGTCAGCGTGCCGAGCGCGGTGAGATACGGCTCGCGGATGAGATCGGCGCGCGTGGCAAAAATCTGCGCCAGCTTCACAAAGGCCGGGCCGAGCGCCGCGATGTTCCGCACAAGCGCCGTCGCCCGACGCTGATGGAAGGCCGCCGATCGCACGGCTGGTGCGCCCCACTTCACCCATCGGCGGAGATCGCGACGGAACGAGATCGCCAGCGGGACCACACGCCACAACACGACAACAATGCGCGGCAGATCGCTCACGTCACCGCTCCACTGCCACGCCGGCCTCGCGTATCAGCAACTCGGCGTCGACCTGAGCAAGCTGGACGCTTTCCGTCCACAGTCGCTCGGCATCCACGTCGCGTCGGGCCGCTGCCGACGGCGTAACGCGCTTGCGACGAACCCAGTAGTCGCCACTGCTGCGCGTGGCCTCTGGGTCGCTGGCCAGCCAGACGATCGTGTCGGCGCCGGCGTCCGGCGTGATGGCAACGAAGTCCATGACGCGACGCATCAGTCGCCCGCGCGACCCGTTGTTGGTCGCGAAGCGTGTGGTCACGACCCCCGGATGCATCACATGCGCCACGATCTTGGTGGGATCCATTCGGCGCGCCAAGGCGCGAGTGAAGAAAATGTTGCACAGCTTGGAGTTCGCGTAGGCACGCCACCCGCCGTAATTCCGACTGCCCTGCAGATCGTCGAGATCGAGTTTGGCGTTCTCGTGTGCGCGGCTTGATACCGACACAACGCGCGATGGGGCGCCGGAAGTTGCCGCCGCCGCGAGTTGATCGAGCAGCAATAGCGTCAGCGTGAAATACTGCAGGTGGTTGAGCGCGAAGGTGCGTTCGAGCCGCTCGGCGGTCACCTCACGCTCGAGAAACATGGCGCCGGCGTTGTTCACCAACACATCGATGCGGGGGAGGCGCGTACGGAGCCGAAGCGCGAGCTCGCGCACGGCGTCCTGCCGTGACAGATCGGCGATCTCCCAGATGATCGCGCGTCGTCCAGTGTCGCTCATGATCGCGGCCGCCGCCGCCGCAGTCTTGGCCTCGTTGCGACCGATCATGCAGACCGTGGCCCCGGCGCGTACACAGGCCACGACCGCCGCCCGGCCGATTCCGTCGCTCGCCCCGGTGATGACCACCGTCTTGCCTTCCATCGACGGCATGCTCACCGCGTCTCCACGACGTGGGGAGGTGTGCTCAATGAGTGTCTGTCCCGCCGCGCGTTCGTGATCATGGCGAACGATCACCGGGCGTGGCGTGGCGCGTCAACGCACGCCGGCGCTGCGTCTCATGTGCAGACGATGCGCTGCGCCGTCAGTTGGCGATGGCCGTGAGCGGAATCGGTCCGAGGTTGCCCGCGGTGACCGTTGCGGTCTGCGTGCCCGCTTGTGGGCCCAGTGTCCACCGCACCGTGACTTCGCCGAGTGCGTTGGTGACCGCCGATTGCGGCGAGATCTGGCCCCCGCCACCGAGGATGGCCATGGCGATCGTGACACCCGGAATGGGCACGTTGGCGCCGCCGGTGACGCGCAGGACGATCTGGACGGGGAGCGCCGCGCCCTGCTTGGCCACCTGATTGTTGCCCTGCGCGATGATCAGATCGGCGGGCAAAATGCCCAGCGCGCTGATGGTCACCGACTCAACGCCGGGGGCACCGGCCGAGAGCGTCTGCACCTGCGACCCGGGGCCCAGCGTCCACTTTGCTTTCACTTCGCCGTTCGCGTCGCTGATGCTGGTGGCGGGATCGACTGTTCCGCCGCCGGCGACCACGCTCAGGCTGACCGGGATCTTCTCGACCGGCCCGCCATCGGTACCCAAGACGCGCAGCACGATCGAGGTTGGCAGTGTCGCACCGACCGCTGCGCTCTGCAGGTGGCCTTGTACGATCGCCAGTCGTGACGCCGTCGGGGCGGCGGTCGCGGCCGTGCACCCGGGAAACGCCATCAGGGTGGGCACTGTGGCGAACAGGACGGCAAGCAGGTATGTCGGGCGAACGGGACGCATGGCGGACCTCGAAGGAGAAATCGTATGGCTGAGTGGAGTGTCGGCCGTTACCCCGCGGTAGTTGAGTGTCACGTGGCTGAACCGCGACGATTTGGTGTCACGGATACGGTTCGGCGCTAGATTCACCCTCCCATGTCTGTCACTCCGTTGCATGCCGCCCGGCCCGCCCTGCGCGCCGATGCCGCGGGTCCGGTCGCTGCCGACCCCGCCCCGACTCGCTCGCCCGACGAGCCGCCCCTGCGCAACCCGGGCACCGCGCTCGACCTCGCGCTCGTCCGCTCGACGCGCGTAAACCGCAGCGCCGTCGAACGCCGGGCGGCGTCGCTGCCGGCCCGACGCACCGTCAAACAGGAGTGGCAGGCCGCGTGGCTGCTTCGCGCCATTTCGGTGATGGACCTGACCACGCTGTCCGGCGACGACACCGAGAGCAACGTGCGACGCCTCTGCGCCAAAGCGCGCCAGCCGCTCCGCGATGATTTGGTCGACGCGCTCGGCATTCGTGATCTGCAACTGACGACCGGCGCGGTGTGCGTCTATCACCGCTTCGTACCGACCGCCGTAGAGGCGCTGCGAGGGTCCGGGATACCGGTGGCGGCAGTCTCCACCGGCTTTCCGGCAGGGTTGTCGCCGTTTGCACAGCGGCTCGCGGAAATCCATGCGTCGGTGCAGGCCGGGGCGAGCGAGATCGATGTGGTCATCACGCGCGCGCATGTGCTCACCGGCGACTGGCAGGCGCTCTACGACGAGGTGCGCGCCTTCCGCGAGGCGTGCGGTGAGGCGCATCTCAAGACCATTCTCGGCGTGGGCGAACTGGCCACGTTGACCAATGTGGCGCGCGCCAGTCTGGTGGCCATGATGGCGGGCTCTGACTTCATCAAGACGAGCACTGGCAAGGAGCCAACCAACGCCACGTTGCCCGTCGGCGTCGTCATGACGCGCATGATCCGCGAGTTCGGCGCGCGCTCCGGGCACGAGGTCGGCTTCAAGCCGGCCGGCGGTATCCGTACGGCCAAGCAGTCGCTCGACTGGCTGATTCTTATGAAGGAAGAATTGGGCGACCGGTGGCTGCGTCCGCACCTGTTCCGCTTTGGTGCCAGCGGGCTGCTCACCGACGTGGAGCGTCAGCTCGAACATTTCGTGACGGGCCGCTACGCCGCGGCTCATCGCATGCCCATGGTCTGACCGATGGCAACGACGACACCACCAGACGCAGTGAAGGCCGCGGCACCGCACTCCGTGCGCGCCCTCTTCGACAGCATGAGCTACGGGCCGGCCGCCGAGGGCGATTCGGTGATCCGCGAGTGGCTGGCCGCGCATCAGGGCAGTTTTGGCCACTACATCGGCGGCCGGTTCACGACGCCGTCAGCCGACGCCCAGTTCGACGTGCGCGAACCGGCCACGGGGCGTGCGCTGGCGCGCGTGGCGCAGGGGTCGACGTCGGACGTCGGCGATGCCGTCGCCGCGGCGCGCGCGGCGTTGCCTGCGTGGCAGGCGCTCGATGCACACGCCCGGGCACGGTGGCTCTATGCGATTGCGCGTGGCATCCAGAAGCATGCGCGCCAGTTCGCGGTCCTCGAATCGCTCGACAACGGCAAGCCGATCCGGGAGACGCGCGATATCGATGTGCCGTTGGTGGCGCGCCACTTCTATCATCACGCCGGGTGGGCGCAGCTGCTCGAAAGCGAGTTCGCCGGACACCAGGCGTACGGCGTGGTGGGGCAGATCATCCCGTGGAATTTCCCGCTGCTCATGCTGGCGTGGAAAGTCGCGCCGGCTCTGGCGGCGGGAAATACGGTGGTACTCAAGCCCGCCGAATTCACGCCGCTCACCGCGCTGCGCTTTGCGGAGTTGCTGCACGAGATTGGCCTGCCGCCGGGCGTGTTTAATCTCGTGACCGGCGACGGTGACACCGGCGCCGCGATCGTGGCGCACGCGGACGTGGACAAGATTGCCTTTACCGGCAGCACCGACGTGGGTCGCGCGATCCGCGTGGCGACGGCGGGCACGGGGAAGGGACTCTCGCTCGAACTGGGCGGCAAGAGTCCGTTCATTGTGTTCGACGACGCCGATCTGGACAGCGTGGTGGAAGGCGTGGTCGACGCCATCTGGTTCAATCAGGGGCAGGTGTGCTGTGCGGGCTCGCGCCTGCTCGTGCAGGAGGGGATCGCCGACCGGCTCACGGAGAAGTTGCGCGCGCGCATGGAGCGGCTCCGGGTGGGTTCGCCGCTCGACAAGAGCGTGGACATGGGCGCGATCGTCGCGCCGGTGCAACTCGAGCGCATCAAGTCGCTGGTGGCGCAGGGCGTGGCCGAAGGGGCTACCTGCTGGCAGCCGTCGTGGGCCGGCGACATGCAAACGTCCGTGAACGGCTCGTTCCATCCGCCCACATTGTTTACGAACGTGGCGCCGTCGGCGACGATCGCGCAGACCGAAATCTTCGGGCCCGTGCTGGTGAGTATGACGTTCCGTACGCCAGACGAAGCGGTGGCGCTGGCCAACAACACGCCATACGGATTGGCGGCGAGTCTGTGGTCGGAGAACATCAATCTGGCGCTTGATGTCGCGCCCAAGCTGCAGTGCGGCGTGGTCTGGATCAACAGCACCAACCTGTTCGACGCGTCGGCCGGATTTGGCGGTTACAAGGAGTCCGGGTTTGGGCGAGAAGGCGGACGCGAAGGACTGTGGGAGTACCTGAAGCCGGTACGTGCGCATGTCGATGCGCCGTGGCCCGTACTGCTGGCGCCGGACTTGGCGCGTGATGTCGCGCGTGATGTCGCGCGGAGTACTGACGAGGCGCCCGACGGCGGTGCGCGCTCGCTGCCGGCGATCGATCGGACGCCCAAGCTTTTTATTGGCGGCAAGCAGGCCCGCCCCGACTCCGGATATACGCGCGTGGTGCGTGACGCGGCGGGACGCGCCGTGGGTGAAGTGGGCGATGGCAACCGCAAGGATATTCGCAACGCCGTGGAGGCCGCGCACGCGGCCAGCGGATGGGCGCGACTGGCGGGTCATCAGCGGGCGCAGATTCTGTACTACATCGCGGAGAATCTGTCTTCACGACAGGACGCGTTCGTTGCGCGTTTGGTGCAGATGACGGGTGCGGACGAGTCGGATGCCACACTGGAGGTGGAGGCGAGCGTGTCGCGTCTGTTCACGTATGCGGCGTGGGCGGACAAGCACGACGGACAGATCCACGACGTTCCGATCCGCGGTGTGGCGTTGGCCATGCACGAACCAATCGGCGTGGTTGGTGTGGCCTGCCCCGATCCGTATCCGCTCCTGGGGCTGGTGTCGTTGGTCGCGCCGCTCGTGTCGACCGGCAATCGTGTCGTGGCCGTGCCGTCGGAGCGCTATCCGTTGGCCGCGACCGATTTCTACAGCGTGCTGGAAACGTCGGACATGCCGGCGGGCGTGGTGAACCTTGTCACGGGCCCGCGGGATGCGCTGGCGCGCGTGCTGGCCGACCACGACGATGTCGCGGCGGTCTGGTATGTGGGATCGCAGACGGGGGCCGCTGCGGTGGAACGGGCGTCGGCGTCCAACCTCAAGCGGACCTGGACGGAGTGGACCGGCCGCGAGTGGCTGGACCCGCGCGCCGGTGAGGGACGCGAGTTTCTGCGACGTGCGGTGCAGGTGAAGAATATTTGGATTCCGTACGGCGAGTGACACCGCGCTGCGGCGGCGAAGGACACGGTAGAAGGACACGGTAGAAGGACACGGTGAATGACGCGATGCTGACGCGACCACGTCATACTGCTCCCCTGTTGAACACTCACTCCGATCCATGATCGAACTTCCAGCGACACCGGACGCGTTTCGCAACGCGACGTGGGATGATGTTCGCCCGTATTATGAGCAGTTGGCCACCATCCACGTCGACGATGACACGGCGGCCGTCGAGTTGTGGCTCTCCACGTGGTCGCGTCTGGACACGCTGGTGGGCGAGGCGGGCACGCTGGCCATGATCGCGTATACGGCCAACACGGCGGATACCGATGCCGAAACCACGTATCTGCGTTTTTCCATGGACGTGTTTCCGAAAATGGAGGAACAGCAGGTACGGTTGGCCAAACGCTTGGTCGAGTTCGCGCCGTCGCGTGCAGACCTTGTCACCACGTTGCGACGGTTTCGCAGCGAAATCGAGATGTTCCGTGAGGCCAATGTCGAACGGTTCGCGCAGATCGAGGAGTTGTCGGCGGCGTACCAAAAGCTTACTGGCGGATTGAGTGTCGACTGGGATGGCACGCCGAAGACCATTCCGCAGTTGCAGCCGTATCTCAAGTCATCCGAGCGTGCTGAGCGCGAGCGTGCGTTCCGGTTGGGTGCGTCGGCGTATCTCGCGCAGCGCAGCGAGTTCGCCGATCAGTTCGACAAGATGTACGCGCTGCGTACGGCCGTGGCGACGGAGGCCGGGTTTGCCGACTACCAGCGCTACTGTTTTGCCGCCAAGCACCGATTCGACTACACGCCAGAAGATGTGGCCGGCTTTCATCATGCCGTGAAGACGACGGTCACGCCTGCGGTGGCGCGCTTGATGGCGCATCGCAAACGCGTGCTCAATGTCGATGTGCTGCGACCGTGGGATGTGACCGTGGACCTTGGGACTACCGAACCGCTCACGCCATTCACCGATGTTGAGACGTTCGTGGATCGCGCAGAGCGCATCTTTCGTCGCGTCGACGGAGAGCTCGGGGAGCAGTTCCGTATCATGAAGGACGAGCAGCTGCTCGACCTCGAAAGCCGGCCGGGAAAGGCGCCCGGGGGATACTGCACCGATCTCTCCTTTCGCGGTCGTCCGTTCATCTTTATGAATGCTGTGGGCGTACCCGATGACGTGCAGACGCTGGTGCACGAGGCGGGACACTGTTTCCATGATTTCGCCACGCACCCGCTGCCCTTCACGTGGCAGCGTCGTACCGGGCACGAAGCGGCTGAACTGGCGTCCATGAGCATGGAGCTGTTGGCGATGCCGTATTTCGTCGCGCCCGATGGTTACTACACGCCGGAGCAGGCACGCGTGGCGTGGCTTGAACATCTCGAGGATGTGCTGGGCAGTCTCGTGCACATCGCCAGCGTCGATGCGTTTCAGGCGTGGATCTACACCGATCCGTTGGGTGGGGACCGCGACGCCCGCGACGCGAAGTGGCTGGAGCTCCGTGCCGAATTCGAGGCCGGAGTCGACTGGAGCGGACTCGACGCGGAGCGCGTGTCCCGCTGGTATCGACAGTTGCACATCTTCGAATTGCCGTTCTACTACATCGAGTACGGCTTGGCGCAACTTGGAGCGCTGCAAGTGTTCCGGAACGCCAGCCGCGATCCCGCCAAGGCGATCGCCGACTACAAGCGGTTCCTCGCGCTCGGTGGCACGCGCCCGCTTCCTGACCTCTACGCGGCGGCGGGGGTGCAGTTGGTGTTCGATGCAGCGACCATGGCCGAGCTGGTTGCGTTTGTCGAGGAGCGCATTGAGGCGTTGCGTGCCGGTGCGGAGGCGCCGTTCGCCGAGGTGCTTCCCGCGTAGCGGGCGGCGTAGCGCTGCGGCCGCGCCGGTCTTGGGTGTATCCCCCGCTCCCGAACGGGGCAGACCCCAACGCCGTACCGCACAAGGGCCCGGCGCTGCCCCGGAAATCGCGGATGGCCCCCGAGCGGGGTCGGTGCGCTCGGGGGACACGACGCTTCTGACCGGGACAGGCAGTACTATTTGTGGCTCGGTTCGGTTATCGTACGGAACAAGTGCGTTGAGGCGTAGGTTCGCTGGCTGTCCTCTCAAGCCACAATCTCACAACTGAGAGTCCTATTGCTGGCGCACTATGGCGTGAGTTCGGTACGCCGATCCGTTGTTCCTACCTGGAGTGAGGAGTCCTTGATGAAGTTTCCAGCGCGTTTCCGCAGGCACCTGCAGGCCATCGCCGCAGTGCTGGCGGTCGCCCCGCTCGGCGCCGCCATGGCGCAGACAGGCACGGTTACAGGCAAAGTCACAGACGCAGCCACGCAGCAGCCCATTGCCGGCGCACGCATCGTGCTCTCCGGTGGTGCCGCCGAGACGCAGTCCACCACGGCGGGCGAGTTCCGCCTTGTGAACGTCCGTCCGGGTCGCGTCATCGTCGCGGCCTTCCGACTTGGCTACAAGACCACCGCAGACACCATCGACGTGGTCGCCGGCCAGACCGCGACCGCCACGCTTCGCATGTCCGCCAGCCTCGTGACCCTGTCCGAGCTGGTCGTCACCGGCACCGCCGGCAACCAGGAGCGTAAGGCGCAGGCGGCGCTCGTTGCCTCCGTGTCGGCCGCCGACGTGATCAGGGACGCCCCGATCACCAGTGTGGCCAACCTGCTGCAATCGCGAGTGCCGGGCGTCGCGCTCAGCTCGCAGTCGGGCACGGCCGGTACGGCGACCACCATCCGCATCCGCGGTGCGTCGTCTATCAACCTGTCCAATCAGCCGCTCCTCTTCATCGACGGCGTGCGTATCAACGAAGGCCAGATCGGCTCGGGGCAGAGCGGTCAGGCCTTCGATCGCATGAACGACCTCAATCCGGAGGAAATCGAAAGCATCGAAGTGGTGAAGGGACCCGCCGCCGCGACGCTTTACGGCGCCGACGCCAGCGCGGGCGTGATCCAGATCATCACCAAGAAGGGTCGCGCGGGTTCGAACTCGTTCCAGCAGACGCTGCGTATTGAGGGTGGTGAGTCCACGCCCAACTACACGCCGCCGGACAACTTTGCAGCGTGCACCGCAGCATCGATCCTGACCACCAGCACCAACCCGCTCTGTCGTGGGCAGGCGGTCGGCACATTGGTCAGCGACAATCCGCTCAAGCGTGTTGGGGCGTTCCAGAACGGTACCGACCGGGTCATCAACTATGGCCTTCGCGGCGGTGGCCAGAATTACGGCTACAACGTCTCGTACGGCTCCAACAATACGGCCGGCACGCTGCCGAACAATCAGTTCAACCGCTACAACGTTCGTACAAACGTCAATTACATCGCGAACTCGAAGCTGAACATGGACATCGGTCTCGGGCTCGTGCAGAGTCAGGTAGACCTCCCCGACAACGACAACAACGTGTTCGGCTGGCTGGGCGGTGGCCTGCTTGGTAGCCCGCTCACACGCAGTGATGCGGCAAACAGGGATCTGACGGCTGACGGTTGGTTCGGCGTGGGGCGTCACTACAATGCGATCAACTCGATCGAGCGCCGACTGCTCACCCGTCGCGTGACAACAAGCATCACGGCCAACTACACGCCGACCTCGTGGATGACGAACCGCTTCACGGCGGGGATGGACTACGCCAGCGACGATCAGCGTAACTTCTTCCCCAAGAACGACTCGCTCTGGTACGGCGGTCAGACCGACGGCGGCAGCAACGCCTCCACCGCCCGCAGCGCCGAACGCTACACGTTCGACTACCTCGGCAACGCCAAAAAGATGTGGGGCGCGGATTGGGAGACCAATCTTTCGTTCGGCTTGCAGGTCATCTCGACGCGAAACACGGTGCTGAATGCCACCGGCATCGGCTTGGTGACCAACTCCAATAACGCCATTGGCTCCGCGGCGATCACGACCGGCGGCGGCGGCTTCACCGAGCAGCGCCAGTTCGGCTACCTGTCGCAGCTGCAGATTGGTAACCAGAACAAGCGATTCCTGCAGGTCGGCGTGCGCATCGACCGGAACTCGTCGTTCGGTACGCAGAGCCCGTCGTTTGTGCTGCCCAAGATCGGCGGTAGCTGGGCCATTTCCGAAGAAGACTTCTTCCAGCCGCTCGCGGGCGTGTTCAACACGCTGCGTCTGCGCGCCGCCTACGGCACCACCGGTCGCTCACCCAACCCGGGTGACGCCCTCACCACGCTTGTCGCGGCCCCGTTCAACATCACGGGTACGACGACTGGCGCAGGTGCCGTGCCGGGCAACCCCGGCAACGCGAACCTGAAGCCGGAGCGTGGCACCGAGTTCGAGACCGGCCTCGACGCCGGATTCTTCAACAACCGCGTGTCCGCGGAGCTCACGTACTTCAAGAAGACCACGAAGGACCTGATCATCGCGCGTCCGATTCCGCCGTCGCTGGGCTTCAACGCCAACCCGCTGGCCAACATCGGCTCGGTCGAGAACAGCGGTGTTGAGCTCGCGATCAACGTGAACGCGATCAACATGGCCAACGTGCGCTGGGACGTTCGCGCCGGTGCCAACACGCTGCACAACGAACTCTTGAGCCTTGGCTCCCCGGGCAATTCGGTGTTGCCGTTCGCCCTCGGCGGCGTTGGTCGCACGATCATCGGCCAGCAACTTGGCGTGCCCGTCTCCAAACGTATCGAGTCGATCGACGTGGCCAACAGTCGCGTCATTGTGTCCGACACGCTCGCGCCGATGGGTAACCTGTTCCCGACGCTCGAGTGGAACCTCACCAACACGGTGACGCTCTTCAAGAACCTGCGCCTGAACGCACTGCTCGACGCCAAGCGTGATTTCATCGTGTACAACAACACGGCGTTCTTCCGCGAGACGCAGCTCGTCCGTTCGAACCTGCGCCTGGACCCGACCGTGCTGTCGGCCGAAGAGCGCCTGCGCCGTTACGGCAACCTGACGGCCGGACAGCCCGCCTTCGTGAGCAACAAGGGAAACGCTGTGACAGTGAACGACACGCGTGATGCGTTCATGGAGCGTGGTGACTTCGTTCGCCTCCGTGAAATCTCGGCCACGTTCGACTTGCCCCGCACAATGACGCGCCGTCTGCGCGGCGTGGTCGATGGCGCTTCGGTCACGTTCGCGATGCAGAACGTCCGCCTCTGGACCGACTACTCCGGACAGGACCCGGAAGTCAACGCCCAGACCGGCGCCTTCTCTCGCGAGGATTTCCTGACCCAGCCGAACCCGCGTAAAACGGTGCTTCGCTTCAATTTCACTTTCTGACCGCGAGACGATCATGAAGTCGATCCAACGCGCGGTTACGCGCACAGTCGCCGGCACCGCCCTGCTGCTCGGCGCAACCGCTTGTTCCGATAAGTTCCTGGAAGTCACCAACCCCAACGTGATCGACGCAGCCACGGTCGATCCCGCATCCAGCGCAGCCATTCTTGCCGCCTCGGCGCAGCAGAATTTCGCCGTGGCCGTTGGCTGGCTCGCGTCGTACAGCGGCTGGTTCACCAACGAAGTCAACGTCTCGGATACCTTCCCGACGCGTAACGAATTCGGATTCCGCACGGTCTCCGACCTCAACGGTTCGTTGAACGGTGACGTGTGGCAGCCGATTTCGCGCGCGGCGGCGGCAGCCAAGACGGTGCTTGATCTTGAGCTGCCCAATCCGACCACGAACATCAGCCTCGCCCGCGCGGCGACGTTCCGCGGTTTCTCCATTCTCATGATTGCGACCGACTTCTGCTCGGGCACGCTGTCGTCGGGACCGGAGTTGACCACGGTGCAGCTGCTCGACTATCAGTCCGTTGGTGTTCTCGCAAGAGCCGCGCTGCCAGGGGCTGTGCGGGTCACAGAAGTACACCAATACGCC
>JBBQSM010000134.1:0-12796 GCA_038234895.1 Gemmatimonadales bacterium
GGCCGCTATCGTCGTGCCGAAATGCAGATCGGATAGTTGTACGATCGTACGCACCGCTCAGCCCGATGTGGTTGTGTGCGTGTCGCCCGTCGCGTCGGCCGGTACTTCCGCCGCCACCGGTGCCATCACACGCAGCGCTCCCGGCCGCGATGCAAACTCGAGCGGGGTGTGGAGCTTCACCACTTCGCCGTCAATCGAGACGTGGGCCAGTGAATGCTTTGCCTCGGTCGTGAAGCGCTCCAGCAGCAGCAACTCAAATCCGGCATCGTCGCGCACATTGCCCACCAGCGCACGCAGGGTGAACCACAACAGCTGCATTCGGCCGCGCGCACGTGGAATGAACACCGACAGCTTGCCGCTCGTGAGTGAATCGCGGCTTGGCTTGAGCGAATCGTGGTTGCTATACTCGTTGTTGCCAACGAAGAGCGCGGGAGTGCGGCGCAACAACGTGGTGGTGCGCGTCCGCAAGCGGATGCCCAGCTCGCGGTAGCGGAGCAGTGCGCGGATTGCAGAGATAGTCGCGGCCGGCCACTTGGCAATGCCACGCCGCTGGTGCGCTTCACGACGGCGCACGATTTCCGGGTACAGCCCCAGCCCGGCGTTATTCAGAAAAATGTGGTCGTTCACTGTCCCCACATCTACAAGCCGCGGCGTACCGTGGGCAAGCACGAGCACAGCCTGCTCCAGATCGGTGGGAATTCCCAGATCCTTCGCAAAGTGATTGAGCGTGCCGCCCGGCAGCACACCCAACACAATCTCCGTACCAACAACCGCCGTGGCGACGACGTTGATGGTGCCGTCGCCGCCGCAGGCGATGAGCAGCGTTGGTGACGACCGCATCGCCTGTGCAATCATTTCGTCCACCGGATGCTCGGCGTCGCACCAGAGAATGACGATGTCTGGTAACGCGCGCGTAAGCTGGTCCTGCAGCCGGGTCCGGGCCGCGTCGTCCTGCATCGACCCGGCCCCTGCGTTGACGATCGCTCGCGTAACTGGCGTCATCGGCGCGGCGTGCGCGATGCTACTTCTTGGCCGCTTTTTCTACGTCGCTCATCACACGCAGCAGATTGCCACCCCAAATCTTGGCGATGTCACCTTCGTTGTAGCCGCGCTTCACCAACTCGGTCGTGACGGCAATCGCCTGCGTGGCATCGCGGAAGCCGTCCACGCCGCCACCGCCGTCAAAGTCGGAGCTGATGCCGACGTGGTCGATGCCGATGCGCTTCACCACGTAGTCGATGTGGTTCACGAAATCGGCCACGTTGGCCGGCGGATCGGAGGGATAGCGACGCGCGGTGATGTCTTCCTGCTTGGCCAGATACTCGTTCCGCTTCGCATCCGGCAGCGCCTGAATGGCCTGCTGCATTTCCTGACGCCCGGTGCCGGCAATGCCGTACTCCTTGCGCAGTGATTCCATGGCGGCGGCACGCGCCTGCTCACGCGGCAGATCGCGCGCAGGATCGCACTTCACGTAGCTGTTGAATGCCACGAGTTGAATCACACCACCGTTTTTCTTCATGGCATCCAACTGCTCGTCGTCCATGTTGCGGCTGTGATTGCAGAGTGCGCGCACGCCGGAATGCGACGCGATAATCGGTGCCTTGCTCAATGCGACGGTCTGCATCATCGATGCCTTCGACGGATGCGACACGTCGATCATCATGCCAAGCCGGTTCATTTCGGCCACCACCTGCTTGCCCAGCGGACTCAGGCCGTTATGCAGCCACACGCCGTCGCGCTCGCCGGTGTTGGAGTCGGAGAGCTGGCTATGACCGTTGTGCGCCAACGACATGTACCGACCACCGCGATCGTAGAACTTCTTGACGTTCGTGATGTCGGCGCCGATTGGAAACCCGTTCTCCACGCCGATGAAGATCACGCGCTTGCCGGCCTTGTGAATGCGACGCGCATCGGCCGCCGTGTACGCGAGCTCGGCGCGCTTGGGCGCAAGCTCCTCGGTGAGACGATGAATGGCGTCGAACTTCTCGAGTGCGGACGCGTTCGCCCGCGCAAAGCCCGCCTCGTCGAGTTGCGGCGCCTGGCCCACATACACGATGAGAAACGCACCCACCAGCCCACCCTCTTCCATTTTCACGAGATCGACCTGCGTACGCGGCAGTTTCTGCGTGTAATTCGGACCCGTGGCGGTGAAGTAGGTGGGACTGATATCGACATGTGTGTCGATCGTCAGTACTTTCGCGTGAATCGCGCGCGCTTTGGCGAGAATCGCATCGTTTGCTGCGCTATTCTGCGCTGACGCGGTAGCAGCAACGGCTGTGACCGCGATGACCGCGGCCATGCATCGGGTAAAGGAATTCATCGGGGGGAGTGCAGGAGGGCAGAGGCGAGCAGCGGTGATGACAGATGGTACACGGCGGTGTGGCTTCCGCTTCAACAATTACGGGAATGTGGGACCGGATGCTGACGGTGTGGTGTATAACTCGATCCCTCCTCCCCCCTTTCGAGAATCCATGATCATCCAAGTGCACACGGACAATCATATCGAAGGCCATCAGGCGTTGGCCACGAATGTCGTCGCCGAGCTCGAGCGCTCAATGGCTCGCTATGCATCCCAGATCACCCGCATCGAAGTCCATTTTCAGGACGCCAATGGCAATCGCGGTGGCGCGAATGACAAGCGCTGCATGCTTGAGGCCCGACTGGCCGGGGAAGACCCGATTGCGGTCACCAATACCGCCGACACCATTGAAGGAGCCCTGATCGGAGCGCGGGACAAGCTCGCACGCGTGCTCGACAAGCACGTCTCCCGCCAGCGTCCGCCCAAGGGCCGCGATCCATTTGACAGCGTCACTTCTCTTTGAGAGGTTCGGCATGACGACCATGGCACAGCATCAGTTCAGCGACGTACTCGCTGAACGTACCGGTCCGTGCATCTCGCTCTACTTCCCGACCGCACGCCGCTTTCCCGACCAAAAGCAGAACGTCATTCGGTTCAAGAATCAGCTGCGCGAGGCGGAACACTCGCTTGCGACGCTCGAAAATCCTCTCAGCGAACACGATCGCGACGCGTTGCTCGCACCGTTGCACGACCTCGTGGCAAACGACCGATTCTGGAGCCACACGCTCGACGGACTGGCCGTACTGCGCGCGCCGGATTTCTTCAAAGTGTACAAGCTGCAGCGTGCGGTGCCCACGCGCACCATCGTCGCCGACAGCTTTCACATCAAGCCGTTGCTGCGTGTGCTGCAGTCCGCCGATCGCTTCGAGGTCCTCGCGATCACACGCGAACATGTTCGTCTTTTTCACGGCAATCGTGACGCGCTCGACGAAGTCGAACTCTCCGCTGCAGTGCCGCGCTCCCTCACCGACGCACTCGGCGAAGAACTCACGGAACCCCATTCCGCCGCACGGACCGTCACCGCATCGGGGATGGGTGGATCGGGAACCGCAGTGCACTATGGCAGCGGCTCCAAGAGCGACGAAATCGACAAGGACACCGAGCGTTTCTTCCGTGTCGTCGATCGCGCCATCATCGACAGTCACTCGAAAGTGTCCGGCCGTCCACTCGTGCTCGCCGCGCTGCCGGAGTACCACGCCGCCTTTCGCGAAACCAGTCACAATCCGTATCTGGTGGAGCAGGCGATTGCCGGTAACCCCGATGCGCTGTCCGTCGATGAACTTCGCGCGCGCGCATGGGAGATTGTCGGGCCGACCTTTGAGACGCGTTTGAAGGTGCTGGTCGACGAGTACAAGTCCGGGCTGCCGCGCGCCCTTGCCTCAGATGAGCTCTCCGCCGTCGCGCTGGCCGCGCTGGGCGGTCGGGTGAAGACGCTGCTGGTGGACGCAGACCGCACGGTTGCCGGATCGGTCAATCACGAAACGGGCCGCATCACGCTGGGCGCGCTCGACAATGCGCACACTGACGATGTAATAGACGACCTGGCTGAACTCACGCTTCGTATGGGTGGCGATGTCGTGGTTGTGCCGCGCGACAATATGCCAAGCATTACGGGAGTGGCGGCGAGCTACCGCTTCTGACGAACGACGCAGCCCTGCGACTCTCCGGTTAGTGTCGGGGAGTCGCGGCGCCCCGCGACAGCGCTTGCCACTGCAACCTACCCCGCGTCCCCGAACTCCCGTCGGCCAAGCGCCGCTGGTGCGGCGACTCTCCCGCTCGCACCGGCCAGCACCAGCAGCGTGAGCAGGTAAGGGACCGCCAGAAACAGTTGGTAGGGGATGTTCTGCCATCCCATTGCCTGAAACAGCGTCTGCAGTGAGTTGGCGCCGCCAAAGAGCAACGCGGCGGCAATCACGCCAAGTGGTTTCCATCTGCCGAGCACGACAATGGCGATGGCAATGAAACCACGGCCGGCTGACATGCCCTCCACGAACGTGCCTGCCTGCGCCAGCACCAGCGTGGCGCCAGCCAGCCCAGCCATCGCCCCGGCAAAGAGCACCGCTGCCAATTGCACCCGACGCGGGCGTATCCCTGCCGCAATCGCTGCTGTTGGCTGCTCGCCGACCGCACGCAGCGCCAGCCCGGCCTGGGTGCGCATGAGCCACCAGGCACAGAATGGCACGATCAGGTACAACGCGTAGGTGACCAGCGGCTGCGCAAAGAGTGCCCGCCCGACCATCGGCAGTTCGGACAAGCCCGGCACCGCCACCACGCCGACCGTCGGAATGGAGAGCGCGACCCCACCCGCACCGTATACGGTCCGGTAGAGGGTGCCCGTGAGGCCGAGCGAGAGCAGCGTGATGGCGGTGCCGGTGATGATCTGGTCGGCGCGCATCCAGACGGTGAACAGCGCGAAGATCATGGCGATGACCACGCCGGCCACCGCGCCCGCGACAAAGCCCGCGCCGGCGCCGGCGACGCCCGCGGCCACCGTCGCACCCAGCGCGCCGCAAATGATCGAGCCCTCGAGCCCGATGTTGATCACGCCGGCCCGCTCGCTCACGCATTCCCCCAGCGCGGCCAACGCGAGCGGTGTCGCGGTCCGCACACTGGCTTCCAGAAAGCCGGACACGCTCTCGAGTCCCGACGTCATGTCGCCGACTCCGCGCGGGCGGCCGCGCGTGACTGCCACCGTTCGGCGGCCAAGACCAGCAGAATGAGGGTCGCCTCAACAACGGACACGACCACGTTGGGCACGCCCGCGTCGCGCTGCATGGCATTGGCGCCAGCCTGCAGTGCGCCGAACAACACCGCCGTGGCCAAGACCCCAAGCGGATGCAACCGCGCCAACAGCGCCACGGCGATGGCAGTGAAGCCGTAGCCCGGTGAAAAGTTGTCGTAGAGCGCGTAGGTGACGCCGGTGTATTCCACCGCGCCCGCCAATCCGGCCAGCGCGCCGCTGGCAATGAATGCGGCCATCACGGTGCGCCCCACCCGAACCCGACCGGCACTGGCCGCGGCCGCTGCGTTCAGGCCAACCGCGCGTAACCGGAAGCCGCCCGCGGTCTCCTTGAGCCACCACCACACGCCCAGCGCCAACGCGACCGCCAACAGCACGCCCACATGCAGTCGCGTGCCGCCAATGAGCACAGGCAGATGCAGCGCATCGGGCAACGAGGCGGACTGCGGGTTGATGCGCGTGGGTTCCTGCAGCGGCCCGCGCACCAGCCACCCCACGAGATACTGCGCCAGAAAGTTCAGCATGATGGTGCTGATCACTTCCAGCACACCAAACCGCTGTCGCAGATACGCCGCGATCGCGGCCCACGCGCCACCGGCCGCCGCGCCGACCACGAGGATGGCCACGAGAACCACCGGCGCAGGCGCTGTGCCCATCAGCGCGGCCAATGCCGCGCCGGTGGCCGCGCCCATCAGCAATTGCCCTTCGGCCCCGACATTCAGAATGCCGGCGCGAAAGGCCAGCGCCACCGCCAACCCGGCCAACGCCAGCGGCACAGCGCGCACCAGTGTGGCCGATGTCACAGCGTACCACGAGCCGAACGCACCACGCCCCAACGCCGCCAACGCCGCGCCTGCGTCGTGTCCGGTCGCCAGCAGCAACAGCACCAGCACCAGCAGAGCCGCCACTGCCAACGCGGCCGAACGCACCACCAGCGCCACCGCGCCCGAGGAGCGCGTGGCCGATGGCGCAATCGCCAACTGATCCGCAGGCGTGCCGGCGGCGGTCAGCATGCGTGCGTGCTCACACGCGCACCCGTCCGACCGCTCACGCGCTGAGCATGGCGCGGCCGACGAGGTCGCGGTCGCGCGCGGTCTCAGTCAGCACGCCGTTGTGCATCGCGTAGACGCGATCGGCGAGGAGCAGCAGTTCATCCAGATCGCTCGAGTACAACACCACAGCGGCACCACCGTCGCGTGCTGCACGCAACGCGTCCCGCACGGCGGCGGTCGCACGAAAGTCGAGCCCGCGCGACGGATTCTCCACAACCAATGCGGTCGGCGCATCACGCAGCTCACGTCCCAGCACGAGCTTTTGCTGGTTGCCTCCGGACAGTGCCCGCGCCAACAGCCCGGTCGATCCGTTACGCACCTGATAGTCGCGCACAATATCCGCCGTCGCGGCACGCAGTGCACTCCACGGCATACGCCCGCGCCGCGCGCCCGCATCCCGCAGGGCAATGTTCTCCAGCAACGTGGCATCCAACAGCAAGGCCTCGCGATGCCGATCTTCGGGCACAAACCCCACGATCGCCGGACGCGTCAACGTCCCCGACACGGGCTCCGCACGCCCCGCCAGTACGCGCAACAACTCGTGCTGCCCTTCACCCTCCACGGCGGCAATGCCAACAATCTCGCCGGCCCGCACATACATACTCGCACCACGCACCCGCTCCACCCCGCGCACATCCTGCACACGAATCCGCTCGGCGCGCAGCACGGTCGCACGCTCGCGCGACGCGATAGGCGCCCCTGCGCCTGATGACGATGCCGTGGACCCGCGCTCGGTCAGCAAGGTGCGCAGCAGCGCATCGATGCCGTCGTCGATCGCGACGCCACCTCCGCTCTGGTTTGCACTCTCGCTCGGAACGTCGCTTTGATGGTCGCGTGCGCTGTCTCGTGCAATGTCGGGCTTGCGACTCGCGCCGGTCTCCTCGCTCCCCAGCATCGCGTCGGCCAGTCCCGCTTCATCGGTGTCGCGCGCCAAGCCGGTAAACACGGTGCGCCCGCGACGCAGCACGGTCACGTCGTCGGCAATGGCAAGCGCGTCGCGCAGCTTGTGCGTAATCAGCACGACCGCGTGCCCTGCATCGGCGTGCGCGCGAATCCACTGCAACAGCTCGGTCGACTCGGCGGGGGCCAGCACCGCCGTCGGCTCATCGAGAATAAGCAGCGACACGTCGCGCGCGAGTGCCTTCACGATCTCGCACCGTTGCTGCGCACCCACCGGTAACGTACCAACGATCGCATCTGCGTCGAGCGTCAAACCCGCCCGCGTGGCCACGTCACGCACGCGTGCTGCAGCGGCGCGCGGGTCGAACAGACCACGTCCACCCAACGCCACATTTTCGGCGACGGTCATGGCTGGTACCAGCGTGAAGTGCTGATGCACCATTCCCACGCCTAACGACAGCGCCACGGCTGGCGAGGCGATGCGACGCGCCACACCGTGCAAGCGAATCGTGCCCTCGTCCGGTTGCAGCAGGCCGAACGCCACGCGCATGAGCGTCGTCTTGCCTGCGCCGTTTTCGCCCAGCACGGCGTGTACCGTTCCGCGTCGCACCCGCAACGACGCACGATCCAACGCGACCACGCTTCCAAACCGCCGTGTCACCCCTTCAAGCGAGAGGACGACGTCTCCCGCCGCTTCGTCGGTCACGAGCCCGTCGGCAAATGCAGAAAGGACCACGGCACTCCGAATTGCCTGTCGACCCACTCGCCGAGTGCCTGCACGCCGAGTGTTTCGGTGGCGTAGTGTCCGGCGTAGATCACGCAGAGATCGTGTTCGATCGCCTCGACGGTGGTGTGGTGCGGTCCCTCGCCCACAATGAGCGTGTCGATCCCACGCTCGCGCGCTTCCCGCAACGATTCACTCGAGGCGCCGCCGCCGCTGCAGATAGCCCACCGCCTGGTGACGCGACCGTTCACTGGAATGCTGGTGCGCACGGTGCCGCCGTAGCGCGCCGAATACGCCTGCACACGCGTGAGCAGCTGCGAGGTCGGTTCGTCCGATTCGCCGGCCACACCGATATCGATGTTCTTGTAGCGCGAGAAGCCGGTGCTGACAGAGAGCGACAACGCATCGGCCAGTCGCGCGTTGTTGCCAAGCGTCGTGTGCAAGTCGAGCGGCAAATGTGACGCGTACACAGCAATCCCGTTCGCAAACAGCGAGCGAAATTTGTCATACGTCACGCCAACCATCGGTTGCACACCGCTCCAGAACAATCCGTGGTGCACGACGAGGAGATCGGCGCCGCTGATGGCTGCCTCCGCAATCGCCGCACGCGACGCATCGACGGCCACGGCCACTCGCGTTACACGTCCGCGATTGGCCACCTGCAATCCGTTCACCGCGCCGGAATAATCCGGGATCTCGGCAGTCCGCAGTTCCGCGTCGAGCGCGGCGACGACATCGGACAACGCGACGCCCTGCTGCGCGGGAGGCGCGTCGCCGGCGTCGGGCGTGATCAGATCAGGAACGCGCACGGCAAGTCAGGGCGTGGGTGGAGTGATGGGCTTGGCGCTGTCGGAACCCTTGAGCAATTCATCGAGTGCATGAAACGATCCGGCGCGGAGCAGTGTGCCCACAGAGTCCGCCGCTGCTCGCGCGTCGGCGGGAATGCGCGCCTGCATGGCAGGGTCCGGGTTGAGCACGAGGCGCACGACATCTTCCTTGACACCCAGGTTGATCACGCGCCCCTGAAACGTGCCCGACTGAATTTCGCGTGCGATGAGCATGAACGCCTTGCGCTGATCGATCACGACACTGCCCACGATGACATCGGGCGCGACATCGTTCTGGTCGGCATTTGTGCCGAAGGCCAGCACTTTCTTTTCTCGCGCCGCCTGAAAAACGCCCAGCCCCGCCGCGTCGGCGTTCTGGAAAAGAACATCTGCACCGCGCGCGATCTGCGCGAGCGCCTGCTCCTTGCCGGCGCTGACATCATCCCAGTTGCCGATGTACGACGTCAGCACGCGCACCTTCGGATTGACGGCCCTGGCACCCAACTCGAACGCCGCAAAGCTCGCCTTCACCGGTGGCAACTCGGTGCCGGCAATCAGCCCGATGGTGTTGGACGTGGTCATGCGACCAGCAATCATCCCGGCCTGATACGAGGCCTCCTCGAACATGAAGCTCACGCCCGCCAGATTGGGTCCGGTCACACGCCCCGACGTCACGACATACGTGGTTTTCGGATAGCTCGGCGCGACTCGGCTTGCCGCGTCCTGAAACTCGAAGCCGTGCCCGACGACCATGCTGTACCCCTCCGCGCCATACTGCCGGAAGTTCTCCTCGAACTCCGCTGGGGTCTTGGTCTGGATGTGCGAGATCTCCGCGCCCAACGAGTCGCGGATGGCGACCAGCCCGTCGTACGCGCTGCCATTCCACGATTTGTCCGAGATCGGCCCCGGCGTGAGCAAGGCCACCCGGAATCGTGTGGAGTCGCCGTTTGTAGCACCTTTCGCCGTGTCCGCGCCACTGCAGGCGGTTGCGGCGAGCACCACGACGGCTCCGACAAGACTACGAAACACCATCATGCAGCGCGATGTGACGTTTGTATGGCGCATATATGTCGGTATGGTGACTGTATAAGCTCTGTGTCCAGACTAATCTTCGAGCGATACACCGAGCACGCTTAACACGCGCTCCAGGTCGTCGTTGGAGAAGAACGCAATTCGCACCTCGCCGCGATCCCGACTGGTGAGATGCAGTGAGACGCCCGTCTGGAGCTTTCGGCGCAGGAGTTCTTCGATGCGGCGCACTTCGGCTGCGGAGGTGCCGGCGGGTGTGGCTGGCGCGCTGGCGGCTTCCGATTTCTTGGCGTGCTTGGACGATGCCGGTCGTGCGGCCTGGACGCGTCGTTCGACTTCGCGGACGGACATGCCGCCCGAGGCGACTTCGCGGGCAAGGTCGGTGATGGCGCGTTCGGTGCCCAAGCCGAGCATGGCGCGGGCGTGGCCTGCGGAAATTTGTTTTTCCTGCAAGAGGCGACGGACGGCGGCTGGGAGTTGGAGCAGGCGGAGTGCGTTGGCCACGGTCGACCGGTCTTTGCCCACCACGTCAGCGACTTCTTGTTGCGACAGGGAGAACTCGTCCATGAGTCGCTGGTACCCATCGGCTTCTTCGATGGGGTCGAGATCGGCCCGCTGGAGGTTTTCGACCATGGCCAGCGTGAGCGCGGCCCGGTCGTCGGTCGGCCTGACGACGGCGGCGATCTCAGTCCAGCCCAATCGCGTGGCGGCGCGGAAGCGGCGTTCCCCGGCAATCAGTTCGTAGCCGTGTCCATTAGGTGCGGGTCGGACGGTGACCGGCTGCAGCAGACCATTCACCCGCAGGCTGGCTTCGAGGTCGGCCAGTTCCTCCGGGCGGAACTCGCGCCTCGGCTGGTACGGATTCGGGCGGATCTGCGCGATAGGCAGCGATTGGAGTGCGCTGGGTGGTGCGGCCGGCTCGGCGGCAGATGCACTTCCGTCCTTCGCGCCGCTTGCTGCGTCAGCGCGCGGCGGATCTTTGCGGGCGAGCAGGGCGTCGAGTCCGCGGCCGAGTCGTCTGGGGGTTTCCGGAGGCACCATGAATATTGAAAGCGGGAATCGGAGGAACGCTTAGCTGTCTGAGGGCGTCGGGATGGCGCGGAGACGCTGGATGCGTTGCTGATCGCGCTCGAGCAGTTCGCGCGCGACCGCCATGTACGCCTGCGCCCCAACCGATGCGACATCGTACACCACGATCGGCTTCCCGAAGCTTGGTGCTTCGGCGAGGCGAATATTTCGCGGGATCACCGTCGGAAAGACGCGGTCACCGAAGTGCTCGCGTGCATCCGACGCGACCTGTCGGGAGAGATTGAGTCGGGCGTCGTACATCGTCAGCAGCACGCCGTCGACTTCGAGCGCGGGGTTGAGGGCATCCTGCACGCGCTGAACCGTGCCAAGGAGCTGGCTGAGTCCTTCGAGGGCGTAGTACTCGCACTGGAGCGGAATCAGGATGGCGTCAGCGGCCACGAGCATGTTCAACGTGATCAGCCCCAGCGAGGGCGGGCAGTCGATCAGGATGTAGTCGTAGCGGTCGCGCACCGGGGCGAGCGCCGCCCGCATGCGAGTTCCGCGGTCCGGATCGTCCACCAGTTCGACTTCCGCCCCGGCCAGGTCTGGCGTGGCCGGGAGGACATCGAGGTGGCGAAATTGCACCTGTCGTATGATCGCATCGTCGAGGGATCGCTCACCGATGAGCACCTCGTAGGTCGTCGCGTCGAAGTCGCTGCGGCCGAGTCCGCACCCACTCGTGGCGTTCCCTTGCGGGTCCGCATCGATGAGGAGCGTGCGCTGTTCTGCGACCGCGAGTGAGGCGGCGAGATTGACGGCTGTCGTTGTCTTACCGACACCGCCTTTCTGATTGGCGATTGCGAGGATGCGTGCCACGATTCGGTGCAGGGGTTCGCTGGGAGGCGGGAAGTATAGGGCGGCCCGTACCATTGGACCATGCCGGAATCGTGCTGTCGGGGCGATTCGAGCGTGTTTTCGGGGTGGAAACGGACGAAGCCCCCCGTTTCACGTGAAACGAGGGGCTTCAGTGGCTCGGTGGGTGGTTGCTTCCGTTGTTCGTTCGACGCGATCACGGCGTTTCACGTGAAACAGTTGCCCACACGGTCCTGTTAGCGGGCCTTTTCGAAGCGCCAGCGAGTGGACACGGAGATGGCGACGGTGGTGGTGCCTTCGCTGAGCGGCGTGGGGGTGGCATCGGCAGATGACATCTTGGCCATAGCCATCATGGGGCGGCCCTCTGGTCGCTCGTACTCGTTCACGGAGATTTCGAGCAGCTCTGCGATCTGCCCACCGGCGGCCTTCGCGGCAACATCGGCCTGGCGACGCGCTGAGGATACGGCGAGGGTCAGGGCAGAGTCGCGGGCGGCAGCGGCGTCCTTCACGAGAAAGTCGAGGCCGGCCACGCGATTGGCGCCGTTTTTCAGACCGGCGTCGATGATGCCACCGGCCTGCTCGAGCTTGTCGGTCTCGACTTGCACGACGTTGCTGACGCGGTAGCCGTCGAGCACGACGCGCTTTTCCTTTTCGTCGTAGCGCTGAACGGGCATCACGGTGTAGTTGAGCGTCGAGATGGAGGCGGCGGGCACGCCGAGCGCTCGGATGGCGGCGAGGATGGCGGTTTGCTTCTTGTTGTTTTCGGATGCCGCGGCAGCGGCGGTGCGCGCTTGGGTTTCGACGCCAACCTGGACGCGGGCGCGATCGGGGGCGACCTGAACTTCGCCGCGGGCCTGCACGGTGATCTGCGGTGGGGTCGGTGGCATGGTCTGGGCGGTGGCGACGGTGCTGAGGGCGCCGCTGAGTGCGACGAGCGCGACGACGCGCAGGGATCGCGCGGATGCGGACAATGAACGAGCCATCTGTTCTCCTATGGACGAGTCTGGCGTAATGGAATGCGTGCAGAGCGGCGGTGGTGCAACGCGAACTGGGTCGCGCACCGGCCGGCGCTGGCTACTGCAGACCCCATGTCAGGGACAAAGTTCGTTGTGCGGGATGCGGCGAGCACGTGGGTGAGTGACACTAACTCCGACATCATCACGACAATATAGAACCACCATAAAGACACCATGTATTAAATGACCACAAATACTACCATGTCGGCTGCACCGTCAGAATCTTCTAGAGGGCGCGTCGTGCGCGTTCCAGTTCCCAGACGAGGTT
>JBBQSM010000135.1:0-12777 GCA_038234895.1 Gemmatimonadales bacterium
CGCCGGTTTTGTGGTGGTCCGCGGGGTACAATGGATATCGGTTCGCGTCGTGGAATCGATCATGATGCCGGGCGGGGCCGCGCGTGACACGGGCTCGTTCTCGCAAGCGCAGGCGTTGGCGGCAGCCGGTCGTCACGAAGATGCCGCAGCGGCGTTCGAGGAGCTGCGTGCGCAGCGTGGTGAAGACCGCGCGTTGCTGCGCGCCGAGGCGGAGTTTCATTCCGCGGCGGGCGGCGATGCGCAGCGGGCCGCTGCGGTGCTGCAGCAGTTGCGTCGGTTGCCCACTGCGACCGCGTCGGATGAGCTGTACGCGACGCATCGACTGATCGATCTGTATCTTGGTGCGTTGCGCGACAATGGGCGAGTGCTGGTGGAGTTACGTCGCATGGCCGATCGCTTTCCGGACACGATCGACGGTCAGGGCGCGCTCGCCGAGTTGCGCCGCCGTCGCGAGGAGTTGCACGGTCCCAACGGAGATACTGCATGACAGGACCCATCATCATCGGACTCATTTCTGACACGCACGGACTGCTGCGACCGGAAGTGTTCGAGGCATTCGCTGGTGTCTCGCGGATCTTCCACGCGGGCGACGTGGGTCCACCGGATATCCTCACCGAACTTGCGACCATCGCACCGGTACAGGCAGTGTGGGGCAACACCGATGCGCCCGGACGCCCCGATCTTGTCGAGCGTATCGAGGAGACGATCGGAGGGCTTCGAATCGTCGTCACGCATGGACACGAACTGGGCAGCCCCACACCACCGAGGCTCGTCGCTGCGCACATGACGGCCGATATCATCGTGTACGGGCACACACACCAGCAATTGGTGACGAAGGCGGCACGACGCGTGGTGGTGAATCCCGGTGCGGCGGGTCCGCGTCGGTTCAAGCTGCAGCCGTGCGTCGCGCGGTTGTACATCCACAACCGGCAGGCGGAAGTGGTGCTGGTGCCACTGAACATTCCACCCGATCTGCCACCAGACATCCCGCTCGACGACGCATGAACGAGCATAATTCACGGAGTGGCGAATGAGTGTCGTCTTCATCGGCGCGATGCTGTTGCAGGCCGTCGTGCCAGTGGACTCAGCGACCGTGCGCGGGGCCCGTTCGCCCGCATACTCGCCTGCCGGCGCGCTGGCGTTGGCGATCGAGGGTGATCTGTACGTGCGTCGGGCGAACGGTGGATCGTTGTTGCGCATCACGTCGGGAAAGGCGTGGGACCGCGACCCTGCGTGGAGCAGCGACGGAACGCGAATTGTGTTCGCGTCGGATCGTGGCGGTACATACGATTTGTGGCAGGTGACTGTAGCGCCGGACGGAAGCGCCGGATCTCCCGAGCGATTACAGACGACGGCAACGACGGAAACGTCGCCAGCGGTCGCGGCCGATGGACGTATCGCGTTCGTGCGCGGGACCGGCAACGCCACACGTATCTGGCTGCGCGGCACCGACGGGAAGGAGACGCGTCTCAACAGTGCGGAGCAAACGGAATCGTCGCCGCGGTTTTCGACAGACGGTGCGCGGCTCGCGTACATCGTGTCCAGCGAAGCAGGACGTCGCGTGATCGTCCGTTCAATGTCCACGAACGCAGAGCAGACGGCCAACAGCGACAAGAACGCAGACCGGTTGGCGTGGGCGCCCGACAACCGACTTGCACTATCCACGCGTACTGGCGTGTGGGTGGTGCCGATGGATGGTCGCTGGAGCAGCTACGCGTCCTCGCATCATGGCGACATTGCATGGTCGCCAGTTGGCGGCACGCTGGCGATCGCCGAGTACGACGAGGTGGTGGTTGGCTACAATGGCGATCCGGATCGTCTTGGCGATCGGAGCAACACGGAGCGGTTTGATAGCAGCGATTCACTGTTGATGATTGCGGCGCCCGTCGTACCCGATCAGCTGCTGGTCTCGCCAACGATTGCGACGCCGGTCGATCGTGCCTCGCGCAACGCCGACGCGTATGATCGGGTCTGGGATCGCTCGACGCAGTTGTACTTCTCACAGCCCGATGCCGCGGCGCGTCGCGCACAGTGGGAGGCGGTCAAGACCCGGCATCGCGCCACCGCGATCGCCGCGGCCAACGACATGGAGCTGCAGCGCGCCATTCAGGCCATGTTGCGAGACCGTCCGCCGTTGCGTAGCGCAGCGACCGGTCGCGCCGGTGTGTCGAGCGCGCATCCGGTGGCCACCGAGGCGGGACTCGAGATGCTCCGTGCCGGCGGCAATGTGGTCGATGCGGCGGTCGCAGTGAGTTTCGCGCTCGGCGTTGTCGAGCCCGATGCCAGTGGCATCGCCGGCTACGGCGAGATGGTGCTTACGCTCAAGGGGATGGCCAAGCCGACCGCGATCGAGTTCATGAGTCGCGTGCCGGAGGACGCAGGGCTGAGCAACACGTCGTTGCTGACCAACGGCCGCTACCCGAGCGATGGACCCGTGTTGGTGAACGTACCCGGCACGGTGGCGGGGATGCACACGGCATTCACGAAGTACGGCAGCGGCAAGCTGCCATGGAAGGCATTGCTCGCTCCAGCCATTCGCGCCGCACGCGGTGGCTACATCGTGAGCGAAGGGTTAGCCACCACGCTGGCCACCGAGCGCGAGCACTTCGCCAAGTATGAGGGCAGCCGTGCGCTCTTCTTCCGCAACGGCCAACCACTCCTCGCCGGCGACACGCTTAAAAATCCGGATCTCGCGTGGGTTCTGGAGCAGATCGCCGCGAACGGAGCGGACGGGTTCTACAAGGGCGAGGTCGCAAAGAAGTGGGTCGACGATTTGCGCAGCAAAGGCAATGCGATGAAGCTGTCCGACCTGGCGCGGTACTTTGCGCCGGAGCGAGAGGTGATCAGCGGAACGTATCGCGACTACACGATCTACTCGAGCGTGCCGCCGGTCAGCGGCGGCGCCGAGTTGGTCGCACGGCTCAACCTGCTGGAGCAGTTCCCCAACCCGAAGCTGTACACGGAAGACGCCACCACCTTGCACGCGGCGCTTTCGGCCTGGTTCCTCGTGCCCTCGTCGCGCGGTCGCATTGCGGATCCCGCCATGTGGCCAGTGGACTACGCGCCAATCGTGCACAAGGACACGGCCAAGGTGCGCTGGGGCTGCTTCGACGCGTCGAAAGCGCTGCGCCCGGCGGACGTGCGCGGCGATACGTTGGCTTGCCTCAAGGCAGCGTCAGCGGTTGCGCCGGCCACAACACGGCCAGCCACGACACCGCCGGTCACGACACCGCCTGCGGAACCCGACTCACCCTGCGGCGACGAACACGCACGTGAGGTGGACGTGTGCCATGCGGCGGGTACCACATCGTTCGCGGTGGCAGACAACGACGGCAACGCGGTCTCCGTGACACAGACGCTCGGCACATGGGGCGGGAATTTCTACGTCACGCCGGGGCTCGGCTTTCTCAGCAACGACAAGCTCACGTCGTATGGCACCGATCCGTCCCAGTATGGCTCGCGACTGCCGTTCGCGCGGCACGGGAGCACGATCGCGCCGACCCTCGTCTACAAAGGCAAGAGTCCGGTGCTCGCAGTCGGTGCCGCTGGCAATGCGTGGATCACGTCTGCGGTCTATCAGATCACGCTCGGCGCGCTCGACTTCGGACTCGATGCGCAACGTGCGCTCGAACTGCCGCGCTTCCTCCCTGGTGGCGGTGGCGGTCCTCTCCCAACCGGACCGGGACCGCGCGACGCTCCGGCGTCACCACCATACACGATTCAGATGGAAGACGGCTTCTCGCCGGACGTCATCGCGAAACTGCAGGCGCTCGGGTACGCGCTCACCTTCGTCTCCATGCGCGGTGAAGTGCGCGAGGGATATGGCGCCGCGATCACGATTCAGGGAAAAACGGTGACCGCCGGGGCCGATCCGCGTCGCGCTGGCGCAGCTGGTGCAGTGAAGTAGGGCAGTCCGTCCCGTGCCACCGTGCACGGGCACCGCTGCGGCGCCGCGCCGCGAAGGTCCGCTCTACCAAGGTAATAGTCATGAAGACGAGTGTCGGCATCATCGGGATGGGGTGGGTGGGATCAAGCGTGGCGATCTCACTGCTGCACGCGGGCGTGGTGGAGGAACTGCTGGTGCACGATCTGCGCGAAGACGTCGCCGTGGGGGAGGCGATGGACCTCACGCAAGGCAGCACGTTCTATCCCATGGCGACCGTGCGCGTCGCCAGCATCCAGGAGATGCGGCAGGCGCGTGCGATTGTCGTGGCCGTCGGCAACGGCTCGCTCCCCGGCGGAAAGAGCCGACTTGAGCAGCTGGCCACGAACGTCGGCATCGTGCGCGAGATCGGCCGCGCGCTGCAGGGGTACGCCGGACTCGTGGTGGTGGTGTCGAATCCGGTGGATGTACTCACGCACGCATTACGTGAAGCGGCCGACCTCCCGGCCGAGCGGGTGATCGGCACCGGCACCATGCTGGACACGGCGCGGCTGCGGCAGATGGTCGCCGCGCGGTTAAAGCTGGCGTCGCAGTCGATTCACGCGCACGTGGTGGGTGAGCACGGCGATTCCGAAGTTGTGCTCTGGTCGGCCGCCCGCGTGGGAGGCACGCCGCTCGCGCAGTGGCCCGCCTGGTCGACGGTAGATGAAACGGACATCGCTGCGGCGGTGCGTTCGGCCGGTTATGACATCGTACGCCGCAAAGGCACGAGCAACCACGCTATCGGACTCGTGACCGCCGAACTGCTCAGCGTCGTGCTGCGCGACGAGCGCCGTGTGCTGGCGGTGTCACGTGTGCAAACCGATGTGAATGAGTTTCGCGATGTCGCCCTGTCGCTACCTGTTGTCGTGGGCGGAGACGGCGCGACGCTGGTGGTGCTGCCCGAGATGTCGAACGGAGAGCGCGACGCTCTCGCGCAATCGGCGCATGTACTGCGCACGGCGCAGCAGTCGGTCGCGGTGGGGTGATTGCGGCCGGTCGCTGCGCTGCGCTAGCGAATGCTCAACCGCGTGCGTGTCTGCGCGAGGCGCGCCGCGTCGGCTGAGGAGAGCGCCATTTTGGTGGCAATAGAATCGAAGGACGCGATGGCACCACGGAGACTGCGGCTGGCCACGGCGGTCGCAGCCGGTGTGCGACGTGACGCTGCCAGGTCGGCGCGCTCGAGCAGCGCGATCGCATAGTCGCGGCGATCGTTGATCGCGCCCATGCGCCCGCCGAAGAACTGTTCGTAGTACGTGATCGCCGCGCCATAGTCGGCCAGTGCCGCGGTGGTGTCGCCAAGTCGGGCATGCACCTCGCCCATGCGCCGGTGCATGATGCCCATGCCGCGCACCAGCGCGCCATTCTGCGCGTCCTCCGCCAGCAACGCGCGACGCAGGGCGAGCGACTCATTACAGCTCTCCAGTGCCTGTGCCGGCTGCGACTCTGCGAGCGACAGTCCGCAGCGCACGTAGAGCGCGATCGCGAGATCGCGTCTCGCCTCCAGGTTGCGCGGGTTCTCCGCGGACAGGCCGCGACGCAGCGCGAGCGACGCGTCCAGCCATTCACGCGCCTCGCCGAACGCGCGCCGCTCCTGCAGCAAGCGCCCCAGCCGCTCACCGGCGACGGCACGATGGCGACGCACGAAGAAGCTCGTATCACCCCGCCGCGTTGCCCGGTCGAGCTGCGCCATCGCTTCGCGATACGCCGCCAGCGACGCGTCGGTGTCCCCGCTATTCGTGAATTCGGGATGGCCGAGCAAGTCGCCGAGTTTGAGCGCGCTGATACCGACCGCGCGCAGGTAGTTGGCACGGCTAGAGTCGGAGGCGCCAACCGTTCGGAACAGCGCCAGCGATTCGCGCTGATGCGTCAGTGCGAGTTGCAGATCGCCGGACGGGGCCTCGGCGTCCGCGGCTTTCTCAAGGCAGAGCGCGAGCGTCCAGAGCGCGTTCACGTCTCCGGGTGCCGTCGCGACGAGTGCACGCGCGATCTCGACCGCACGACGATACGCGGTGAGCGCACCTGCAAGATCGCCGAGATTGGGTTGCGTCGGATTGCCAAGCACATCGCCGGCGCGTTGATAGGCGAACGCGAGCTCGCGCATCAGCTGTGGCTCCTTGGGCGCGTCGGTCGATGCGCGGTCCAGCGACTGCAGCGCGGTGCGCACCACCGTCGCGCGCAGCGCCGTGGCACCGGGCACGTCGGCTAGGCGATCGTTCACGTCGTACACGAGCGTGCGAGCGAGCGTGCGCACCTCGGCGAGTCGTTCGGCCGCAACCCGCTGCTGCGCAGCGGCATTCTTCTGCTGCCAGAGCAGCGTGGACACGACCGCGGCCCCGACGACCGTGAGCGCACCTGCCGCCTGTAACGCCACGCGCTGCCGCCGGGCAAAACGCCGCAACCGGTACGTCATCGAGTCCGGCTGCGCGGTGACCGGTCGGGATTCCAGCCACGCCACCAAATCATCGGCGAGTCGCTCCGCGGTGGCATAACGTTCGGCGGCATCCTTGCGCAGCGATTTGGACACGATTGCTTCGAGGTCGCCACGCAGCCCGGCGCGAAGCTGCTCCGCGTCGGCGAAGCCCGCGTCGCGCGCCGACAGCTCGCTCACCACGTCGGTCAGCAGCGGTGCGTCCGTCTCTGCGAGCCGGCGCAACTCGCGGAGCCCTTGGCCGCGCATAGCGAACGGACGCATTCCGCTCAGCAATTCGAACAGCACGACACCAAGCGAGTACACGTCGCTGGCGGTGGTGACCGGATCGCCGCGCAACTGCTCCGGACTGGCGTAGTCCGTGGTGAGCATCATCGCGCCCGTGGCCGTGTCGTCTCCAAGATCCACACTGGCGATGAGCTTGGCGATGCCGAAGTCCAGCAACTTGGCGGTACCATCCGTCGTGACGAGGATGTTGCTCGGCTTGAGGTCGCGATGCACCACCAGCCGATTGTGCGCGTACTGTACGGCACGGCACACCTGCAGCATCAGGCGTACACGCGCGCGCACATCGAGCCGGCGTTCCGCGCACCAGTGGTCAATGCGCTCCCCGTCCACGAACTCCATAGCGAACCACGGTGCCCCGTCCGCCAGCGTTCCGCCATCAAGCAGCGCCGCGATGTTCGGGTGTTCGAGTGTCGCCAGAATGCGGCGTTCGCGTGAGAATCGATTGCGCACCGCTTCGCTGGCGCGTCCGCGCACGGTCTTGAGCGCGGCGCGTTTGGGCATGTCCAGATCGCGACGCACGGCTTCGTAGACCGTCGCCATGCCGCCCTCGCCGATGCGGCCGAGCACTTGCCACACGCCGATGCCCGCGCCGATCGTCACGGCGCCTTCGGGGGGCGTGTTGCTGGCCGGGCGAGACCGTTGCGGCTCGAATCGCTCGTCGCCCTCCGTCAGGGCGTCGAGCAGGCTATGGACTTCGGCCGCGATCTCCGGTTCGTCGCGCAATCCCTCGCGCAGAAACGCGTCGCGTGCGTCGGGCGTCTGCTCCAATGCCTCATTGAACCAATGTTTGACGCGGTCCCACTGTGGCGCGGAGTCTGGCACCATGTCAGGGCCCGATTTCGCGCTGCAGCCAGGCCTTCGCCATGACCCAATCGCGTTTCACCGTCGCCGGCGAAATGTCGAGCGCGGCCGCCGTCTCGGCGATGTCCAACCCGGCGAAATAGCGCAGCTCGACCACGCGCGCCTGCCGCGCATCGATGGTCGCCATTCGTTGCAACGCTTCGTCGACCGCCAGCAGATCGAGATCCCGCGCATCCGGCGCGGCGAGCTGCTCGGGCATGGGGACGCGAACACCGCCGTCGCGCTTGGTGGCGCGTCTACGGCGCGCGTGATCGACCAGCGTGCGACGCATGGCCGCGGCCGCCTGTGCGATGAGGTGGCGTGGATTCTCGTACTCGAACGTGTCCTGGTCGAGCAGTCGCAAGAGCGCTTCGTGCACCAGCGCGGTGGGTTGCAGCGTGTGCTCGCTGCGTTCGGCGCGCATGAGGTACCCGGCCAGCGCACGCAGCTGCGGATAGACCTCGTCCAACAGCGACTCGAGCGATCCCCCGCGCGGCGATGAGGCGGCGACCTCCTCCGACGCATGGTCGGCGTGAGCGCCAGGCATCTCTGGGTCGTGACTCGAGTCATCGCTATGCGACATGCAGTTCCGGTCGGGGCACGTACGCGGTCGCCGCCACGACGGTCGCGCGACGGCTGAACGCAGCTCGAATATGGACGTTCGACGCGGGGCGCGCGCCACAATCGTCGCGGAGGATCCGCCGAGGCCGGCGGGAGCGAGCATTCGAGACGATCGAGGATTAGCCATGCTCCCGTACGCGCAGGAACGATGCCTCGGGGCTCACGCGCGTGAAGCGCTCGAGCGCTTCGACAACGCTCGGTGCCGTCCGCTCCAGCTCACCGGGCCGCGTGCGAAACCACTGCTCGATCATCAGGAGTTCATCGAGGTGATCGGCCGACGCGGCACTGGCGGACGACGGCCGGCCCAAGGCCCCCGCGTGCAACGCCTCCATGGCGGGCAGATCGTCGCAGCGCGCTTCGGCAACGACGCGGCCACGTTCGATGTGATAGACGCGATCGTCTCCGTCGGCGCCGGGTACGGCGTACACAAAGCTTGAGCGGGTGACGACGTCGCGTACCCGCGCCAGTTGCGCCTCGAGCTCCTGCAGCGCGGTCAGTCGGTCGCGCAGCCAGCCGGCCCGCTCGTACGACAGGGCCGCACTGGCGACAGACATTTCGCGCACGAGCTGTTGCTGCGGCGAGTCGTCGCGCCCCTCGAGCACGGCTTTGGCCCGCGTGAGCTGAGCGCGGTACTCGTACTCACCACAGCCGCCGAAACACGGCCCAAGGCAGCGTCGCGTTTCATACCGGTGACAGCCCGGTGTGCGCGCCAGCGCAGGATACGTCGCATCGTCGAACAGCTCACCCGCATCGCGCAGCACCATGGGCACGCGTTCGGTGCAGTCCCGCAACCCCAGTGCGTCGTTGAGCACGCGCAGCGCCTCGACGAGCGGCCGGCGATTGGCGAACGGCCCGATGATTGTTGTGCGTCCCTTGCCCGGGGCGCGCCCGGTTGCCCGCGTGGCCACACTCGCACGCTGAATGCGCAGGCGCGGGGCTGGCCCTTCGCCAATGGTGATCACCCACCATTTGTCGAGCGGACGCGCGGAGCGCACGTTGTAGCGCGGCAGGTGCGCTCGAATCAGCCGCACCTCGCGCAGCAGCGCCGCAAACTCGGCCGGCGTCTCCTCCCACTCGATGGACGCAGTCTCGCGCAGCATACGCGCGTGCCGGTGCTCCGGCCACGGCAACCGGAAATACGACAGCAACCGCGTGCGCAGCTGCGTGCTCTTGCCCACGTACAGCACCTCGCCGTGCGCGCCTCGCATGAGATACACGCCGGCACGATTCCGCGCCGAGGCGCGCACATGGGCCCGCAATTGCTGCACATCCGCCTCGGCGGACCCGACGGCCAGATCGAGCTGCGAGTCGCTGCTGCGCTTTGTCGCCGCGCGCTTACCGCTGGCAGGTGGGGCAGAAGACGGAACCGCGCCCGTCAATCGCGTGCGTGGCAACCAGACGGCGCCCGCAGGCGGGGCAGGGTGCTCCCCCGCGCCCGTAGACGGCAAGTTGGGCCACAAAGCTGCCTCGCTCACCGCGCGCGTCCCGGTAGTCCCGAAAGCTCGTACCGCGCGCCGCGATGGACGCGCGGAGCACCGCCTGCAACGCGGTGAGCAGCCGCCCCGATTCGGGGTCGGTGAGGGTGTCCGCCGCGCGCGATGGATCGATCCCGGCTCGCCACAAGGCCTCGTTCGCGTAGATGTTGCCGACTCCGGCCAGCCGACGCTGATCCATGAGCACAATCTTGATCGGCCGTTTCGATGACCGAACACATACCGAAAACTCGGCGTCGGTCATCGTCGGGTCAAGAGGCTCCCGCCCCAGCGCATTCGCATACTCACCGAAACGCGCGGGCGACATGAGTGCAACCGTGCCCAACCGGCGTACGTCGCGGTAGTGCAGGCGACGGCCATCCTCGAGGCGCAGCGACAGTGCCACGTAGTCGGCGGCCGGACCGTCGGGCGCACCACTATCGATCAGCACTCCACCGGTGAAGCGCGGCTGTACCACGACATGCCACGCGACCGATCCGTCGCCGTCACGCGCCGAGCAATCGAGTACGATCAGCTTGGCCCGTCGCCACACGCGCACGATGCGGGTGCCGGCGAGGGCCGCGTCGAACTGCGCGGCGTCCGCCTCGCGCAGCACGTCCGCCTTGAATACCTCGACCGTCCGGATCACCGCGCCGCGCACCTCGCCGTCGAGATCGCGCGCGATGGTTTCCGTTTCAGGCAGTTCCGGCATCGCGTCGCTGCAGCTGCTCCGATTCAGCCGCGGCCAACGCGCGCGCTTCGTCGAGTCGCGCCGCCTCGCGCCACCCGATGTCGCGACGGTAGTGCGCCCCGTCGAAGTGCACGCGCGCCGCCGCCTCGCGCCCCACATGCTGCGCCTCGGCGAAGGTCCGCGCCAGCGCGGTGAGTGCGAGCACGCGACCGCCGCTCGTGACCAGTCCGCCGTCGGCGGCGCGCGAGGTGCCCGCGTGGAACACGCGTACATCGGCGTCGAACTCCGGCAGCTCGATTCTGGCGCCCGAGTCGGGCGCGTCGGGATAGCCCGGTGCCGCGATCACCGTGGTCACCGACGCGGCGTTGCGCCACACCAGCGGACGCATGTTGTTGAGCTTTCCCCCGCGCGCCACGGTGAGCATCGGCTCCAGCAGACTGCTCTCCAGCAACGGAAGAATGGCCTGCGTTTCCGGATCGCCGAAGCGGCAGTTGAATTCCACGACCTGCGGACCGTCAGGCGTGAGCATCAGTCCCGCGTACAGCAGTCCCATGAACGGGGTGCCGCGCCTGCGCAGCGCATGCAGCGTGGGGAGGAAGATCCGCTCCGTGACATCGTCGATGAGGGCCGGCGTGCTCAACGTAACGGGCGCGTATGCACCCATGCCGCCCGTGTTCGGACCCTCGTCACCGTCGAGCAGCCGCTTGTGATCCTGCGCGCCAAGCATTGGTAACACGTGCGTTCCATCGGTGATCGCGAACAGTGACAGTTCTTCGCCGGTCATGAACGACTCCACCAGACACTCCGCGCCCGCGTCACCGAACGCCTTCTCATCCAGCACGCGATCTATCGCGGCGTCGGCCTCGGCGAGCGTCATGCACACCATCACGCCCTTGCCGGCGGCGAGACCGCTGGCTTTGATCACCACCGGCGCCCCGAACCGAAGCCGCACGGCGCTCTTGGCGCTGACCGGATCGCGATGCGTCTCCGCGCGTGCGGTGGGAATGCCGGCGTTCAGCATGAGCTGCTTCGTATCGGCTTTGGACGTCTCGACCTTTGCCGCGCCCATCGTGGGTCCGAACACCGGGACCCGATCGTACGTGAGCGCGTCGACCAGTCCTTCCGCCAGTGGCGCCTCAGGGCCGACCACCACCAGGTCCACCGCCTCCTCGCGCGCGAAGGCCCGCACCTGTTCGATCTCTGTGGGCGTGATCGGCACCAGACGCGCCAACTCCGCCAGCCCCGGATTGCCCGGAGCAGAGATCAGTTCGAGGGTCGTGTTTTCGCGCGAAAGCGCGTCAGCGATCGCGTGTTCGCGCCCGCCGCTGCCGATGAGGAGAATCTTCATAAGCGGGGAAAGCTACACGGCGCGGGGCGTCGTGGGAGTTGACCCGCTGCGCCGTTGTGGTGCGCTATTCCCCGACGCCGTTGGACGCGGTCTTAAAGGCGTCGCGGAACGCCCCGGCGGCACGATTGATCGCGTCGCCCACCGACTGTGCGGCGGCCTTCGCCTGATCGGCATAGTAGTCCGACGCGTCGCGAAGATCGCTGCGCAACGGACGTTCGGCTTCCGACCCGCGCCGGATGTAGTCGCCGGCCACGATCTTGTCGTACTCGCCCGACTGCGCCCACCGCTGCAACTCAGCGACGCGCACCGTATGGAACGGATGCTCGCGCAGCGCGGTGTTGAGCATCTGAAAGATCCCGTCCCACGTCGAGCCACCGGTTTCGTACTCGGCCGCTTGCGCCAGATAGGCGTCGAGATCGATCGCGTCGCCGTGCGCGCTGCCGCCGGCCAGCTTGAGAAAGGTCATAAGACTGGCGCGGGCGTCTTGCACGCCCAGCATACCGGCGCGGTCCGCGGAGAGCTCGGACTTGCGGTACCACTCGAGCAGGGCGAGCTGGAAGGGCAGCAGCGCGATGCTGGCGATGATCGGCAGCGCGCTCATGCCGAAAAAGAGCACGATCTGCGCGATGGTCCGGTAGGTCGTGTGCCCGGTCATGATGTGACCGAGTTCATGCGCGAGAATGAACCGCTGCTCCTCGGTGTCGAGCAGGTCAAGCGCGCCGTCACTGATGACGATGAACGGCTCCGCGAAGCCCACCGCGCCAGCGTTGGCGATGGGGGTTTGGGTCACGTACAACTGGGGCGCCGGGTGTCCGACGTTGGGCCAGTCGAGCGTCTGCAGGACCTCCTGGTACAGCGCGTACAGTTTCGGACGCTGCGTGGGGCCGATGCGGACCGCGTCGCCGAGGTACAGGTTGCGCACGCCCCGTTCGCCGAAGGCACCGGCGATGCGACGGATCACCTCGTCGAAGCCGGGAAGGGCACGCAGCGTGTTGAGGGCGGCGCGGTCGGCCGGGTGCTCCCAGCTGACGGAGGAAATCGCGGTGAGCGGAACGCGACGGGACATGGCGGACTCGGTGAGGCGGGGGACGACCAGCGGCTGCTCCTCCCTACGATGTGGTCGCCCCGAAGGTTCCGCCGATGTGATCCGCCGCCGCGGTCAGA
>JBBQSM010000136.1:0-12699 GCA_038234895.1 Gemmatimonadales bacterium
GGTCAACGCGCTCATCACGTCGCGCGATGCAGCGGGCACCAAGCTCTTCCCCGCGGGCATCAATGAAATCGACGCCGAGGTGGAGATCACGGGGGTTGGGAAGATCCACCTCGTGCTCAAAGGGCCGGGCTGAGCTCAGCCAACTCAATCAACACATCGAAACACTGGCTCCTCCGAGTCACGAGTGTCAGTATACGAAGGCACCGCCCGCCGCCCCATCCCTGCTTCACCCCGATCCACTGCCATGTCCCGCCGCCTCCTCGCTACGCTCGCCCTGTCGTCGGTCGCCCTCGTGGCGGCCGCACCGCGCACGGTGCTCGCGCAGGCAACCGCCACGGCTAAGCCCGCCGCACGACCAGCGGCCCGCCCCGTCTCCTCCGCCCCCTTCATGGCCGCGGTCGATCCGTCGCTCTTCCGCGGGCTCTCCTACCGGCTGGTCGGACACTCCGTCGGCGGACGCGCCACCACGGTCGCCGGCGTCCCGTCCGACCCCAAGACGTACTACATGGGCGTCGCCTCGGGCGGTGTCTTTAAGACCGTCGACGGTGGCGAGAACTGGACGCCGATCACCGACGGGCAGGTCCCGCTCGGCTCCAGCGGCTCGATCGCCGTTGCCCCGTCCAACGAGAACGTGGTCTACCTCGGCACGGGCTCCGACGGCGTGCGCAGCAACGTCTCCACCGGACGCGGCGTCTACCGCAGCAACGACGCCGGCAAAACGTGGGGCTTCGTGGGCCTCTACAACGTTGGTCAGATCGGCGCAGTACGCATTCACCCCACCAACCCGGACATCGTCTGGGTCGCGGCCTATGGCGACATCTTCAAGCCCAACAGCGACCGCGGCGTCTTCAAGACCACCGACGGCGGCAAGAACTGGAAGAAGACGCTGTACGTCAGCGATAGCACGGGCGCTATGGACGTCGAGCTCATGCCCGGCAATCCGAACACGCTCTTTGCCTGGATGAATCGCATCGAACGCAAGCCGTGGTCGATCATCTCGGGCTCGCGCGAAGGCGGATTCTACAAGAGCACCGATGGCGGCGAAACGTGGACCCGCAACATGCAGGGACTCCCGCCCGATCTCATCGGCAAGGGTAATCTCGCCACCACGGCCGCCAATCCGCAGCGCATCTACGCCCTCATCGAAGCACTCCCCGCCGGCGGCCTGTATCGCTCCGACGACGCCGGTGCCACGTGGCAGATGATGAACAGCAACGGCGCCCTGCTGCAGCGCCCGTTCTACTACACCACGCTCGGCGCCGACCCCAATAACGCAGACGTGGTGTACGCCGGCGCCGAGTCGTTCTTCAAGTCCACCGATGGTGGCAAGACGATGGTCACGATGCGCACGCCGCATGGCGACAATCACGACATCTGGATCAATCCGAACAACAGCAACACGATGATCCAGTCGAACGACGGCGGCGCGAATGTGTCGTACGACGGCGGTCGCACGTGGAGCACACAACGCAATCAGCCGACGGCCGAGTTCTATGGGATCGCCACGGACAATCAGTTTCCGTATCGCATCTACGCGGCGCAGCAGGACAACTCGACGTACATCTTCAGCAGCCTGAGCGATCCGTTCGTCAGCGAAGGCATGCGCACCGGCCCGGGCTGCGAAACGGGCCCGATCCTGCCGCACCCGACGCAGAAGGACATCGTGTACGGCTCGTGCAAAGGGCAGTTCGCATATATGAGCCTCGAGTCGGGGCAGGTGCGCAACTACTGGGTCGGCGGACAGTCGCTCTACGGCAACGCGGGCGGTGAGTTGATCTTCCGCTTCCAGCGCGTCTCGCCGATGGTCACCTCGCCGCACGATCCCAACATCGTGTATTACGGCTCGCAGTATCTGCATCGCTCGCGCGACCGCGGCGTGACGTGGGAGAAGATGTCCACCGATCTCACCGCGTTCCCTCCCTGCTGTCAGGGCGCCAGCGGCGAGCCCATCACGCGCGACGTGACGGGCGAAGAGTTCTACAGCACCCTGTACGCGATCACCGAGTCGCCGCACGAGGCGGGCGTGATCTGGACTGGCGCTAATGACGGACCGTTCCACATCACGCGCGACAATGGCAAGACGTGGAAGAACATCACACCCAAGGATCTGCCCACCGGCGGACGTGTGGCCTGGATTGAAGCGTCACCGCATCGCAAAGGCTCCGCGTACTTCGCCGTGTACCGCTACCTGCTCGGCGACTACGCCCCGTATCTCTACAAGACGGATGACTACGGCGCGACGTGGACGCGCATCACCGACGGCAAGAACGGCATCGCGGCGGACAATCCCACGCGCGTGGTACGCGAAGATCCCGTGCGCGCCGGTTTGCTGTACGCCGGCACCGAGTTCGGCATGTACGTCTCGTTCGACAACGGTGGACACTGGCAGCCGTTCGATTTGAATCTGCCCAAGGTGCCCATTAACGAGCTCAAGGTGAAGAACAACGATCTCATCGTGGCGACACAGGGACGCGCGATGTGGGTCCTCGACAACCTCTCCGTGCTGCAGCAGATCACGCCGGCGAGCACCGCGAACACGATCGCGCTCTACAAGCCGCGCGATGGCTATCGCACCCAAACGGGCGCCGCACTGCTTGGCCCTACCGTCGAGTACTTCCTCCCCACGGCACCGTCGGACACGGTCCGCATCGAGATTCTCGACGCCAAGGGCGCGGTCGTGAACAGCTATCGCAGTGGTGTGGCCCCGCCGCCGCCGCCGCGTGGCCGTGGTGGTGGCGATCCGGAGGACGCCGATGAAGCGATGATGGTCGGTCGCCCGGGACGCGGTGCCGCTGGCCCGACACTCAACGTGGTGAGCAAGAACGCCGGCGTGAATCGCTTTGTCTGGGGCGTCCAGCACTCCACCGGACTCGGCGCACCGCCGGGCGACTATCAGGCGCGCATGACTGTTGGGAGCACCACGCAGACGGTGCCGTTCAAAGTGCTCATCGATCCGCGTCTCGCCGCCGAAGGCATCACCGTGGCTGATCTGCGCGAGCAGTTCGACCACAACACCAAGCTGCGCGATCTCGTCTCCGACGCGGGTACGCAGGTGGCACGTACGCGTCAGGCCGAAACGCGGCTCAAGGGCGCAACGGGTGCCGCCGCCGACACACTGGCCAAGGTGCAGGCCATCGCCAACAAGCTGAACACGCAGCCGGTGCGGTACGGCAAGCCGGGGCTGCAGGCGCATATCTCCTACCTCGCCGGCATGACCGTGCGCGTGGACCAGAAGGTCGGCCGCGACGCACTCTCACGGTATGCGGTGCTCAAGCAGGAACTGGATGCGGTAAAGGCGGAACTCAACAAGCTTTTCCCACCCAAGATGTAAGCTGGGTCGCCGTCCGTGCGTACCACCGTGTGTAGTTTGCACTCATGATTTCGCACACGGTGGGTCGCGCGCTGCTGTTCGCGGTACTCCTCGGCTGCAGCGCCAAGGATTCCACGTCGGACATTGTCGGTCCGACGCCGCCGGGCCCGGTCGCACCAGCCGTCACACCGCTGCAGCTGCCCACGCTGCACCTCAGCACCAATGCGAACGCGCCGATTACGTCCACCGAGGTGTACGTGAACGGCGCGTTTGCCGTGGTCGCGAGCGCCGGGGACACACTCACGCGCGGCACACTCGAAATCCGTGGCCGCGGTAACACCACGTGGGGCATGCCAAAAAAGCCGTACCGTCTCAAGCTCACGAGCGGTGCGGCGTTGCTGGGTATGCCATCCAACCGGCACTGGGCGCTGCTGGCCAACTACTCCGATAAAACACTCATGCGCAATGAGATCGCCTTCGATCTCAGCCGGCGCATGTCGTTTGCCTGGACCCCACGCTCGCGTTACGTCACGGTGCGGTTGAACGGCGCCTATCAGGGTGTGTATCAGCTCGTCGAACACATTCGCGTGGACGCTGCGCGCGTGAACATCACCAGTCTCAAGGCGAGCGATACGAGCGCGGTCAACATCACCGGCGGCTACCTGCTGGAGGTGGACCAGCGGAGCGGGGAAGCGTTCTGCACGAAGTCAGCGGCCACGGCGATGATCTTTTGTCTCAAGGACCCGGAGACGCTGCTGGAGCCGGCATGGGCAAAGCACCGTGCGTATATCACGCGCTACCTCGCGCAGACGGACAGCGCCATCTTCGATGCGCAGTTCCGCGACCCGCAGTCCGGCTACGCGGCGTTTCTCGACGTGCCGAGTACGGTGGACTACTACCTGTTGCAGGAGCTGTTCAAGAATGTGGACGGCAACCTGCGCCTGAGCACGTTCTTGTACAAACAGCGCGGCGGCAAACTCACCTTCGGACCGGTGTGGGATTTCGACATCGCGATGGGGAACGTGAACTACCAGGGGGCCGATCAGGTGGTGGGGTGGTATATCCGCACCGCGCCGTGGTTTCAGCGGTTGTTCGACGATCCCGCATTCGCCAATCGCGTCACGTCACGGTGGCGTGAGCTCAAACAGAACGGCACAATCGACGCACTGGTCGCGTCGGTATTCACAAAGGGCGACGAGCTGCGTCTCGAGCAGATCGAGAATTTCAATCGCTGGCCGATTCTCAACACGTGGGTGTGGCCCAATCGCGGTGTGTACGGCAGCTACGACGGTGAACTCCTGGCACTGAAAGACTGGCTGCGCGCCCGCATCACTTGGATGGACGCGCAGCTTAGCTCGTAAAATCCGTCGTTCGAACGAATTGACCAACGCGGCCTGTGCACCGGGCAGGCTGAGGTCGACGACGAGGCCATACGTTGTTCTCGAGACGCCAATGGTTCGCACGCGTGCACTCATCTTCATCGTCTCGCCTCCAATGGCGGATGGGGAAGTGAGTCAATCGACGCGCCCCGCATCGTCTCGCGCGAGGGCTCGGCGGAATCGCCAGGCACGCTCCCGCAACGACGCCGCTACACGCGACGACGGCGCGTCATCAGCATCAGTCCGCCAAGTCCCACCGCCATCAGCGCCCATGTGCCCGGCTCAGGCACGACGTTGCTCTGATAGTAGATGCGGAACTCGGCCTCGCCGACCTCAACCTGGCCGCCGTAGCTCGAATAGTTCGGATCGGTCTCGTCGATGAGTCCAGCTGGCTCCCCGGACCCCATCGCGTACGTCGTGGCCACCAAGCCGTACGAGATCGGTGCGCCAAGCGCGACACCCGAGAGGTCCAGAAATGATGTACAACTCGTCGCGGTTGTATTCACGATCGCGCCGTTCTCGAGACAATAGTCATTGCGATACTCGGACGGCTGGCTCAGGCTGATGCTGCTCCAGACCGCCTGCGCGTACTGCGGTTGAGAGGCCAACGTCAGGTAATTGTTGTTGCCCGACGAGAACCCGCCGCACACCTGTGTGGCGTAGTACCACTGGTTGGTGACGGGATCGTTGATTTCCCAGCCGCAACCCGAATTCATGTCAGGCTCACCATTCGAGAAGTACACCGGCTGAATGGGAAGCTGACTCACTGAACGCGCGCTGGCGCCGCTGGTGGTTACTTGCAGCCGTGTGAGTCTGGTCTGCGCTGAGAGGGTTGGCGTGAAGGTCCAGTTCAAAATTGAGCTGACCGTCGTGTGCTGGAGGTACGACAGGTACTGGGGGCCCTGAGTCGGATTGGCAGGGTCGAATGCTGGATTGGGCACTCGCGCATCCGCGGCCGAGATGGACTTCGACATCAGAGGCGCGCCGCCTGCGGAGCTGAACCGGAAGCCGAAATACGAGCCCAGCGCGCTGGAGCCGGATATCGGCGTAACAACGGCGCTGCTGAACACATTCGAAATGAGCCCGCCCTGTGACCAGGACAGCCCGACGTTTCCGATTGAGCACGCGCTGGTGTTGTAGTAGCTATCGAGCAGGCCTGTCTGGCACACCTGCGCCTGCGCCTCCGACGCGCCCATCAGCACCAACGCGACGGCAGCGGTGGCCAGCTGTGTCCTTCGTACCAGCGGACTTTGGTACGGGGGCTCACTGCTTGCGAGAAACTGGGACGGCTTCATACTTCCTCCAGAATGGTCGGGAACGGCAACGCCTGTTCGGCGCCAACGATCAATTATTGCTGGTGCCACTCAACGCGGAATCAACGGACGTAAAGGCTTGCGGGATAAAGAAATAGGTCATCCTCAACCGCTTCCTATGGTGCCCGTTGATGACGCGAGCCGGCCTGCGTCATGTGCGCAGCCCCGGCTGTCGACCCCAATGAGCGCATGAACGCGTCGGTCAGTCCTGCGGGCGGCGGTGTCTCGCCCCGGGCTGCGCTCCGTGCGCTGGGCGGACTGACGCTCGAGCCGATGACGTCGGGAGAGGCGAGCGACTCCGAAACGCGCGCATTGGCGGAGCTCGCCAGCCGTCGCCGAAAGGTCGCGCTGTTGCTCTACCTCGCCGGGCAGACCAGGCCGGTGTCGCGTGAGTTGCTGGCCACGTTGCTCTGGAGCGAGGAGGCGCCGGAGCGCGCCCGCCACAACCTGACGGAGGCGCTCTCGCACATCCGGCGCGCGTTCGGTCGCGACGCCATCGCGTCACGCGTACAGGATGTCGAACTGTCGGCGCAGTGCCCGATCGCGTTCGACCTCCGGCAATTCGATGCGGCAATTGATGCGGGCGAGTTGGAGGCGGCGGCAGCGTTGTACGTCGGCCCGTTCCTCGCCGGAGTGTTTTTGGACCGGGCGCCGGCGTTCGATGACTGGGCGGCCGGTGAACGTTCGAGACTGACGGCGCGCTTCGTCGAACTATGCCGCGTGCTCGTACCGCGTCGCGTCGCTGAGGGCCGCCATGCCGATGCCGCGATGCTGGCCGAGCAGTGGCTTGAAGAAGATCCTGAAGATGCTGACGCATCGGTCGCACTGCTGACGGCGCTCGCTGCGCCCGGGACGCGGTCTGCACTCCGTGACGCGATCGAGCGGTACCGCCGCTTGGAAACCAGACTGCAGTCGGAATTCGAAACGAAGCCGGACGACCGCGTGTCGGCGCTGTCGGCCGGGCATGAAGCGGCACTGGCCGCGCTCCCGGCGCGTCGGGATGCCGACGCCGTTCGCCCAGTGAAGGGCGAACCGCTGCGCACAGCCGCGACACCAACGCCGTCTCCCCGTCGGTTCGCCTGGGCCGTGATCGGCGCGGCCGTTCTGGTGCTCTGCGTCGCCGCGTGGGCCGCCTTCCGCCCGCGCACCGCCGCACCATCCGCTCCCACCTGGGTGCTGGTCGCCGACACGCAAGACCCCGCACGCGATCCGGTCACCGCCGCGTCGGTCACGATGGCGCTGAGTGTCGCGCTGGCGCAGGGGGAGCAGCTCAATGTTGTGTCGAGAGAACGCGTGCGTGACGTGTTGCGCTTGATGCGCCGTCCAGACAGCACGTTTCTCGATGAACCGATCGCGATCGAGATTGCGACGCGCATCGGTGCCGGACGGGTCGTTGTTCCATCGATCGCCCGGCTCGGTGTCCAACGGGCGTTGGCCGCGCGCACCATCGACGTGACGACGGGACGCGCGCAAGGCGTGGATCAGGCCAGCGCCGCAACTGAAGACGCGCTGCTCCCCGCGCTCGACCAGCTCGCACGAGAGCTGCGCAACCGGCTCGGCGCGTCACCACGCGTCACCGCACAGGTACGCGCCCTGCCAGAGGTCACCACCGCCTCACTGGGAGCGCTCCGCGAGTACACGACGGCCAATGCGTACAGCCGGCGCAGCGCCTACGACTCGGCGATCGTGGCCTATCGGCACGCGATTGCGATCGACTCCAACTTCGCCACCGCACATGCCGCGCTCGGGCAGTTGCTCTACTACATCAACCGGCCCGCTGAGGGTGAGCGGTCGCTGGCGCGCGCTCTGTCGCTGCGGGCGCGCCTCAGTGAACGGGAGACGATGCGCAACGAGGCGCTACAGGCGAGATGGCGGCGCATGCCGGACAGTGCAATCGCCATCCAGCAACGATGGCTTGCCGCGTATCCGCTGGACCGCGACACACGATCGTCGCTGGCCTACGATCTGTTTCAGGGCGGACAGAACGCGGCGGCGCGCGACGCGTATCTCACACTGCTGGCCTCCGATTCGCTCGACGCGCGCGAATGGATCAATCTTGCCGCGGCGTCCAACGGGCTCTCGACCGACGCCGATCGGGCACGGGCACGCCGTGCGTTCGCGCGCGCGTTCCAACTCGACCCTGCGTTGCGCACGGACGTCATCCAAAACAACGAGTACGGCTCGCTGCTGATTCGTTCGGCGCTTCCCGATTCTGCGGCCGTGATCTTCCGTCTGATGCTCGACGGGCCGCCAAGCCAATCGGCACGCGGGTATCGCTCGCTGGGCCTGCTCTCGCTGTGGCGCAACGATGCGCGCGGTGCGATTGCGCTCTTCGACAGCGCGGCCCGTGCGCATGAGGCCACCGGAAGCGAGTCGCTTGGCGAGGCCCGTGCGCGACTTATGCTGGCGTGGGCGCGTGGCGAAGCCGGCGATACCACCGGAGCGCGCAGCGAACTCGAACGCGTGCGTGTACTGTCGCGAAGCGGAGTCGCCGAGCCGACGGTGTTGTACTGGGCGGGCAAGGCGATGGCGCGCCGCGGCATGACGGGCGCGGCGCGCGAAATGCTCGACACGCTGGTGCGGCGCGCGGTCGTGGGCAACGTGCGTCACGAGAGTGCATCGCTGCTGTTGCGCGGCGAAGTCGCGGTGGCGCTTGGACGCACTCGTGACGCGTTGCCACTGATCGAGCGGGGCGCATCGCTGGACGCAACGCCGGTGCCGCAAGAGTCGCTGGCGTTTGCGGCACGGACCGCCGGTGCGACACAGCGCGCGGACTCGATCTATCGCGCGCTTGCGTCGTCGCTGCGATTCGGAACGGAGGCGATGCTCGCGCAGCAGATGGCTGCGCGAGCGCTGCGCTGACGGCGGCACGCTTGTGCCTCCGGTGGAAGTCACGACCGTGCGCTACGCTCGGCTGTGAACTACATCAGGGCACCACATGAAGCGCAACGCGAAGGGTGCGAGGCGAGCCAGGCATGATGTTGTTATTGCTATGCGCCGTGGGGAAGTAGCGTGTGTCCAGCAGATTCTCGACGTTGAGCTGCGCCCGTAGGGTTTTGGAGACGGTGACGAAGACAGCGCCGTCGATGCGCGTGAACGACGGCAGGGTCACGCTGTTATCGATCGCGGCGAACATCCGGTCCTGGTACACGACGCCGATGCCGGCGCCGAGCCGCGTCTGCAGCTGAACGCGGTTCCAGAGCGAGAGTGTGTTGCGCGGGACCAGCGCGACCTGCGCTCCGGCCGCGGCAGCGGTGGTGCGACGGACGATGCGCGCGGACTGGTTGGCGTAGCCGCCGGCCACTTGCCAGCGAGGCATGAGGGCACCTGTCACGCCGAGTTCCCACCCAGTGGTCTGCTGCGCTCCGGTCTGCACGATGGCTGACGGCGTGACGGGGTCGGGGGCGGTGGTGTTGGTGCGGTCGAGGCGATACACCGCGGCGGAGAGTGCGAGGGCAGCGGTGGGGTCCCACTTGATCCCGACTTCATGGTTGGTGAACCGTTCGGGCGCGAGCGTCTGTGAGGTGGCCGTCAGCGACGCGAACTGGTCACCACTGCTTGGCAGCTGTGAAACGCTGTAGCTGCCGTAGATCGATACGGGCTGCGAAGGTTTGATGACGAGTCCCGCGCGGGGCGAGACGATATTGTCGCGGCGTGCGAGGCCGATGCGTTTGCGATAGTCGGTGAAGGCTACGTTGAGGCGATCGTAGCGCACGCCGAGCACGGCTTGCACATGCGAGCCAATCTCGATCTGGTCCTGTACGTAGACGGCCTGCGTGGAAAGAACGGTACCGTTGTTCGTATCGGAGGCGCTGGCGCGGAACGCCACAGGCGTGATCACTCTGGGAGCGCTGAACGGAACAGCAAAGGCCGTGAGGTTGCTGCCGGGGGGCCCGAAGTAGGCGGTCTCGCGGACGTTGTCGGTCGTCTGCGAACCAAACTCCGCGCCAACGAGCAGCATTTGCCGGAGCGCCCCGTGCGTGATGACCGAGGTAAGGTCGGTCTGATTGAACAGATTTCGACGGTCCGTTCCGTTACTGTAGCCGACCAGATTTACTTGCGTGCCGGCGGCATTCACGGTGCCGGGAAAGACGTTCCGGTAGAATTTGTCGTAGGTCATAACGCGGGTGCGATTGCGGAGCTGGAGGCCATCCACGCGTGCACTGCCGCGCCAGAGCTGACGATCGACCGTCGCCGCGACGGCGTGCGCCGTGAGGGTCGCGTTGCTCTTGTCGGGATCACCGAAATAGGTGCGTGCCGCGGTGAGCGCGGGTGCACCTTGGAAAGACGGGATACCGCGGTCGACCGTGCGCAGGTCGCGATAGAACTCATAGCCCAGTCTGACCACGGTACTCCCGAGCATGAACGAGGTGGTCGGGTTGATACCCAGGCGTTCATTGCCGGAGGACTGGCGGAAGTTTGCCGAGTTTTCGAACACGGCATTGAGGCGTCCGGCGACGGAGCGGCCGAGGCCCTGTCCCAGATCGAGTGTAGCGCGACGCTGCTCGAAGGAGCCACCCGTCAGGGTAAGGGTGCGGGTTGGTATCCACTGTGCGTCTTTCGTTACGCGGTTCAGAATTCCGCCGCCGCCGCCGCGCCCGAAGACCATGGCGTTGGAGCCTTTGAGGGCCTCCACGCGCTCGACGTTGTAGCTGTCGCGGTAGTACTGCGCGTCGTCGCGGATGCCGTCGATGAAGAAGTCGGCGGTACTGCTGTTGCCGCGGATGGTCGGTGCGTCCCGGTGGCCTTCACCAAGTCCCATGGTGATACCGGGAATGTATCGGACCACGTCGGCCATGCCCTGCATGCCGAGATCGGTGATGAGGGCCTGACTGATGATCGTGGCCGACTGCGGCACGTCGCGGAGCAGGGTGCTGGTGCGAGTGGCCGTGCTGGTGCGGGAGACGCGGTATCGAAACTGCCGGGCCGTGGAGTCTGCGACGAGGATGCGATCGAGTATCTGACCGGCCTGACCTCGCCGAGAGGAATCGGTAGCCGGTTGCGTGTCCGATCGCTGTTGAGCGGCAGCGAGACTTGGAATGACCAAAGCTACAGTAGTGCTCGCTACGGCAAAGCGGCGGCGAGTTGCGCCGGACAAGACACGCAGTGCGGCGCAGCGAAGGTGGGTCGTCGAGTCGGACATCGGCTTGGATGAGAATCACTATCAAGAAGCGTTACCTCCTGAAAATGATTCTCAAAGCCGACAGCGTCAATCGGGATTAATACGGAGCCCGCGAGCTGCTCCCAATGCACGGCGCGCGTCAACTGGCACGCCGCCACATTGGGAAACTGACGCAGTGCTTACTTCACCCCAAGATTCTTCTTCAGAAACGCGATCGTCTTGGGCCAGCCGTCCTTCGCGGCTGTGAGATTGGCCGCCTGTTCCGCCTGCAAGTCAGCGTCGGTGCGCGGCGCGGAGCCCGGTCGAGCCGGGCCCTGCGTGATCGGATCGTTCTGCGCGCGCAGGAAGCCGTGAATCGCTCCCTCGTAGTTCGTGCCGGAGTACTCCTTCTTCATCGACTTCATGATCGAGTCGATCGCCGGCATGGCCGCACCGATGCGTGCGTCTTTCGAGCCACTCAGCAGCATCACCGGCACTTTGATCTTGGCCAGTGAATCTGCGCTGACGGTGGACGGGACCGCCGCCGTGGTGGCTGTCGCAGGCGTACCCTGCGTCATGTACGGCGCGCCGTAGAACGGCACGGCGCCGGAGAAGCCCTTCACGCCACCATTCACGGCGTGCCCGAACGACGCCGTGCCGCCCCAGCAGTAGCCGATCACGGCGTACTTCTGTTGGGCCGACGGCAACATCATCGCGTAGTTCGCGGCCGCGCTGATCACGGCGTTCTTCTCCGCCGCATTCACCCCGGCAATGAGCTTGCGCGCCGAGTCGCCGGAGAGTTCGACGTTGCTTGGCCCACCGCGCACGCGAGAAAGGAAGTCCGGCGCGACCGCGATGAAGCCATCGGCCGCGACCTGGTCGGCCACACCACGCACCCACGTGGACAGGCCGAAGATCTCGTGCACCACGACCACCACCGGCGCCTTGGCGCGGCTATTCGGGCTGGCCGGATAGACGACCCACGCCATCAGCGAGTCGGCGGTGCCGGGCATGCCCACCTTCACCCACTCCGAATGGCGCGGGCTGGCCGCCAAGCGCGCTGCGGCCGTGGCGTTGCTGGCGGGGATACCTGGCGTACCTGTCGGCGCCTGCAGCGCGCCATTAACGAAGATAAGAGGCGCTGTTTTGTCGGCCGCCGACATGTGCCCCATGTGATCGTCAACGGGCGACGTCTGCAGGGCAGAGGTCGTGCCCGCCGGCTGCGCCCGTTGCAGCGTGCAGCCGGAGAGCGTGACCGTGCCGAGCGAAAGCGCGGCGAGTACAGCGTGAGTACGGGACATAAGACGGTTCGTCAGAGGGGGATGCATCACGGCGTCGCCACGCACCCTTCGGTCTTGGCGCACGACGGATCGATGAGTGGGAGCTTGAGACGCGAGAGTTCCTTGTTCACCGCAACCAGGTCCGTCTTCCAGATCGTCTCGAGCTTCGTTTCGTAGCCCGTGAGCTCCGTGCTCAGGATGTTGAAGATCGCGGGCATATTGGTCGTGGGCGCACCGTCACCGCGCTCGGACATGGAGAGCAGGTTGGCGAGCCGGTTGTTGACCTTGATCGGGAAGTTGAGCGGGTCCTGTCCGC
>JBBQSM010000137.1:0-12597 GCA_038234895.1 Gemmatimonadales bacterium
CGGCGCATAGGCCCAACAGGACCCGCCTGCGTGGAAGAAGTCGTCGCGGATTTCAAAGTGGACGTCTCCAACGTTGGTGCTCCAAGCACATCCCATCCCGCAATCCAGGAAGGCGCCCCGAGTCATCCACTGGGTTTCCACGTTTAGTCGCACGTCTACAACTTCCGCCTGCACGTGGGTGTCAAAGTAGGGCGCGGACAGAAAGAAGCGCGCCGTGTGGCATGATCGCTGTCCGTCGCATCCGGCGAACGTGTAGCTCGGGAAGAGCGGGAAGCCCTGTGCCTTCACGCCAGCGAAAGGAACAAGCATCGTCATCAGTGCCACGCGCAGTAGTTTCCACTTCATGTGCGGAGTCCGGAGGGCGGGCATTGCACCCGGTGATTGTGCGTGTCCGTGCAGTGATGGGGACTTTGAAATCCTGTCCTTCCGCGCGGTCCCTCAGCATACCGGTGCGTTCTGACAGTCGATAGAAGCACTGCCACGTGCGGACCGCTTTCGTCAGAGATCCTGCGCTGGTTGGCCGAGGCCGCCGATTGATCACATCACCCACCGACCACCCACTCCCTGCTCCGCCCCTTCGTCACCCGCCTGCTCGCCGCCTTCGCCGCGGCCGTGCTCCTGCTGCTGGCCATCCTGCTCATCGACAGCTCGCGCAGCCTTGGCGCCCGCCCGCGCGCCGCACGGCTGGCGCGCATGCGGCAGTCGCCGCAGTGGCGCGACGACCGGTTCGTGAACCCGCAGCCGCTGGCCAACGACCTGCCGCGCGCGCTGCGCGACCTGCTCGATGCGAGTCCGTACGTCACGCCGCGCCAGCCGCTCCTGGTGGCGGCCATCACGCCGGCGCAGTTCCGACTCATGCCCTCCACCGGACTACGCGTGACGTGGTTCGGGCATTCGTCCACGCTGGTCGAAATCGACGGCGTGCGCGTGCTCACCGATCCGATCTGGAGCCATCGGGCGTCGCCTACACGTCTCGCCGGCCCGCAGCGGTGGAATCCGCCCCTCCTCGCGCTCGCCGACCTGCCGCCCATCGACGCGGTGATCGTGTCGCACGACCACTACGACCACCTCGACCGCGGCACGATCCGCGCGATGCTCGACTGGACCACGGTGTTCATCGTGCCGTTGGGGCTGGGCGCGCACCTCGAGGCGTGGGGTGTTCCAGCCGCGCGCATTGTGGAGCTGGACTGGTGGCAGTCCACCACAATCGGCGCCGCGGGACGTACGCTTGAGATAGTGGCCACGCCCGCCCGTCACGCCTCCGGACGCATGCTGCTCGACAACGATCGCACGCTCTGGGCGGGGTTCGCGCTGGTGGGGCCGTCGCATCGTGTCTGGTATTCCGGCGACACGGGGCTCTTTCCGGGCCTGACAGAAATCGGACGGCACCTCGGTCCGTTTGACCTGACCATGATCGAGGTGGGGCAGTACGGACAGGCGTGGCCCGACTGGCATCTGGGCCCCGAACAGGCGGTGCGCGCACACGCCTTAGTGAACGGACGCGTTATGCTACCGGTGCACTGGGGACTGTTCGCGCTGGCGTATCACGGCTGGACGGAACCGATCGAGCGGGCGATGGCTGCGGCCGATTCGGCCAAGGTTCCGCTGCTCACGCCGCGCCCGGGTGAGAGCGTGGAACCCGTCTCACCTCCGCCGAATGTCCGCTGGTGGCCAGCGGTGCCGTGGACGCGCGGGAGCGAGGATCCGATTGTGGCGACGCGGATGGGAGAGGGGACGCGGTGACGGTACCGCGCAGAAGACTTGGGCTCTTCCCGGTCCATCGTTTGAACGCGCGTGAAAACGCGGCGGTCTCGGCGAACCCCAGCCGAGCCGCGAGCGCTCGCACCGATGCGTCTCCCGTGCCCAACGCCTCAAGCGCGATGGCGCGCCGAAGCTCCTCCAGCACCTGCTCGTACGTCGTCCCCTCGGCTTTCAGGCGGCGATAGAGCGTCTGTCGGCTCATGGCCATGCGACGCGCGAGCGACTCCACGCCCACATCGCCGGTGTGAAGCAGGGCGCGCAGCTCCGATTCGAGTCGCGCCCGGCAGCTCCGCGACCGATCGAGTGTGGCGAGCTGCGTATCGGCATGTGCGGCGAGTATGCGCGTGACGTGGGCGGGCTGCGGCGTCAACGGCGTATCGAGGTACGACTTGTCCAGCAGAATCGCGTTGCGCCCGCTTTGAAAGTGCACGGGAACGCCGAACACATCGTCATACGCGTCGCGATGCGCCGGCGCAGCGTGGCGCACATACACTGCGCGCACGACGTCGGATTGCTGGATACGGCGGATACCCTGCACCATGCGCGAGAACACCAACTCCGTGAGCGGCGCCCAGGCGTCGGCCGGGCGACTGTCGCACAGCCAGAGTCCCGCACGATCTGATTCGAAGGCGAAGCGATTGCCGTTTGGACAGCCTGGAAGGTCGATCCCGAGCGGCGCGTAGCGATTCACCATCACCAGCGCCTCCGTCACCGTCGCCGCAGAGCGCCCGAGCGGCGCAGCCAGCGAGACCTGTTCACAGGGTACGTACCGGCCGAAGTGCAGCGCGAACGCGGCGTCACCCGCGAGTGCAGCCCCTGCATCGAGTATGGCAAACAACCGTTCGATCGGGTGACGCGCATCCACACGCAGCAGCTCTGTCTCGCTGATGCCCGCGTGCATCAGCAGCGCCCTGTGTGAGACACCGCGCGTCAGCGCGTAGTCGATCACTCCCTGCAGATACGTCGTGGATACGGTCGGCACACGTGAGACGTCCGCGTGCAACGCGGTACCGGCGATCATGTCGATGATACCAACGGTCATCACTCTGTCCCGCGCCGTTTCGTAGGGATACTGCAGAACTCGAAGGTTCACGCCGCCGGCGCACGCCGGCCACATCGATCACGACCATCCGGCCACCGGCACGCATGTCGACCGCAATCGAAGCACACTCCGCTCTACGCGCGCCCAACTCGGCAGGATTCACGACGGTGCCGGGAGCCCGCCGCCTGCTGGGGCGCGCCGCCATGACATGGCTCGTGGTCACCGTGGCAGGCCAGTTCATCTTTTCGCTGTACATCGCGCTGGTGTATGGCGGTGCGCTCATCACCGGTGACACGGCCCGCTGGAATCATGTCATGCCGCGGGGATACGTCGCCGGCGATGCAGCGGGCAACGCGGCGCTCATGACCCACGTCCTGATCGCCATCGTCATCATGACGGCGGGGGCGCTCCAGCTCGTTCCCGGCATCCGTCGGCGCATGCCAGTCGTGCATCGCTGGGTCGGTCGGAGCTACATGACTTCCGTGATCCTCTCGAGTTTCGCCGGCCTCTACCTGGTGTGGGACCGGGGCGCAGTCGCGCGACTGTCCCAGCACATCGCGATCTCGCTGAACGCGGTCATCATCGTCGTCTGTGCGCTGCTCGCCTGGCGCTCGGCGCGTGCCCGTGACTACGCCGCGCACCGGCGGTGGGCGCTCCGGACGTTTCTCGCGGCAAGTGGCGTCTTCTTCTTCCGGCTCGGGGTATTTCTGTGGCTGATGATTCACCAGCGTCCGGTGGGATTCGACCCGAAGACATTCACCGGACCGTTTCTCACCACGCTCGCCTTTGGCGTGTACGTCTTCGTGCCACTCACCGTGCTGCAGGGATACTTTGTCGCGCAGGAGCGCGGGAGCGTCTGGGGGCCGCGGCTGATGTCGGTGGTTCTGTTCGCGTTGGCTGCCGTGTGCGCAGGCGGTATCGCGAGTGTGACGATGATTCTTTGGCTGCCCGCTGTACGGTGATGCTCATTCAGAGGAAGGTCGAGTGCCGATACGTGCCCTGATGGTGGATGTCGATGGTGTGCTCGTGTCAGGTCGCCCATCAGACGGCGGTCACTGGCAGACGTCGCTGCGCGCGGACCTGCAGCTCGATCCAGCCGTGTTCAACGAGAGATTCTTCGCGCCGCACTGGGGCGACATCGTGGTTGGCCGCACGGACATCATGGCACATCTGCCCGCCGTGTTGACGTCGATCGCGCCACATCTCGCCGCGGAAACCTTGCTCGAGTACTGGTTCAGCCGCGATTCACGTGTGGCCAAGCCGCTGCTGCAAGAGCTCGCGCTCGCCCGAGCGACAGGAGTGCGAGTCTACCTGGCCACCAATCAGGAGCAGCGGCGGGCGACGTACCTCATGGAGACGATGGGGTTGGCCAGGCACGTCGATGGCATGTACCACTCAGCGCGAGTCGGAGCCAGGAAGCCGGAGGCGGCGTACTTCGCGGCGGTGCAGGAAGACGTCGGCGTGGATGCCGATAACCTGCTGCTCGTCGATGACACGTTGGAGAATGTCGAGGCCGCCCGTGCGGCAGGCTGGCACGCGCTCCACTGGACGGCGGGGATGACGCCGGAGTCGCTCAGGTCGCTGTACGCGTGACGGCAGCTACCGGGTAACCCGGTCCCGCACGGGTGCGCAGGCCACCCCATCGTACGCGGCTCCGGCTCGGCACGATTGGTGCACGCATGACGGCTCCGATTTCACGTCCGCTCTCGCACTTTCCGCGCGCCCCAGGAGCACGGCCACATGATCCATGCGAACGCCGTAACGCCCAAGGAACCGTCCGCGTTACAACGTCCCTCCTTCGATGCCTCGGCGCCGCTGCAGTTCGTGATCAACGGCAAGTCGGGTAGCTCCGCCACGGACGCTGCACGCGAGTCCATCATGTCGGAATTGGAGGCAGCCGGCCGCACCGGGCGGATATGGTTCGCCAACCCCGGTGAGCTCGAGCGTGTCGCGCGCGATGCCGCAGCGCAGGCCCGGAGCGACGACTCAGCCGTGGTGGCGGTCGGTGGCGATGGGACGATCAATACGGTGGCGCAGGTCGCACACACCGCCGGTTGCACGATGGGCGTGATTCCCGAGGGCACCTTCAACTACTTCGCGCGCGAGCATGGCGCACCGACGGAGAGCGCGGAGGCACTGCGCTGGTTGTTCATGGCGCGACCGGAGCCGGCGCAGGTATCGGGAATCAACGATCAGCTCTTCCTCGTCAACGCCAGCCTCGGCCTGTATCCGGAGCTGTTGCAGGACCGCGAGCGCTGGCAGGCGCGATTCGGTCGCAGTCGCCTGATTTCACTCGGCGCAGCGATGGTCACCCTGCTGCGTGCGCAGGACCCACTCCGTCTGCGTGTTGCACTGGAGCACGAGCGTCGCGAGGTACGCACCCTCACGCTCTTCGTCGGCAACAATCGCCTGCAGCTGGAACAGCTCGGGCTCATCGACACGGCTCCGCCCGAGGGTGACGACACGGCTCACCACCTGACCGCAGTGATCCTCAGGCCGATCGGCACCGCCGCCATGGTCGGGCTCATGCTGCGAGGCGCGATGGGCCAGTTGGGCAGCGCCGGTGGCGTCGATCACTTTCGCTTGCAGGAGCTGGTGGTGGAGCCGGCCGCTGCATTCCGCACGCGCCCGGTGAAGGTCGCGTATGACGGCGAGGTGGCGTTCATGCGACCACCGATCGTGATTCGCGTGTTGCCCACGCCCCTGTGGCTGCTCAAGACGCCACGGGCGATCGACTCGTGAGTCGTGCGGTGCGCCGTACCAGCGCGGTCGTGGTGCCGCCGACCGCAGTCGTCGCCGCAGTCGTCGTCGCAGTCGTCGCCCTCTGCGCTGCTCTGGTCGTCGGCTGCTCCAGCGGACCGACACCGAACGCGCGACTCGTCCGCCCCGGTCCCGTCGCGACGTTCGACGCGAGCGACATTCGGCAGACCGTGCTCCTCATTGGCGACGCTGGTGCCGCGCGCCGAGACGATGCGGTGCTCGTCGCATTGCGGCGCATGGCAAATGAGGCGCCGCCGGCGACACTCGTGGTGTTCCTCGGCGACAACCTCTACCCGAGGGGGCTTCCATCAGGCGAGGGTCCCGACGTCGAACGACTCAAGGACGTCTTGCGCGCCCAACTCTGGGCAGCAGGATCCGCACGTGCCCTCTTCGTCGCCGGCAATCACGATTGGAGCGAGTACAGGGACGTCAGGAACGCATGGAGCGAAGGGAAAGACGCGGTGGTTCGTCAGGCCGCGTTCATTGCCCGCGAAAGTGGCGGACGCGCATTGTTTCTCCCCGCTCCCGGCTGCGCGGGACCTGCAGAGCTTCCGTTCGGGAGTGCAGGCGACGCGCTCCGCGTGATCGCCATCGACAGCCAATGGTGGCTGACGGCGCTCGAGCTGCCACCGCCGAACGCAGAAAATGCCTCACGCGGTCCCGGGTGTACCGCCAATACGACAGAGGATGCCGCGCGCGAGCTCGAGCGCATGATCGCGGTCGCGCCGGAGCGTCCCACGATCGTCGTTGCGCATCATCCGCTCGCGTCCAACGGCCCTCACGGGCACCCGTTCCTCGGATGGCCCTTCAACCCGCAGGACATCCCCAATCGTCGGAACGCGCGCTTCCGCACGGCGCTCGCCAATGCATTGGACAGCAACCTCGTGGTCCTCTATGCAGCAGGCCACGACCACGACCTGGAGCTGTTCAGCGGACCCGGCGCACGCTTCACGCTCGTTTCCGGCGCGGGTAGCCAGGCAAAGGTCGGACGATTCAAGGGGCGCGGCGGCGCCCCGCTCGCGCGTGAAACAGGGACGGGATTCGCACGACTCGACGTCATGCAGGGCGGACGCATCGCGCTTCGTCTCGTGTCCATACGCGACGGCAGTGCACAGATGCGTGGCTGCCTGTGGATCGCGCCTGCGGAACGAGCGGGCCAGAGCTGCGACCTGAAGCCGTAGTCGCACGGTCCGGCCGCTGGACGGTTATTCTCCTGAGTACGCGCGCGCCGCCCGGGACCGGGCAGCCGCGCCTGCCGGAGTCGCCGAGCGCGTCGTTACGCCGGCCAACCACCCCCGTCCCCGCCCCGCCGCCCATGACCCGTCCCACGCACCCCCGTTTCGGCGCCGCGGCGCTGACACTCGCGGCCTCGACGCTCGCCGTGTCGCTGCTTTCGACGTCCGTGCTCGTCGCCCAGGCGCCGGCCGCTGCCGCCGACTCGGCCGATCCGATCGCCGCCATGGTCTCGCGGCTCGACCTCGAGAAGTACAAGGCCACGATCAAGTCCCTTACGCAGTTCGGCGACCGTCGGCAGGGAACGCAGCGAAACCGGGACGCGGTAGACTGGATCGAAGCGCAGCTCAAGAGCTATGGCTGTACCAACACCGAACGCATCACCTACGACTGGCAGCCGCGGCCACCCGCCCCGCGTCCGGCCGGTGCTCCAGCGCCGGGTGCCGGTGGTCGGGGAGCCGCCGCGGGGCCGCGTCCGCCCGCCATGGTCGCGCAGGGCGGTGGTCGCCCCCGCGGCGTGCGTGCGCGCACTGGCGTGAACGCCGACTCGCTGGCCCAGGCCGATCTCAAGCTGCGGCAGATGAACGCCGAGTTCACCGCGCCGGGACAGCGGCAGGAAGTGTATTGCACCAAGGTCGGCACCACACGTCCCGACGAGATGTACATCGTGGGCGCCCACATGGATGGCATCGGCTACGGCGAAGCGGCCAACGATGACGGCTCCGGCACCGCGATCGTGATGGAGCTGGCGCGCATCTTCAGCAACCCCGATGTGCAGACCGAGCGCTCCATTCGCTTCATCCTGTTCAACAACGAAGAGAGCGGTCTCGATGGCGCGCGCGCGTATGTCGCGCAGCGTGAAGCGCTGCAGGGCAAGGAATCGCCCGCCGGCTCCAAGAAGTATCCGGAGCCCAAGTGGCTGGGCATGATCCAGCATGACATGATGCTCTTCGATCACGGCATGCCCAATCCCGATGGCACCATGCGCAAGGAACAGCGTCCGGAAGCCGATGTGAACATCGAATTCCAGATGACCGCCAAGCAGGCACTCGGCGCGCAGGCACTGGCCTGGGCGTTTCATGCCGCGAATTCCAAGTACGCCACCGACTATCCGGCACAGGTCGGTCCGCACATGACTAACACCGACTCGGGACCGTTCATGGACATCGTGGCAGCCATCAGCCTGCGCGAGAACGAGCGCGGCACGCAGGTAGGCAACGGGTGGGATCCGCAGTGGCATCAGCCCACGGATCTCTACTCCACCTACTCAGACAAGGACTTCAAGCTCGGACTCAACGCCGCGCAGACCACACTCGGCGCGCTCGGCAAGCTCACCGGCGCGATGCTGCGCAAGTAAGTACGCGACGTTTCGTTTCACTCACATCGTTTTCATGACTTCAGTTTCCGATTCCGTTCAGGACACCACCGCCGGCAGCACCCCCGCACTCGCCGGCCAGACCATCGCTGACCGGCTGCGCGATGCGGCCGAATTGCTCGAGTCGATCATTGCCGACCGTGCACTGCTCGCAGGCGTACCCGAAAGTGAACGCAATCGGTTGCTGCACGCCGCCGGCGAGGTGTCGCGTCCCGATGCGATCCGTCGCCGGCAGTTGGTCAAGGAAACGAAGCGGCACCGCAAAGCGCAGAAGGTGCACCGCGAAGAAACCGTGCTGTCGGAAACGGGCATTCGCAAACTGCGGCGCGAAACGATCTTCACCACTCCCAACGTCTTTCCGCCGCGCGAGTTTGCGCAGCAGGACGTACTGGACAATCCGGAATTCCGTGAAGCGCTGGAGCCGCAGAACTGCTACGTCTGCAAGCAGAACTACACCGAAATCCATCATTTCTATGATCAGCTCTGCCCACCCTGCGCGCTGTTCAACTACGCCAAGCGCTCGGAGTTGGCCGATCTCACGGGTCGTGTCGCGCTGCTCACCGGCGGTCGCGTCAAGATCGGGTATCAGGCAGGGATCAAGCTGCTGCGCGCTGGTGCGTCGCTCATTGTTACCACGCGCTTTCCGCGTGATTCGGCCGCGCGGTACGCCGCCGAACCCGATTTTGCGGAGTGGGGACACCGCCTTGAGATTTTCGGGCTCGACTTGCGTCACACGCCCAGCGTGGAAGCGTTCTGTCAGCATCTGATCGCCACACGCGACCGGCTCGATTTCATCGTCAACAACGCCTGTCAAACCGTGCGCCGTCCGCCCGATTTTTACGCGCACATGATGGAAGGCGAGACGGTATCGCTCAGTGACATGGCCGAGCCGCATCGCAAGTTGCTGGGCGCATACGAAGGACTGCGCGGCTACAGCATGCTCCCCGAAGGCGACGCGGTCGATGCAACCGGCTCCGCCGTGGCGTCGCAGTCACTCTCCGACGTGGCCGGTCTCACGCACGCCGCGCAGCTCTCGCAGGTGCGGTTACTGCCCGAAGAAGTCGCGGCCCAGCAGGCGCTCTTTCCCCAAGGGCGACTCGATCAGGACATGCAGCAGGTGGATCTGCGCGACCGCAATTCGTGGCGCATGCTGATGGCGGAAGTGCCGAGTGTGGAGTTGCTGGAGGTGCAGTTGGTGAATGCGATTGCGCCGTTCATTATCAATGCGCGTCTCAAGCCGCTCATGATGCGCACGCCCGGTCGTGACAAGCACATCGTGAACGTGTCGGCGGTGGAAGGGCAGTTCTATCGCAAGTTCAAGACGACGCGCCATCCGCACACGAACATGGCCAAGGCCGCGCTCAACATGATGACGCGCACCGCCGCCGCCGACTATGTGAACGATGGTATTCACATGAACGCCGTGGACACCGGCTGGGTGACCGACGAAGATCCGGCGGAGATCGCGGCGCGCAAGGTCGCGGAGCATCGCTTCCATCCGCCGCTCGATATCGTGGACGGTGCGGCGCGCATTGTGGACCCGATCATCGCCGGCATCAACACGGGTGAACACATGTGGGGCAATTTCCTCAAGGACTACGTCCCGACGGACTGGTAGTGCGGCGATTGCCGGCAGTACGCACGCGTTCAGCCGTTCTGGGCCTGCGCCGCTCGTGCACCGCCGCGCTGCTTGCGGCGATCATGTTCGTATCGGCCTGCGCCACCACCGGCCGTCGCGTGGCGAACTCCGGCGCCGTTGCCAACAACGCACGGGGTTACGCCGATTCCGTCGTGAGCGAGTCGATCGCGCCCGGTGTGCAACTGCACCGTCTCACAAAGCTCGCCGAGCCGTGGCGTGCCGTGGTGCTGGACATCGACCTGCGCTCGTGCGTGTCACTTACCGCCGTCAAGGGCGCGTCGGTCGCCGTGGGTCGCGCCACCACGAGCGCACTGCTCTCGGGCATCGATGCGGCGCAACGCCCGATCGCCGCCGTCAACGCCGACTTTTTCCTCTTTGCGCCACCCGGCGTGCCGGTTGGGCCGCATATCGAGAACGGCGTGCTCTACTCCGGCCCCATCGATCGCGCCGTCTTCGCCATGGACAGCGCCGGTCGTCCGTGGATCGGACGCCTTCGCGTGACGGGCATGGTGCGTTCGGCGCGCGGCGACCTGCCGTTGCAGACTTGGAACCGGCCGGATGCGCGCACAGCCGGCGTGGTGGACGCGCGCTGGGGCATTCCGCTCGATTCGACCGTCGCACCAACGGCCTGGCTGCTCACGCCGGTCACGCGCAGCAACCCTGAACCGCAGTACGTGGCCACGCCGTTGCCGCCGACTCGCCGCGCGATCGTTACTGGCGACACGCTGTTGCTGGTGGGAATGCGCGCGACTGGCAACGTGGCCACGCAACTCCGCGCGGGCGACACGGTACGCGTGCAACGCGGCATTGCACCGATCACACCACGCACCGCCGTCGGCGGCATGCCCGCGCTGCTGCGCGACAGCGTCATACTCGGCACAGTCGATTCAGTCAGCAACGCCGGCTTTCGCGGACTCAACCCGCGTACCGCCGTCGGTTTCGCCGAACGCGGGCAGCGGTTGCTCATCGCCGTGATCGATGGCCGGCAACCGGGCTACAGCGTGGGCATGTCGCTGCGTGAAACCGCCGACCTCTTTCGGGCACTCGGCGCCACCGATGCCGTCAACCTCGACGGCGGTGGATCATCGGCGATGGTGGTGCGCGATGCGCGCGCGCCCAACGGGCTGCGCGTGGTCAACAAGCCGTCGGATGCGACAGGCGAACGCCCCGTGGCCAACGCACTGGCCGTGCTGCAGCGCTGCACCGCCGGCCGCTAGCGGCGAAAACTCCGCCGCCATACCAACGAGCTACCGCACCGCCTCCGGTATCCCGCGCGTATCCGACAGCGACTCCGCGATGCAGATGCGGTGTCCATCGGGGTCCTCCAGCTCGAACTCCACCCACCCCGACGGCATGCGCTCGGGTCCGCGCACCCGCGGCGTGCGACGGCGCGCGTCGTCGAGCAGCGCGATCAGCTCGCCGCCCTCAAGACGCAGATAGACGTCCCAATCGTCCGCCGAGCCGGCACGCACCGCCGCTGAACGTCCGCTGCGCAGCACGAGCTCCGCGCCGTCTCGGGTGAGAAACGCCGATGTGAACGGGGCATCGTCGGGCACCGTGGTCACCGCAAAGCCCAAAATGTTCTGGTACCACGCGATGCTGCGCGCCACATCGGTCACGCGCAAAACGGGAACGGTCGAAGCGAAACGGGTCATGCGCACTTAACGCGACGCGCTGACCGCTGGTGCCCGACCGTCCGCCGCAGACGGCAGCGCTTTGGCTAGCAGTTCCAGCACGTTCCCGCCCATCACCCGCCGGATGTCATCGGGGGACATTCCCGCCCGCAGCAAGCCATCGGTGATGCGCGCCAACTCGTTCGTGGCAAAGGGCATGTGCGTCGCGCCGTCGTAGTCCGAACCGAGCGCCACGTGCTCCGCCCCCATCACCCGCACGGCGTGCATGATTCCCTGCACGATCGACTCTACGCCCAGTGTGCACACCGCTCCGTCCCAGTAGCCGATACCGATAAGGCCGCCCTTGGCCGCGATCGCGCGCAGCTGCGCGTCGGTGAGATTGCGCGGCCCGGGACACGTCGCGGCCACGCCGGTGTGCGACACGACCATCGGGCGCGTGGCAATGGCCAGCACGTCGGCAATAGTTTGCGGCGACGCGTGCGCGAGATCGACAATGATGCCGAGCGAGTCCATGCGCGCGATGACCGCACGGCCGAAGTCGTTGAGCCCCGCGTGCGACACTCCGTGCGCGCTCGCTGCGACTTCGTTGTCGAAGAAGTGCGTGAGCCCCATCATGCGATAGCCGGCCGCGAAGAGGGAGTCGACACTCTCCAACCGGCCGTCGAGCGCGTGCAATCCTTCGATGGCGAGCACACCGGCCACGAGTTTCGGCGCACCGGCGCGCCGAACGATGAACGCCGCGAGCTCTTCGCGTGAGCGCACGACCGTGAGCGCGCCGCCGGACCGCGCCGCGGCATCGTGCAGCTTGTCGGCCTGATACACGGCACGCGCCCGCAGGCTGCGCCATGTGGCCACCGGCCACCGCTGCACCAGTGCCAGCAGCAGAATGTTGTCCGTCTCGTCCGTGTTGCGATCGTAGTTGATGCCGCGCGGCGTCTTGGTCACAACCGAGAATACTTGCAGCGCCACATTGCCCTGCTGCAGCCGCGGCACATCCACATGGCCTTGGCTGGCCAGCACCAGCGGGTCTCGGCCCCAGAGCAGTTGGTCGGCGTGCATGTCCGCCACGAACAGCGACTGATGCAGTGTCTTCCCCGCCTCCGACAGCGGCGGCAGCGCAGTCGGCACGATCGTGTTCATCCGGCGGTCCACG
>JBBQSM010000138.1:0-12395 GCA_038234895.1 Gemmatimonadales bacterium
CACGTCGCCGCGTCTCGCGGTGCTGGTGCCGTTTGAACTCAAGCTGGGAAGCACGCTCAACGGCTATCAGATCGGCCGGTATCCCGCCGAGTGGTCGCATGGTGAGCAGGCCGAACGTCCGGACGGTTTTGCGGAAGTGTATGAGGCGCAGCTTGATCTGCATCTCACGCGTCATTTGAAAGTGCGCGACTTCATATCCCACGATTCGCAAACCATGTGGCCCCGCTACGTCGCCATCGATCCGCGCGTGCTCGACAAGATCGAACTGGTGATGGTGGAGCTGGCGCGTCGTCGCGGAGAGAAAACCATCGACTTCAAGATCGAAGTGCACTCGGGCTTTCGTACGCCGATGCACAATGCCGGGGTTGAGGGGTCGGCGCGTGACTCACGGCACCTGTACGGAGACGCCGCCGACGTGGTGATCGACGCAGACGGTGACGGGCGCATGACGATTTTCGATGCGTACCGTGTCGAGAGCGCGGTGGAATGGGTGGAGCGCACGCATCCGGAACTGGCGGGAGGCCTCGGGGTCTACTCCAGCAGCCGCTTTTCCAAGCCATATTGCCATATCGACGCGCGCGGCGAACGGAAACGCTGGCGCGGGTGAATCGATCGGCTCTCGTGGCGCGTACGGCAGGCGATCGACATTGCTGCGTCATCCGTATTCGCGTCCGACTGTGACGCGGGAGAAGTCTGATGAACCCGTACGTTCGCGAGCGTATCAACCGTAAGCTCGACACACTCACCGACGAGCGCCTGTATCAGGTGCTCGACTACGTCGAGTTTCTCGAGACCAAGTACGCCGAAAAGCCCGCCGCTGTGGTCAATGTTTTTCAGCGGTTTGCTGAAGGCGTCGAGGACAAGCTCCGCGCCGGCGGCGTCGCCGTTGGAACCATCTCCGAGACGATGGGCCTGCTCAATCGAGCGGTCGGCGTGCTGAACGGCGTGGCGCAAACCACCATGTCCGTCGCGACCGATGTCGTCAACGCCGCGAAGACCGCGGCCGATCAGGTCGGTGCGCCGCCGTCCACGACCGGAGCGGGCACCGCAACCGCAGGTACGGCAACCGCAGGTTCAGCCGCCGCAGGGCAGTCGGGGCAGGGCATCGCGCCCGCCGGACCCCCGATGGCACCGCCTATTGTGCCGCCAGGCGCGGCGGCATGATCGCAGACGAGCGGCGACCACGCACCGGCGCCAAGCGCACGGTCGTTGGCGCCATCCGACAGATTCCGTCGTACATCCGGCTGCTCTTTGGTCTCATGCGTGACGCGCGCGTGTCCCGCCTCGACCGGCTGCTCGTGCTGGGTGCGTTAGCCTATATGGTTTCGCCGCTCGATTTCGTACCCGATTTCATTCCGTTCTTCGGGCAGGTCGATGACGTGTTTCTCGTCATGCTCGCGGTTCAGCGTCTGATGGATCAGGCGGGGCGGCGGGTGCTACTCGATCATTGGAACGGGCCGATCACGGAGATCTCGCGACTGAACGTGACCCGGGTGGTCGGCGCGGCGAGCTTCTTCCTGCCGCCGCATCTCAAGCGACGCCTGCGTCGCATGGCGCGTCGAAGCGACTCGGACGAGGCGTAGTCTCCGCCAGACGCGTCGCGAGCACTCGTACCATCGCGGCTGTCTTGACCCGCTGGACAGCGGTTGGCCGAGCGTCTAAGTTCCAAAATGGCACCCTCGACTACTGAAAACAGCAGTATCTCCTCAAAGCCCGCGCCCGGCGATCACGCCGGCAGCGGGCTTTCGCGCAATGGCGCGCCGTCCAACAGCCGTCCGTCGCGGGTGCGCGAGGATCTCGCGCTCACCTTCGACGATGTCTTGTTGTCGCCGAGGCATTCGCTGACGCATCCGAAGGACGTCAGCCTCAAGTCGCGGTTCACGCGCGGGATCGCGCTCAACGTGCCGTTGGTCTCTGCGGCCATGGATACGGTGACCGAAAGCGAGATGGCCATCGCGATGGCCCGCTCCGGCGCGATTGGCGTGTTGCACAAAAACATGTCGATCGACCGGCAGGCCGCCGAGGTGGATCGGGTGAAGCGCTCCGAAAGCGGCATGATCCTCAACCCGATTACGCTCTCGCCGACCGCTTCCCTGCGCGAAGCGGTCTCGCTGATGATGCGTTTCAAGATCTCCGGCGTGCCGATCGTCAACGACCAGGGGCAATTGGTCGGCATTCTGACGAATCGCGACCTGCAGTTCGAACGGGATCTCGATCGGCCGCTACGCGACGTGATGACGGCGGACGATCTGATCATCGCCCCGGTTGGCACCACGCTGGACGAAGCGGAAAAGATCCTCGGCAAGCACCGGATCGAAAAGCTGCCCGTGGTCGACGACGCTGGCGTGCTCAGGGGATTGATTACGGTCAAGGACATCCATAAGCGCCGCCAGCATCCGGACGCCAACAAGGACCGCCATGGACGATTGCGCGTGGCCGCCGCGATCGGTGCCGGCGGCGACTATCTCGATCGCGCGCGCGCACTTATTCAAGCCGGCGTTGACGTGATCGTCATCGATACGGCGCACGGGCACAGTGACGGCGTGCTCCAGGCCACCGCGAAAGTGCGGGAGGCCTTTCCCGACGTGCAGCTGGTGGCCGGAAACGTCGCGACCCGTGCCGGAGCGGCCGCACTCGTGGAGCGTGGAGTCGACGCGGTGAAGGTGGGCGTCGGGCCCGGCTCAATCTGCACGACGCGCGTTGTCACCGGTGTGGGCGTTCCGCAGCTGACGGCCGTGATGGACGCGGTTGAGGGGGCGGGCGACGTTCCGGTCATCGCCGACGGTGGCGTCAAATACTCGGGGGACATCGTCAAGGCGCTGGCCGCCGGTGCCTCCAGCGTGATGATGGGCTCGATGCTGGCCGGTACGGAAGAGAGCCCGGGCGAGTCGTTCCTGCTCGAAGGGCGTCGGTTCAAGATGATCCGCGGCATGGGCTCGTTGTCCGCCATGCAGGACGGCAGCGCCGACCGGTATTTCCAAGACGGCGAAATGTCCCCCAAGAAGCTCGTACCCGAGGGAATCGAGGGTCGGGTGCCGTACAAGGGACCAGTTGGCGATGTGCTCTTCCAGATGATTGGTGGACTGCGCAGCGGCATGGGCTACGTGGGGTGCGGCACGATCGACGTGTTGCGCACTGAAGCAGAGTTTGTGCGGATCACCACGGCGGGCCTGCGGGAATCACATCCCCACGATGTGACGATCACGCGCGAAGCTCCGAACTACTCGTTGTAGCGGCCGGTTGCGGCCCGTCACGGCTCGGTTGGTCGCCGTGCGCGGGTCCGCGTCGAGTCGTGTCCCTGCTGCTTGACTCTGCCCGCACCGCCGATCATCTTCGCCCGCTGTACCACTCTGCGGCGACTAGAGCGCGCCGTGTACCGCACGCAAGGCACTCGCTGCTCTTGGCGGTCCCCACCGTTGCACTTTCGAGAGGGTTTTTGTGGCCAGTCGTTTGAATCGAACGAAGTCGATTGACCGCCTGATGCAGGACAGCGAGGCCGGTGGTGAAAACGGCCTCAAACGAACGCTCGGCGCGTGGTCGCTTGTCGGACTCGGAATCGGCGCGATCATCGGCGCCGGCCTGTTTGTGCGAACGGCCGCAGCCATCGCGGATCGCGCGGGCCCGTCGGTCACACTCGCGTTCATCGTGGCCGGCATCGGCTGCGCGTTTGCGGGCCTGTGCTACGCAGAGTTCGCGTCGATGATCCCGATCGCCGGCAGCGCCTACACGTACTCCTACACGACGATGGGCGAGCTGGTTGCCTGGATCATCGGGTGGGACCTCGTGCTCGAGTACGCGGTCGGTGCCGCCACCGTGGCCATCGCGTGGAGCGAGTACCTGAACAACTTTTTAAAGATTATAGGAGTCAGTCCAGTACCCTATCAATGGAGCCACTCGCCCTTCGAAACGATGGTGGGTGGCGATGTTTCGGGCATCATGAACATCCCGGCGATTGTCGTGCTGTTCGCGCTGTCCATGCTGCTCATTCGTGGCACGCAGGAATCGGCCTTCGTCAACGGCCTGATCGTGATCACGAAGGTCGCGATTGTCATCGTGGTCATCGCAGTGGGCTGGGGTTTCATCAACCCGGCCAATCACACGCCGTACATCCCGGAAGCCACCACGTACACGGCGCCCACCGGCATCGTGCACAACTACGGCGGCATCATGGGAATCCTCGGCGCCGCCGGTGTCGTGTTCTTCGCCTTCATTGGATTCGACGCCGTGTCCACAGCGGCGCAGGAAGCGAAGAATCCCTCTCGCGACATGCCGATCGGTATTCTCGGCTCATTGGTCATCTGCACCATTCTGTACGTGCTCTTTGCGCACGTGCTCAGCGGTGTGGCAACGGTCGAGGACTTCCGCAGCACGGGGCGTGAAGCGTCGGTCTCGTTCGTGATCGAGAAGTACATGACTGGGTACGGCTGGCTCGCGAACTTCGTCACCGTCGCCATTCTGGCCGGTTTCTCCTCGGTCATTCTGGTCATGCTCCTCGGCCAGTCGCGCGTGTTCTATGCGATGAGCAAGGATGGCTTGGTGCCGCCGATCTTTTCGGCCACGCACCCGAAGTACAAGACGCCGTACAAGTCGAACATTCTGTTCTTTTTCGTCACGGCGGCGTTTGCCGGCTTTGTGCCGGGCGACATCGTCGGCGAGATGACCAGCATCGGCACACTGTTCGCGTTCATGCTCGTCTGCGCCGGCGTGTGGATCTTGCGCGTGAAGCGTCCCGAGTTGCCGCGCGCGTTCCGCGTTCCCATGGTGCCGGTCGTGTCGGTGCTCGGCATCGTGGTGTGCGGCGCGATGATCTATGGCTTGGGCTGGACCAACTGGCTCCGCCTTGGCGCGTGGCTGGCACTGGGCATGGTGTTCTACTTCGCGTACGGTCAGAAGCACAGCTTGCTCAACAAGGGCTGATTCTTGCCCGACGTCTGTACGCACGGACGCGACCTGTCGCTCGTCGAGATGTTGTCGACGAGCGGCGGTTTCGCTTTGGGGAGCTGCAGATGAGCGCTCCCGTTTCCGGCGCCCCCTCCGCCTATCTGCACAGCCGCGATCTGTACGCGGTCACCGACGCCAGAGCGCAGGCGATCCGTGAATTCAGCGCAATGTTCCGGCCTGGTATGACCGTCGCGCTGTCCACGCACATCAACGCGGACGGCGATGGCTGCGGGAGCGAGGCAGCGTTGGCCCGTTTGCTCGCCCAGCAAGGCGTGACGGCTCGCATCGTCAATCCCACGCCGTGGCCAAACATGTTCGAATTCCTGCTGGGTTCGGATGTGGAAGAGGCGAGTGCGCGTGGCGTAAAGGGGCTGGACGGCATCGATGCATTGGTCGTGCTCGACATCAACGACGTGCGCCGGCTTGGCGGACTGGCCGACAAGGTCCGGTCGCTGACGGTGCCGATCGGTGTGATCGATCACCACGTGGCCGGCGACGAGCCGGTGGGGCAAATCGCCGTAGCCGACACTGCCGCCTGTGCCACGGGCGAGTTGGTCTTCGATCTGTGCGTCACCTTGGGTCTCGAGCTCACTCCGGCGGTCGCCCAGTCGCTGTACTGTGCGATTCTGACGGACACGGGAAGTTTCCGGTTCAGCAACACGTCGCCACGCGCGCACGCGGTGGCGTCGGCGTTGCTCACCGCGGGTGTGGACCCGGAAGAGATGTACCGTCGCATCTACGCACAGGTGAGCGTGGGGCGTATGCGACTGCTGCGTGACGCGCTCGGCTCGCTTGAAGTGGACAGTGCGCTGGGGCTGTCGTGGATCTCGGTGGAAGCGGGTGTGATGGACAAGTATGATGTGACGAGCGAGGAGCTGGACGGGATCGTGGAGCATCCGCGTTCGATCACCGGTACCAGACTGGCGCTGTTCTTTCGCGACCTCGGTCACGGCAAGGTGAAGGTGTCCTTTCGCAGTACCGGTCTGGTGGATGTGCAGCAACTCGCGCGCTGCTACGATGGCGGCGGACACGCCAAGGCCTCGGGGGCGTTGCTGGTCGGATCGTTGGAGCAGGTGCGTACGCGCGTGGTCGCGGAAGCGCGCACCTACCTGCAGACGGGTCAACTCCCGGGCTGACGCTTTCTCACAGTCGGCTGCGGTCGGCTCGTCGAGCGTGAGGCGCGAAGTTCCTTGAGTATGCGCGCTGTGTCGGACGCGGCCGCGAACGCCACGATCTCCGGTGATTCGGCGTTGTTAATGACGGCGTACAGCATCCCGTTGGCATAGGCGAACCAGGCTCCCATCGGTGGCGTCCAGCTCTCGATGTAGTTCCCGTTGTTGTCGTAAAGATCGAGCAAACGCGGGTTCTTGGAAGTGCCGGCAAAGTTCACGAAGAGCGTATCCCGCCAGTGGAATGCCGCGCGCGCTGCGTTCTCGCCGGCCGTCACGGTTTGTTGTGTGAACTTGCCGACGCGTTTCTGCTCGATCTGCGGGAGCGGGAGTTTTTCGATGAAGGGCCGAGTGGTCAGCGGTTGTCCGCCGAGTATCGTGGCCATGCCGAAGCCGAAGGTGGTGGCGAGCGTGCATTGTGCGCCGGCCCGTCCGCGCGCAAACGTCGCCGACTTTATCATGCTTGGCGTATTGGCTTGCACGGCCCAGGGAAATTCGTGCGTGCTCAGCGCTTTCCCCGCCGTATCGATGGACATAACGAGCGCGTTCTGCGCCCCCACAATGAAGTAGATGCGCCGATCGGAAGTGACGCAGAGGTTGGTGGCGACCGAGGCCGCGACTGACGCGGTCGTCGTGCGGAACTTGCCGGCCGCAGTGAAGACCGACACTCGGCCGTTGTCCGGATCGAGCACGCCGATCTCTCCGCCCGGCATCAGCGCCAGATCGACGGGTTTGAGGAATTCGCCAGGGCCCCGACCCTGTGTACCAACCGTCCAGCGCTTTCGCGCATCGCGAGCGAATGCACTGAGCTGCCTCGTCCCGACATCGAGCACATAAAGTCCGTCATCGGTGGCCACGAGCTCGCGAGGGAGTCCGAACAGTGCATCGTCCGGATCGCCGCTGGTGTGCCAGAGTGCAACCCATGCCCGATCGACCATCTTGCGAGGCGCCGGCGTTTGCGCACCGACAGTCGCGGTCACGCCGACGAGCAGCGCCGCGCAGGAGATACGCGCGTGGACACTCAGGCGCGGTCGTGTGCGGTGATGTCGCGCAGAGACAGGCATTGCGTCGCTCACGGAAGGGGGTTGTTGGTGACGAGGTGCTCGATTGCACGGCGGATCGCGGTCACGTGTACAGGATCGGCCGATACGGGCGCGGACAACCGAAGTCGTCCGCGGTCGTCGAACAGCAGTAGCAGCGGGGTTGCGTGGTGCCCCATCGCATGCAGTGCGCGACGTTGGTCTTCCTGCAGCACACCGACGGTCGCGTTGCGCAGCGCGCGAGGCAGCCGGTCGCGAATTGCAGCAGTATCGTTCGCCTCCCCCTCGATGAGCACGGCGCGAAACGGCACCGCCCCCGCGATCGCGCGACGGGAAAGCACACTCGCGATACTCAGGTTGCCGTCGCAGTCCTGGCGCTGAGCCACAACAACGGCACGGAATACGCCCGTGCTGTCCGTGCCGGTCGTTGCGTGAAAGAGTCGAGCGAAGGGTGCATGGATCGGCGCATCACGCAGAATTGCCGTCGCCGCATCCGACTTCGGAGCGGCTCGCGTCGCCAGCACAACGGCCGCAACGAGCCACACACCGACGAAGGGCAGGGATGATCGCACGCGCTGCGGAAACGCCCGGAGAGTGCTGCGCACCCTCCGGGCCAGCGATGTCAGCACGTCTCCGCCTCGCCGCCATCTTCTTCGTCACCGCGCCGCCCCCAGCCGCTGGCATCCCACGGTGTCCGCGGCAAGACGTAGCAGCCGCCGGTGCGATTTTCTGACTGGAAGTCCTTGTACAAATCGACGTACCCCTTCGATACACAGGTCTCCTGGCCGAACGTGAAGCCGCCGGATCGCTGCACGGCGCTGAAGTCCACGTGAACAGTCCACGTGCACTTCTCGCCGAGCGAGCGCTGACCGCACTTGGTCAGGTACCCCTGTTCGCAGGCCGTGTTGACGAGCTCGGACGTGGTACCACCACCGCCCGACGGCGACTGCGACTGTGCCACCACGTCGGTCACAGCCAGCATGAGGCCAAACACCAGTGATGCATTGACGAAATGGAACGGAGAAATTCGAGACATTCTGAACCTCGGGATTGATCGGTAAACCAGCGTTGGGAGGAAGTCCGCGCCTCGGAGATCGGTGATGCCCACCGCTCCTTGTCGCGATGCGCGTCTGTCGAACGCCCGGATCGGCCGACGGACTCGCACCGACATCATGCACTGGTTGCGTCAGTGCGCCGTCACCGTTTCCGCGCCGGTCGTCGCATTTCGCCGCGGATCCACGCCGATCCACGCCGGTCTGCCGGTTCGGGTTGGAACGCCCTGCCGTCGCCCCTACCTTTCTCCCGTAGTCATGCGGCGATCCCCCGGACCGCCCAGTCCCCCGAACCACCCAATCGACATGCAGACCCTTCAGGAGCGTATCGCTGGCGCCCTCGCCACCGTGCGCAACCCGCGTACCGGCGCCGATGTCATGGCCGCCGAGATGGTGCGCGATATCGCCACGACCACCAATGGCATGGTGCGCTTCACCCTGCTCCTCGGCGCCTCCGACGACGCCACCCTCGTGCGCGACGTGCGACAAGCCGTCGAACAGCTCGAGGGGGTGACCGACGTGCGCGTGGACGTACGCGATCCCGCCCAAGCGGAGCCCACCCCGGCGCGGCAGAGCTCGGCGTCGAGCGCCGCAAGCGCCCCCGCAGCGCCAGAACCGGCCATGGCGCCCGCGAAAGGCGGCATGGGACGCGCGCTCCCCGTCATGGACGCCGGGCCCGCCGCCAAGGCGCCGCCCAAGGTGCCGGAGCCGGTGGTGTATCCGCAGCTCGGTCGCATCATTGCCGTTTCGTCGGGCAAGGGCGGCGTCGGCAAGAGCACGGTTGCGGTGAACCTCGCGCTCGCGCTCGCTGCGCAAGGCAAGCGCGTGGGCATCATGGACGCCGACATCTACGGCCCCAACCTCCCGCTCATGCTCGGCGTGGATGCCGCGCCCGCGGTGCGCGACGACAAGATCATTCCGCTCGAAGCATACGGCGTGAAGGTCATCTCGCTCGGCTTTCTCATCGAGAAGGAGCAGCCGGCAATCTGGCGCGGCCCGATCGTGATGAAAATCATCACGCAGTTTCTGCGCGACGTGAACTGGGGGCAGCTCGACTACTTCTTTGTGGACATGCCGCCGGGTACGGGCGACGCGCAGCTCTCGCTCGTGCAGGCCACGCAGATTCACGGCGCGATCATCGTCACCACGCCGCAACAGGTCTCGGTCGGTGACGCACTGCGCGGCGTGAAGATGTTCGAGCGTACCGGAGTGCCGGTGCTGGGCATTGTCGAGAACATGTCGTGGTTCGAGAACCCGGAGACGGGCAAGCCGATCGCGCTGTTCGGCTCGGGTGGCGGTGAGCGTTTGGCCAAGGAATGCGACCTGCCGTTGCTCGGACAGGTGCCGCTCGATCCGCGCGTGCAAGAAGGCGGTGATACCGGTCGCCCGATTGTGGTCGCAGAGCCGAACAGCAAAGCAGCCAAGGTGCTGGAGTCGGTCGCGCTGAAAGCCATCGAGCGGCTGAACGAACGGTACGGCGCGCAGATCCTGCGCGTGTGACGCGACCGATTCCGTTTGCGGATTCGCCCGAGGGCATCGTTCCCGAAGGCGACACGTCTGCTCACGAAGTCGACGAAGCCGATGCCCCGGCGGGCGCCCTCGTCGGCGAACCGCTGGGTCGCACCATTCGACGAGTCGCAGTACCGGCGGTCATCGCGAATCTGTTGATGACGATGTTCCACACGGTCGACACGTTCTGGATCGGCCGCTACCTCGGCGCGGACGCACTCGCTGCCGCGACCGCGAGTGTGTTCTGGATCTGGCTCGTTATTTCGATTGGTGAGATGGTCAGCATCGGCGTCGATGCCATTGCGGCGCGACGCCACGGGGAGCGAAGGCCGCGCGAGGCCGCACGTACCGTGGGCGAAGGAATCATGTTCGGCGTCGCTTTAGGCTGCGTGATCGCACTGCTTTCGCCCATGTTGCTGGCTACGCTCTTTGCGCTCATGCAGACCAGCGAGAGCGTGACCGCCATCGGCAGTCGCTACTTGGGCATGTATCTGCTCGGCATGCCGCTCATCTATGGCTTTTTTGCAGTGGACGCCGCCTTTCGTGCGAGCGGTGATACGCGCACGCCGCTCTACATCCTCGTGTTCACCACGGTGCTCGGGCTCGTGCTTGATCCGGTACTGATTCTCGGATGGGGACCGGTCAAAGCGATGGACGTGTCCGGCGCCGCACTCGCAACGATCGTACCGCGCGCACTCGGCTGCATCATCGGCATCATGCTGTTGCGGGCACGCGGGATGGTGTCGTTCGCCATGCCGCGGCGCGAGGTGATGACGGCGATTGCACGCATCGGTGCACCGGCCGCAACCACGGGCGTCGCGTTCAGCGCGATCTACGTGGTACTCACACGCACGACTACGCAGTTCGGAACGCCCGCGTTAGCGGCACTCGGCCTTGGCTTTCGCGTGGAAGGAATCGTGTACGTGGTCGCCGTTGGCTTTGGTGCCGCAGTGGCGGCGATTGTGGGGCAGAGTCTGGGCGCGGGCGACGTGGAACGCGCGCGCAAGGCGGGATGGAGCGCGGCCGGTATCGTGAGTTTGCTGGGCTTCGTGATGGCCACCATCACCGTGTTCGCGCCCGAGTGGTTCGCGGGCATTTTCACGACCGATCCTGCTGTCATTGCAGAGGCGGCGCACTATCTGCGCATTGCGGCCTTCTCGCAGCTGTTCTTGGGCGCTGAGGTCGTGCTCGAGAGCGCGATGGGTGGGGCAGGGTGGACGTTGCCGCCGATGCTCAGCTCGACGGCGATCACGGCATTGCGCATACCGATTGGCGCGTGGGCGGCGGCGCAATACGGCACGGCGGGACTGTGGTGGACGCTCGCGCTCACGGCGGCGGCGCGTGGGATCGTGATGTCGGTGTTGTGGGGGAGTGGACGGTGGCGGCGCGTGACGGTGTAACGATGCGAGTGCGGACGCTACTGGTCGTTTAACGGCGGATTGAACTGCGGATACGAACGGACGAACGGCTCGGCCACGGATAGAAACGGATACGAACGGAAACGGCATGCGGATACAGCATGTGGGTTTCGTGAGGTCGAGCAAGTGAGTGATCGTCCCTGCCGGATGCAGTATCCGTGAGCTTTTTCCGCTTGTATCGGTTCGTATCCGTGGCAAGGAGTTTTTCTGTTTTTTTTGTCCCGTGCCTAGCGCTGTACAGCGCGCCTTCCGCCGCCGTAGTTTGGGGCTATGCCTGCTCCCGCGATCACGTTGCTTACCGATTTCGGCACGGCCGACGGCTATGTGGCCGAGGTGAAGGGCGTGCTGACGACACTCGCGCCCGGTGTGCCGATTCTTGATATGTCGCATGACGTGCCGAGTCACGACATCGAGTTTGCGCGGCTGACGCTGGCGCGGTATTGGAAGCGGTTTCCGGTGGGCACGGTGCATCTCGCGGTGGTGGATCCGGGTGTGGGGTCGTCGCGCGCGGCGATTGCGGTTGAGAGCGAGGGACGGTTTTTGGTGGGGCCGGACAATGGCGTGCTGTCGCCGTCGCTGTTCGCGCTTGATGCGGTGGTGGTCACGCTCACCGTCGATGCCGGAGCGTCGCCCACCTTTCACGGGCGGGATGTGTTCGCGCCAGTGGCCGCGCGCCTGGCGATGGGCGAATCGATCTTCAGCATTGGCGAGCGGTGTCTTGATCCGGTCCGCCGTCGCACGCCGCAGCCCGTACGCAACGCCGAAGGGTCCATGGAGGGCGAGGTGTTGACCATCGACCGCTTCGGCAACGCCATCACCAATCTGCTGGCGCGGGATATCAGCACCGTCTTCGTGGCCAATCAGGCCGTGCGTGTGGTGCGCACCTACGCCGATGCCGCCGAGGGCGAGCTGATCGCACTGACCGGCTCCAGCGGGTTGCTGGAGATTGCGGTGCGCGACGGCCATGCGGCGTCGCGATTGCGGCTGGTGCGGGGGCAGAAGGTGATGCTGGTGCAGAGCGGCGCGCGGTCATAAGTCTGCTCATATGAGGCTGCTCGCATGAAGCTGCGCATGCTTGTGCTACTGGCCAGCGCCATGTTGGGCGGCGCTGGCGCGACGTCTGCGCAGGGGGCGGGAGTTCGGGTCGAAGGGGCCGTCCGTATGCGCGCCTCAGCGGCCCCGGTCGCGGAGGCCACGGTCTCGGTCGAAGGGACCGATATTGTTGCGCGGACCGATTCACTCGGTCGCTTTGTGCTGCTTCGCGTG
>JBBQSM010000139.1:0-12188 GCA_038234895.1 Gemmatimonadales bacterium
GTGAGAAAGGTGCCGCTGGCGATCGTGCTGTCGTTCACGGCCCGCATGAGCGCATCGGCGCCCTCGGCCACGGTGGAGCGTGGCTGCACACCGGCTGCCGCCACGAGACGCGTGTCCATCAGCGTGGCCGGATGCAGGGCAACTACCGAGACGCGCATTCCATCCAGCTCGCGCGCCAGATCGAACGTGAACATGACCTGTGCCAACTTGCTTTGCGAATACGCGCGCTGTCCGGAGTACGACCGTTCCTGCATCACGTCCGAAAAGTCGAGTGGGGATTGTGTTTGCGAAGCCACGTTCACGATGCGCGACGGTGCACTCGCCGTCAGCCGGGGCAGCAGCAAGCGTGTGAGTACATATCCCGCGAGATAGTTCACGGCAAAGGTCATCTCGAGGCCATCTGCACTCACCTGGCGCGGACCCTGTCGCAGCCACACGCCCGCGTTGTTGACCAACACATCTATGCGTGGATAACGCGCGAGAATGGTGTCGGCGAACGCGCGCACGTTGTCGAGTGACGCGAAGTCGGCGGCCACGAAGGCTGCACTGCCCGCGCCGCCGCGCGCGATCTCGTTCACCACGGCCAGCCCGCGCTCGCGATTGCGTCCGTGCACGATCACATGCGCACCCTGTGCCCCGAGGCGAAGCGCCACTTCGCGGCCGAGTCCGTCGGTGGAGCCGGTGATGAGGACGACGCGCGAGGTCCCGGTCGTGCGCGTGGTCGCAGGCGCTCCGGCCGACCGTGTGGTGGACTGTGCATGGAGCGCGGCGCTGAGCAACACGATGCCGGCCACCGCCAATCGCCGGAGTGTCGCGAAGGGGCGCACGTCAGGGCGCCTGCTCGATGCGGGCAAGTCCCGGCACTGCTTCCATCGCCTGCAGGCAGGCTTCGAGGTCGCGTCGATTCCAGGCCATGAACACCACGTGTTCGATGCGCGAGCGTGCCTCCCGGGTCAGGTAGCCGACGGCCGTCTGCACGAGCACACGCGCGACGGTTCCTACATCGTCGCCTCCTGCGCCGCTGCCGATCATCGGAATGGCAATTGACCGCACCGGATCGCCCCCCTCGGGGACGTTGGCGTCCATGCGTCGCAGGCACAGCTCGGCACAGCGACCGACCATCTCGCTGACCGCACGGTATCCGGCACCGGGAACGCCCTGCACCATGGCCGCGTGAAAAATCCGCTGGACGCCGTGCGTCGCCCGCAGCGCGCCGGCCGTTGTCTCGAAAACCGTTCCCGGTGACACCGACTCGCGGCCGCGCAACCGCTGCGCCAAATCGATGGCGATTGTGTCGGAGACAATCTCACCGTTCTCGTCTTTCTCGGCCCCGTGAAAGCGGATCATCGCCGACAGGCCCCGGTCGTAGAAGCGCGCCATTTGCATGTTGGTGTTCTCCGAGTTCACCCACACGTCGATCCCCGTCCATTTACTCAGGTCGCCGGTGCGCACCTCGAAGACCACCCCGGGGCGATCGAGCAATTCGTAGGCAAACCGCTGCATCGTGTCGATCCGTCGCGTGTCGTCGAGCCGGTCGCGCAGTCGTGCGAGTACCGGCGTGATGGGGCTGTCGCCCTCGCGGCTGCGCAGCCCATTGGCGATGAACCGATGGATGCGATCGCGCGCTCCGGTCAGCGTGTCGCCGCCTGCCGGATAGTCGATGACGCGCAGATCCTGAATGTTGAAGGGAGCGGCGACGCCCTCGCGCCTGATCAGCACGGTCACGCATTCGCGCAGCGCATGACGCACACCGAGCTCGTAGAACACATTCGGATTGAGACTCGTGATATCGACCACGACCACGGCGGCGGTCGCAATGTGCTCGAACATGTCTTCGTGGATAGAGCCGGCCGCCTCGATCTCATCACAACGTACGGGCGTAAGGCCGTTGCGCTCGATCGGCTCCCGAATCAGCTCGGCGTAGATACGATCGAAATCCACCTCGACGCCAAGGGTATCGACCTTTTTGCCGAACGGCATGATGACGAAGCATGTCCGGTTGTCGGGGCTCATGCGGACCGTCCGGCAGCGGTGGCATACTGTTCGACAGGCGATGTCCGTCGATGCGGCCGGACGCCCGACGAGACGATCCAGCGCGCCGGATCATGGCCATGGCGCTCGAGCACGGCTCGGGCGGCGGCAGGCGTGTCGAAGCACGTGGAGGCGAGCGTGTGCATTATGTCCACGCCGAGTTCGTCAACGCGACCCAAGCCATGACTGCGCTGTCGCCAGCTCTCGTAGTGACTCACGCCGATGAGTTGCGGCGCCGTCTGTCGGACCAGCTCGACGATGTCCGAGATGACTTGTGTCTGGAGAGTACGCAGCGTGTCAGGGTCATCGAGCAGCATGCGCCACGCGCGCACGGCGAGCGCTGCGCCCGCGTCGTCCGCGCGCATCCGCGAAAAGATCAGGTCGCGCTCCTCGTGGGGCAGCGACGCGAAGAGTAGCAGGTCGTCGAGCACATGATTCAGCAGCACGGCATCCACGTGGCCGGGTAGCCGCGCCGTCGCCGCCGGGATGGGGTCGGCAATTGGCGTGATCGCGGCGTGCGGAAGCAGCGTGCGATATCGCGTCGTGATGTATCGACGCGCGGTGGCGCATGGCTCGACGACGAAGAGTGTACCGCGGAACTGGCACTTTGCGAGTCCGCGCCCAATCTTGTCCTCGAATCCGGGTCCGATCTCGATGACCACGCCCTCCGGGTCGAGACCGTGCTGCGTCAGCAGCGCGCTCCAGATCGTGCCGATGCCTTCGTTCCACGCGTCATCCGTCATCGTGTCGATCGTCGAGGTTCGTCAGGTCCGTCGCTCACGTTTACATTCTTCCGAACGCAGATTGGTGTCTACAGTGCCACCACGGCAAGGCACGCCGCCACATGGGTTGAGTACGGCCGATGCGGTCTGTCGGTTCATCGCGGGTCGGCGGAAGGCGGTCATCGCGTTCGCCGGTTTCGGAGAGCTGGGCTACGAAGAGGAGCGGATCGTCGAACGCATCGTGCCCGAGGTGGTACGCGGCCGGTCGCCGGAACAGCTCATCGTCGCCTGTGGAACGCTGCTGCGCGCCGGCGGTCAGGATGGGATCGCGCGCGTGTACGAAGTCGCCAAGGGCATGGGTATCGAGACGGTCGGCATTCACCCGGGTATCGCGCTCGACTTCGCGGACACGCACTACGTGTCGCCGTTTCAGGATCACGCGTTCTTCGTGCCGGACCGCTCGTGGGGCGGCTTTCTGGACGCGGACCGTCGTCTGTCGCCGACGCTCGACGTCATCCTTCGCGTGAGCGACGAGCTGGTGGTGATCGGTGGCGGCAAACATGCGGCGGACGAGCTGCTCGCGTTCAGTGACCGTGACCGGGCGGTGCAGTATTTCCCGGCGTCGATGCACACGCAGACCACGCTCGATTGGTGCCGGCGAGACCGGGTGGAGATTGCCGATATGCGCGGGGCCGCGTACGCGGTCTGGGAATCGCTGCGTTCACGCTGACGCGTGGTGCGTGCGGCGTGGTGCGTGCGGAGTGGTGCGTGGTGCGTACGGACGATTGGTCGGGCGGGGAAATGGTGATGGAGCATCCGCGCGGTCGCGGTACACTAGCTCCATGCTTGCCGCCGCACACTCCGCCGCCGTCCTCGGCATCGACGCCTTCGACATTCTCGTCGAAGTGCATGTAGCCAATGGGCTACCTCAGTGGACGCTCGTCGGTCTGGCCGCGACGGCAGTGAAGGAGAGCCGCGACCGCGTCGGGGCGGCGTTGGCCAACTCGGGGTTCACGATTCCGCCCAAACGGATCGTCTGCAACCTGCAGCCTGCCGACACACCGAAAACCGGAACTGCATTCGATCTTCCCATCGCCCTCGCTCTGCTCGCGGCAAGCGGACAGCTGTCGCACGACGCGCTGCAGGGCGTGTGCGCGATCGGGGAACTCGGATTGGATGGACAATTGCGCGGCGTGCGCGGCGTCCTCGCCGTCGCGCGCCATGTCGCCGCGACCAGCGGCGCACTACTCATCGTACCACCGGAGAACCTCGCCGAAGCGCTGCGGGTGCGGCACGCGCGGGCGGCGGCCCCGCGCACGCTGGCCGAACTCGTTGCGGCGCTGCGCGACGGCCTGTTGCGCGAGGAACGACAACGCACGCCGCACGCCCCGCTGATGGACGACACGCCCGATTTGGGCGACGTGGTTGGCCAGGAGCTTGCCGTCCGCGCCCTGGAGATCGCTGCGGCCGGTGCGCACAACATCTTGTTCGTCGGCCCCCCAGGCGCAGGGAAAACCATGCTCGCGCGACGGCTGCCCGGAATCCTCCCCCCGCTTGACGACGAGGAAGCGCTCGAAGTTCTCGCGATTCACTCCGTCGCGGGACTGCTAGCCCCACCCGATACCGAACCGGCCACGCAGCCGCACCGACCGTTTCGCGCGCCGCACCACTCCATCTCAACCGCCGGACTCGTGGGCGGCGGCGGCTGGCCACGCCCCGGCGAAGTCAGTCTCGCGCATCGCGGCGTGCTGTTCCTCGACGAACTTTCGCTCTTCCCGCGCGCCACACTCGACGCGTTGCGACAGCCGCTCGAAGACGGCGTTGTCATCGTCGCCCGTGCAGCCCGCGCGGTGCGATTCCCATCACGATTCATGCTGGTGGGCGCCAGCAACCCCTGCGCTTGCGGTTACGCAGGCAGCGACAATCACCGGTGCAAATGCAGCGTCGCCGACCTCGAACGTCATCGCGCAAGACTCTCCGGACCACTCGCCGACCGCATCGACCTGCACGTGCACGTGAACCGGGTCCCGACCCACGCCCTCTCCGCGCACACGCCGGCCGACCGGTCGTGCAGAGTCAGGGAACGCGTCATCCACGCACGCGAACGCCAACGACATCGGTACGCACGCGCCGCGCCGCTCTCGGGTACCGACGGCGCTTCGCCTACACGAGGCGCCGCGCATTCATCGCACGCGGCGGCCGTACCGCACGACACCAATGCCACGGCACCCGTTCGCATTCTCGAGCCGGCGGCCCGACTCTCTCCCGACGCTCGCGCCCTCCTGTTGCGCGCGGCCGACCGGCTTGCGCTCACCGCGCGCGCCTACCATCGGGTGCTCCGCGTCGCTCGCACGATTGCCGATCTGGACGACGCGGACGCCGTCGATCGAACGCATATTGCCGAAGCGCTCTGCTATCGCCCACCCGCGGACCACAGTACGGCTGTCGGTGCCGATCACCAACCTCTCACAAGCGTACCCACGACATAGCTCCATACCCTTAGCTGACACGAAACGTGGATCAGACCGTACATATTGCGTGACGTCCGCACGCCGCGGCCATCATTCCCCTCCATTCCGCGATCATGGGCTGTCTCACCCGCGTCGGTTGTCTCGTCGTCGTTGTCGCGGTCGCTGCGGGGGGACTCTACTTCTACGGTGACCGTTTGCCCGCCGAAGTGCGCCTGGCGTCCCGCGAAGTGACACACCGTGTCGGAGCATTCGATAGCAGTCGCACCGCCAGGCGCGACAGCATCGAACGAAGCGTCGGGTGGGTCGCTATCGGCGCCGCCGCAATCGACGACGCCACCGCAGAGCGCGCCCGGGTACGATTGCGAGAACTCGCGTCAGTGAAGGGGCCAGCGTTCGTCACGCTTACCGCCGCCGACGCCGCCGCGATCCTGTCGTCGTCGTTCGCCCGCGCGCTGCCAGCCACCGCCTCCTCGCTCGCCCTCGCAATCTCTGGAACCGAAGTCCTGGTCCGCGCCGAAGTCGACCTCCGCGACTTCACCGGTACGGGCGCCTTCGGCGCGCTACTCGGCGGCGCGATCGGCGGACGCGATCTGCTGCGCATGTCGGGGACACTCGAACTCGCGCAACCCGGCTACGCCGACTATCGCATCACGTCGCTCCGGCTCAAAGGAGTCGACGTCCCGTCACCGCTACTGCCGTCGCTCCTGCGCATCGTGCGCGAACGCGCACCGCGAAGCTCCGCTGGTCGCACCGGCGTCTTGACCGACACCACCAACGCGCCCGCGCCGCTGGCTGAGAACGCGCTGCGAATTGCGCTGCCATCACAGATCGCTGACGTGCGGGTGCGCGATGGACGACTGACGCTGTACCGCGCCGTCCCCTAGCGCAGTCGCCGACGGTCAGCGCACGCGCAGGTGCTGAAAGAGGCGCCGCTCGCGCTTCTCATGATCCTTCTGCGTATTCGGTTCCGCGGCGGCATGCGACGTCCCCTCGCCGACCGCGGCGAATGCGAGATCGATCAGCGCCAGGTCGGGCAGGAGTTCGTCGAACACTTCGGCCATCGATTCGGATGGCGCCGCGCCCGAGCTCTCCCTCACCTCGTCTGACTGCTTCAGCGCTGGTTCGGTCGCGTGGGCCAACACCTCCAGCACTGCGTCCAGCCCGACGTCCGGCACAACCGCCGCCGCCGCCACCGCCGCCGCCGCCGGAGGTATTGGCACTGGCAACGGCACCGGTACGCGAACGGCCGTCTTCTTCGGCACCGACACCACGACCCGCGCCGGCGCGGACGGTCGCGACGGCAGCGGCCCCGAGGGAGGGCTGACGCTCGTCGGCTTGGACGACGGCGACCCGTTCAGCAGCGCGTTCAGATTGTTCGCGCGTGCGGCGACCCGGGCCTCCAGCTGCTCGACCTGCTCCTGGATCTGGGCCAGGACCTGGCCGAGCCGTTCGAGCACCACCTCCAGGTCCCAACCGGAGACCGGTTGCAGCGGATCGTACTCGTTCCAGAGCACCGGCCGCCCAGTGCCGTCAAACTCCCCGAAGCGCAGCACGCTGTGCGTGGAAATCGTGAGAATCCGGGTGCCATTCGTTCCCACGACCGGTTGCGCCTGCAGCACGTAATGCCGCACGCGCCCGTCCCGACCGCTCTCCGGCAACACGGGCAGCAGGGTCGGCACACGCGGCAGCAGCCGGGAAATCCGTCGGGCCAGCTGGACCACATGCGCGGCCGCGCGGCGGCTCGCTTGCCGGTCGCTCAACGCCGCCACGCGCAGCCGAGCATCGAGGGAGCGCGCCTGCGCGGCCAGCAATGCGCCGCGCGAGCCGACTGGATCGCTCGTCGGGACGGGTGCATTGTTCGATGTCGCCTTCGTTGCACTGCTGGAGGCGCGATCGGTGCCGTCGGACAAGGGCATTGCGGGGGCTCGGCGTACGCACGGTCGCGGCCGACGGACTGCTCATGGAGCACTCGTCGCTTCGCTGGGTATCGGTAGAGTGACCGGCGACGTGCATCCGGTCACACTTCCGGTGGTGACGTCGATACGACCATCGAGTGCGACACAGGTCACGCAGCGTCACGCGCGCGGCCACCACGTCACACGCCCGGTTCAAACTGTGCCAAGCCGCTCTCCTGTTCCCCCGTCGCCCGCCACATGAGCTCACATCGCATTCTCGTCGTCGATGACGAACCCGGCATACGTCAGGCCCTCGGCCAACTGCTCGAATACGAGGGGTACGTCGTGCGCACGGCTGCCAGCGGTCCGCTCGGAATCGCGGAGTACGAAAAGTTCCGGCCGCATCTCGTCTTTCTCGACGTCAAAATGGCTGGAATCGATGGCCTTGAGGTCCTCAAGCGCCTGCGGCAGCTCGACGGCTCGGCGACGGTCGTGATGATCAGCGGACATGCCACGATCCAGACGGCTGTTGAGGCGACGCAACTCGGCGCCTATGACATTCTCGAGAAGCCGCTCGACACCGATCGCGTGCTCGTGCTCCTCCGGAACGCGCTCGAACAGCGCACGCTCGCCGATGAAAATCAGCGGCTGCGCCAGACGATCGAATCCCGCTACGAAATCGTGGGGCGCAGCTACCCTATCCGCGCCCTGCTCGAACGCATCGAAAAGGTCGCGTCGACTCCGGCGCGCGTCCTTATTACCGGTGAGAACGGCACGGGCAAGGAGCTGGTCGCCCGCGCCATTCACCGCGGTTCCACGCGCGAGCGCAAACCGTTTGTCGAGGTGAATTGCGCCGCGATCCCCTCCGAGCTAATCGAGAGTGAACTGTTCGGACATATGAAGGGATCGTTCACCGGCGCCATCAGCGATCGCGCGGGTAAGTTCGAGCAGGCCGACCAAGGCACACTCTTTCTCGACGAAATCGGGGACATGTCGGTCGCGGCGCAGGCCAAGGTGCTGCGCGTCTTGCAGGACGGCGTGGTGACACGCATTGGCGGAAACAAGCCGGTGCAGGTGGACGTGCGGGTGCTGGCCGCCACCAACAAGAATCTCGAAGAGGAGATCACTGCCGGTCGGTTCCGGGAAGACCTGTTCTATCGCCTCAACGTGGTGCCCATCAGCGTACCCGCGCTCCGCGAACGGCGCGAGGACATCGAGTTGCTGGTGGTGCACTTTCTGCAACAGCTGGCCATTCGCGACGGGCTCCCGGCGCGCAGCATCACCGACGAGTCGCTCAAGGCGCTTGCCGCGCTCGAGTGGCCCGGCAACGTCCGCGAACTGCGCAACACTGTGGAGCGACTGGTGATTTTGGCCAACGCGCCGGTCATCGGCCTGAACGACGTGGAGCGATTGGTGGGGCGACGGGCCGCCGAGCCGGCCGGACTCGGCGCGCTGGTGGACATCAGCACGTTCGAGGAGTTCAAGCAGGAAGCCGAGCGTGCGTTTCTCGTGGCCAAGTTGCGGGCGTTCGACTGGAATGTGTCGGAGACGGCGCGCGCGCTGGACATGCCGCGGTCGAATCTGTACAAGAAGATCGAGCGTTATGGGTTGACGCGCGAACACTCGCCGGCGATCTGACGCCGTTTTCTCCACGCCGTGACCACGTCGTCTCCATGACCGATCGCAACTGGGAAGCAGAACTCGCCAAGATCGACAAGCAGTTGGCGTCCGTCTCGGACGAGCAATTGCTGGCCGAGAGCCGGCAGCCGCCCGTGGGAAAGGCGGGGCAGGCGGCGCTGCCGGCCGGCAAGCCCGTCGCGCCGCCGTCAGGTAAGGCGGCGGCCAAGTCGTCGGCGCCGTCCCTCGCGGCCACGCCCACGGCCGGTTCCTGGCGGGGCTGGGTCAAGGTCACGATCGCCGTCGCCGCCGCGGCCGGCCTGATGTTCTGGCCGTGGCCCGCCCGTTGCGGACCGCCGCTGCTCGGCTTCACCGCCGCCACCATTGGCGTCTCCGCGCTTGGCATGTGGAGCGCGGTCGGGACGTGGCGCCACCGGCTTGGCCTGGCGCACGTGGCCTCGCTTCTGGTCACCGTGTGGGGACTCGCACTCGGCGCCCGCGAAATCCTGCCGCGCGCCGGCTACGCCATCCCCACAGACGCGCGGGCGGCGCAGTGGAGTTGCGACGGGTTGCCGCCGGCGCAAACGGAGACCGCTCCGCTGCTGCCGGGCGCGCCGGTCACTACGCCGCAGGGCGCTCGGCCCGCCACGGGTGCGGCGGGTGGGCCGTTCCGCTCTGACCCCAACGCGTCCTCTCGGTCGACGACTTCGCTAGGTTAGTCGGATGGCGAACACATTCAAGAATTTCATCGGCGGCCAGTGGGTCGAGCCGACGACGGGTGACCATTTCGAGAACCGCAATCCGGCCGACCGGGACGATCTGATCGGTCGCTTTCCGGCATCAGGCGCGGCAGACGTCGAACTCGCGGTGGCCAGCGCCTTGCGCGGCTTCGAGCGCTGGAAGCGCACTCCGGCTCCCGCGCGCGGAGACGTGCTGCGACGTGTCGGCGATCTGTTGGCTGCGCGCAAGGACGAGATCGCGGACCTGATGACCCGAGAGATGGGCAAGCCCGTGGCGGAGACCAAGGGTGACGTGCAGGAAGCGATCGACACCGCCTACTACGCCGCGACCGAGGGGCGACGGCTGTTCGGGCACACCGTGCCCAGCGAGCTGCGCGAAAAGTGGGCGATGAGCATGCGACGCCCCATCGGCGTCTGCGGTCTCATCACGCCGTTCAATTTCCCGCTTGCCATCCCGACGTGGAAGGCGTTCCCGGCGCTCCTGTGTGGCAACGCCGTCATTCTCAAGCCGGCGGAAGACGTTCCGCACACGTCGACCGTGTTGGTTGAAATCCTGCTAGAGGCGGGCTTGCCACCGGAAGTGATTCAGCTTGTGCACGGCATGGGCGAGGTGGTCGGCAAGGCGATCGTCGATCATCCGCGCGTCCCCGTCATCTCGTTCACCGGTTCCACCGAGACCGGGCGCATCGTTGGCGAAACCTGCGGCCGCATGCACAAGCGGCTCTCGCTCGAGATGGGCGGCAAGAACGCGCAGATCGTTCTCGACGATGCAAATCTCGACCTCGCGATCGACGGCGTGCTGTGGGGCGCATTCGGGACGACGGGACAGCGGTGCACCGCCACCAGCCGACTCATTTTGCAGGATGGCATTCACGACGAGTTCGTGGACCGGCTGATCGCGCGCGCCGAGGCGCTCACGCTGGGCGATGGGCGTGTCGCGGGGACGGACGTCGGGCCGCTCATTCACGAGGTGTCGCGCGAGAACGTGGAACGGTACGTCGCGATCGGACACGAGCAGGGCGCCACACTGCGCACCGGTGGAACTCGCGCCACAGCCGGCGCGCTGTCCAATGGGTATTTTTTCCAGCCCACGATTTTTACCGACGTGAAGGCAGGCTCGCGGCTGGAGCAGGAAGAGATTTTTGGTCCGGTGCTGTCGGTTGTTCGCGTGGGGTCGGTCGACGAAGCCTTTACGGTAAACAACGGGGTGCGCTACGGGCTCTCCTCGTCGGTGTACACCACCAACGTCAACGTGGCGTTCCGCGCGTTGCAGGAGCTGGACAACGGCATCACGTATGTGAACGCGCCGACCATCGGAGCGGAGGCGCATTTGCCGTTCGGTGGGGTGAAAGAGACCGGTAACGGGCATCGCGAGGGTGGTTGGGAAGTATTCGAGTTCTACTCGGAGACCAAGGTGGGCTACATCGACTATTCCGGCGTGCTGCAGCGCGCGCAGATGGACAACTACTAGACGTGCGGTAATGGAACGCCCGGATGCACTGCCCCCGGAGTTGGCGCGACCCGTGACTGGGACTGTCACGAGTTCGGTCACGGGTACCGTGACGGCAATCGAAGATCACGACGAAGCGTTGCGGTCGGCGGCGCTGCGGGCGGCCAACGGCCGGACGCGGGCGCCACGAGGTTTTCGGCTGTCGTGGCTCTGGGAGTGGGCCAAGGTGTTTCCGGCGGCGGTCGTGCTGTTCCTGCTGCTGCGCGCGTTCCTCGTCGAGGCGTACAAGATTCCGTCAGGGAGCATGGAGCGCACACTGCTGGTGGGCGATTTCCTGCTGGTCAACAAGCTGGTGTACGGCGCCGGTATCCCGTTCTCCAGCGCGCGGCTGCCCGCGTTGCGCCCGCCGAACCGAGGGGACGTCATCGTGTTCGAGTGGCCGAGCGATCCGAGCAAGAATTTTGTAAAGCGACTGGTTGGCTTGCCGGGGGACACCCTCGCCATGCGGGACGGTGTCCTGCAACGCAACCGCGTCGCGCAGCGGGAGCAGTATGTCGTGCGCACCGAGCCAAACGTCGATCCGGTCAACGATGATTTCCGTTGGCAGCGCGGTTACGTGGTCAATACGGCTGCGGCTGCTGGCGCACCGGGCGATGGCGCGTATCATCCGTCTCGCAACAACTGGGGCCCGCTGGTCGTGCCGCCGCGCCATTTTTTCGTGCTCGGCGACAACCGCGACAATTCGCTCGACAGCCGGTACTGGGGATTTGTGCCGGACAGTCTCGTGCGCGGCACTCCCATGGTCGTGTACTACAGTTTCACGCCGGATTCCGCGCAGCCATTCTCGTGGCTGACCCGGATACGCTGGTCCCGGTTCGGAAATGTCGTGCGTTGAAGCACGTCCTCGGGGACTCCCCGCTGCCTTGCTCTTGCATCGGCATTAGCATTAGTGGTAGTTGCACTGGCGGCCGCGTTCCCTGGTCGATGCCTGTCGCCGTTGTTTTCTGTGGGTTGACTGCACCTGCGCCGTGTCGTTTGACCTGCAGTTCGCTTCCCGCCCTATCGAGCCGCTGTCCTCATGGCCGTATCTCCGTCGAAGAAAAAGGCGTCGTCGTACGAGGAAGGGTCCCTCGATCAGTATCTGCGTGACATCAGCGCTTACCCGCTCATTTCGCGCGAGGAAGAGGCAGAGCTGGCGCGCCGCATCCGACAGGGCGACCAGGAAGCACTCGACAAGCTCGTACGCTCGAATCTTCGGTTCG
>JBBQSM010000140.1:0-12161 GCA_038234895.1 Gemmatimonadales bacterium
CTTGAAGACGTGCTTGTCGATCACGAGCGTCAGGAAGTAGCGCAGCATCTTCTCCGTGACGTCGAAGTCGGCGATCACGCCGTCCTTCATCGGACGCACGGCCATGATGCCATCGGGCGTGCGTCCGAGCATCCGCTTGGCCTCAAGGCCAACACCACGGATTTTCTTGGTTTCCCGATCGAGCGCGACGACGGAGGGCTCGTTCAGGACGATGCCCTCCCCCTTCACGTAGATCAAGGTGTTGGCGGTGCCTAGGTCAACGGCAATGGCGTTGGCCGGGAAAAACGAATTTGCCTTCTTAAAGGGCCAGAACATCCGAAAGTGTGCTCGACGGCGCGACGCGCCAGATAAAGACGGCAGATGGCAGTTACAGGTGGTAAGGTACCGGTAGAGACCACCCCGAACAAGCCATTGCCAGAGCGCAACCTAGCGCGTCGTCACAGTCGCATCAGTCGACGAACGTGGCAGGCTCCACGAAGTCCATGCCGAACGAGTCCGCGACCCCGCGATAGGTCACCGAGCCGCCGGACATGTTGAGCCCCTTGAGCAACGCCCCGTTGGCCTTCAGCGCCTTCCGCCAGCCCTGATTGGCCAGCAACAGCGTGTACGGCAGCGTAGCGTTGGTCAGCGCTAACGTAGACGTGCGGGGGACGGCGCCCGGCATGTTGGCCACGCCGTAGTGAATCACGCCATCGACGACATACGTCGGGTTCTCATGCGTGGTCGGGCGAATGGTCTCGACGCAGCCGCCCTGATCCACCGCCACGTCCACGATCACCGATCCGGGACGCATGCGGGCCAGATCCTCCCGACGAACGAGCTTTGGCGCCTTGGCGCCGGGAATCAGCACGCCGCCGATCAGCAGATCGCAGGTGGAGATCTGCTCGAGGATGTTGTGCCGGTTAGAGTGCACGAGCTGCACGTTGGCGGGCATCACGTCGGCCAGGTAGCGCAACCGGTCCAGTGAGAGATCGAGCAGCACGACCTTGGCGCCCAAGCCGGCGGCCATTTTTGCGGCGTTGATCCCGACGACGCCGCCGCCGAGAATGACCACTTTGGACGGGGCCACACCCGGCACGCCACCCAGCAGCACGCCACGGCCACCGTACAGCTTCTCCAGGTACTTGGCACCTTCCTGCACCGCCATGCGTCCCGCCACTTCCGACATCGGCGTCAGCAGGGGGAGATCGCGGTTGGGCAATTCGACGGTCTCGTACGCAATGCACGTCGCGCCGCTCGCCAGATGCGCGCGCGTCAACTGCTCGTCGGCGGCGAAGTGGAAGTACGTGAACAACGTCAGATCGCGACGCAGGAACTGCCACTCCGGCTCGATCGGTTCCTTCACCTTGAGCAGCAGTTCGGCCTTGCCCCACGCAGTCGCGGCGTCATGCACGATGTGCGCGCCGACGTCGCGATACGCCTCGTCTTCAAAACCGCTGCCGATGCCGGCGCCGGTCTCGATGTACACCTCGTGACCGCCGGCCACCAACGCCTCGGCGCCGGCCGGCACCAGGGCAATGCGGTTCTCGTTGGTCTTGATCTCTTTCGGTACGCCGATACGCATAGTCGCGAATCCGGAAATGTGAATCGTTGGCAAACGTGATGAATGCGCGCCGCGCGCGCGTCACTCCACGGACTGTGGTCCGAGGCTGACGAGCACCTGCGAGCTGGAATCAAAGAACTCCCGCGCCACGGCCAGCACCGTCTCCGCATCGATGGCGTCCACCAGTGCCATCAGCTCGTCGATGCTGCGGTGCGGTTCCCCATAGAGCGCCGTCGTTGCCGCACGATACATGCGCGACGACACGCCCTCCATCGACAGCACGAGTTGTCCCCGCAGCTGTCGCTTGCCTGCCGCGAGTTCGTCAGCCGGCAATCCCTCCTGGACCACGCGCGCGAGCACATCGCGCACGGCATCGATGGCTTTCTGCGCCGTCTCCGGCGCGCTCGCCAGATAGACGCCGTGCACACCGGCATCGGCGTACGCCGAGCTGAACGTGTAGACGCTGTAGGCCAAACCGAGTTCCTCGCGCACTTTCTGAAACAGCCGCGAACTCATGCCGCCACCCAGCAGCATACCAAGCAGCGCAAACGCATAACGACGAGGATCGCTGTGCGCGATTGAACGTCCGCCTAGCACGACATGTGTTTGCGCAATGTCCGCGCGCTCGACGTGCAACGTATGCGCGGCGGCCGGCACAGCGGCCGGCACAGCAAACGGCGTTGTGTCACCGCACGTGCGCGCCATCCATCCGGTACGCTCCATGGTCTCGAGCAGTTGATCGTGCTCGACACGTCCGGACGCGGCCACCACCAGACGTCCCGGGTGATACGCACGTTCGTGCAGTGCACGCAGATGCGACACCTGCAGACTTCTCACGGTGTCGCGCGTTCCGAGAATTGGGAACCCGTGCGCGTGTCCGCCCCACAGTGCACGGTTGTGTACGTCGAAGATCACGTCGTCCGGCGTGTCATCGACCATACTGATCTCCTCGAGGATAACCTTCCGCTCGAGTTTGAGATCGGACGCGCGCAACACCGGATCAAAAATCAACTCGCCGATCACGGATGTCGCGTCGGCAAGATGCTCATCGAGCACGCGTGCCTGATATGACGTGTGTTCACGCTCAGTGTACGCATCGAGCGAGCCGCCAAGCGTTTCAAGCGACAGCGCGATCTGCTGTGCAGTCCGTTGTTTGGTTCCCTTGAACACCATGTGTTCAAGCAGATGCGATACGCCCATCTCCTCGGGCTGCTCATGCAGCGTTGCCGCGCGCACCCAGGCCCCGAAAGCAACCGACCGCGCTCCCGGAACTGCTTCCGAGAGCACGGTCAGGCCATTCGCGAGATCCGTACGATGCAGGCTGGGCAACGCCTCAGCGACGGCTACGTCCACGATCGCCGCCACCACCACTGCGTCCGCCGCGATCACCGCCGTCTTCACGACGCGGACGCTCGCTCTGCGGGACTTCTTCCGGCATGCCTTCCGGACGCGGCAACAGCGCCTTCATTGACAGGCGCAGACGGCCGCGCTCATCGCGATCGACCAGCTTCACCGTCACACGGTCGCCCTTCTTGACCACATCTTCCGGCTTCTCGACGCGCTCATGCTTCATCTCGGAGACGTGCAGCAGCGCTTCGGTTCCGGGCATGATTTCGATGAACGCGCCGAACGCCGTCACCGTCTTCACGATGCCTTCGTACGTGTCGCCCACGATCGCTTCCGCCGTGATGGCCATAACCATCTGACGCGCGCGTTCCATCGACTCGCCACCGACGGCCGCGATGGTGACCGTGCCGTCGTCGTCCACCGACAACTCCGCACCCGTCTCTTCCTGAATGCCGCGGATGTTCTTGCCCTTCGGACCAATGAGCTCGCCGATCTTGTCGACCGGGATCTGCACGGTGACGATACGCGGCGCATACTTCGACAGCTCCGCACGCGGCGCCGTCATGGCCTTGTCCATCTCGCCGAGAATGTGCAGGCGTCCTTCCTTGGCCTGCGACAGCGCCTCTTCCATGATCTTCAGATCAAGACCTTCGATCTTGATGTCCATCTGGATGGAGGTGATGCCATCCTTCGTGCCGGCGACCTTGAAGTCCATGTCGCCGAGATGATCTTCGGTGCCGAGGATATCCGTGAGGATCGCGTACTTCTTGCCTTCCTTGATGAGCCCCATCGCCACACCGGCGACGGCGGCCTTCATCGGCACACCAGCGTCGAACAGCGAGAGCGATCCGCCACACACCGACGCCATGGATGAGCTGCCGTTCGACTCAAGCACCTCGGACACGATGCGGATGGTGTACGGGAAATCGGCAAAATCGGGCAACACGCCCTGTAGCGCACGCTCGGCCAGGTTGCCGTGGCCGATTTCACGACGGCTGGTGCCGCGCATCGGACGCACTTCGCCGGTGGAGAACGGCGGGAAGTTGTAGTGCAGCATGAAGGAGCGCGTGGTCTCGCCCGGCTCGTCGATGGAGTCGAGCCGCTGCGCATCCTTCGCGGTGCCAAGCGTTGCGGCAACCAGCGCCTGTGTCTGACCGCGCGTAAACAACGCCGAGCCATGTGCGCGAGGGAGCACGGTGGTGTCGATCGAGATCGCGCGCACTTCGTTCGGCTCGCGGCCGTCGACGCGGAGACCGGTGTTCAACACTTGGGCACGCAGTTCGTTGTACTCGACGTCGCCGAGTACCGCGCTGATGTCCTTCGCATTGTCTGGAAATTCCACCGCGAGCAGCGCTGCCGCTTCATGCTTGGCCTTTTCGATGGCCTGCACGCGCGTGTGCTTGTCGGCCTGATTGAGCGCCGTCTGAATGGGCTTGGTCGACACGGCCTTCGTACGCTCGATCACGGCTTCCGCCGGCTCGGACTTCTTCCACTCCATCTTCGGCTGCTGCACCTTGGCCAACAACTCGTGCTGCATGGCGATCAATTCGCGAATGCCGTCATGCGAGATCTTGAGCGACTCGAGCACGTCTTCCTCGGAAACTTCAAGCGCGCCACCCTCGACCATCACGATCGAATCCTGCGAGCCGGCAACAATCAACTCCATGTCGGAAAACGCCAGCTGCTGGAACGTGGGGTTGAGCACCCAATTGCCCTGCACCCGGCCCACACGCACGCCGCCGATCGGTCCCATGAACGGGATCCTCGAGGCGTTCAGCGCGAAGGAAGTGGCGAGCAGCGCCAGCACATCGGCGTCGTTCTCCTGGTCGGCGGAGACGACGTAGACGAACACCTGCACTTCGTTCTTGAAGCCTTCGGGGAACAGCGGGCGGATGGAGCGATCGATGATGCGGCACGCCAGAATTTCGTGGTCGTGCGGGCGCCCCTCACGCTTGATGAACCCGCCGGGAATCTTGCCCGCCGCGTAGGTCTTTTCCTTGTACTCGACCGTGAGCGGGAAGAACGGCAACGAGCTCTGATTATCGCTCACCGTCACGGCGGCGATGACCATCGTCTCTCCGAATTGTACGACTGCGGAACCCGCCGCCTGCTTGGCCATGCGCCCGGTCTCGATGATCAGGGGGCGACCGGCGAACGTCCGCTCAATACGATGCATCATCTGCTGAATTTCCTCACGTGAACGCAAATCGCGCGGGTGGCATGACTGCCCCCGCGCGACGAAGTGGCGTGATCCCGATTAGTACCGGAGACCAAGGTTTTGGACGAGCGTGCGATACTCCGTAACGTCGGTGCGCTTCAAGTAGTCGAGAAGACGCCGGCGCTTGCCGACCATCTTAAGGAGTCCGCGCCGTCCGTGATGGTCCTTAGCGTGGGTACGGAAGTGCCCCGTGAGGTAGTTGATCCGATCCGTGAGGATCGCGATCTGTACACGGGTCGATCCGGTGTCCCCTTCGTGGGCCCGGTACTTGTCGATCGTGAGTGCCTTATCGAACGCCATCGTCGTAATATTCTCCGCGCATGCTTGTGCGCGCCGCGCAAGTTAATGCGCATAGGTTTGCGCGTATTCTTAGGAAGCATGGGAGTTTACACCATCCCACTCATCCTGTAAAGGACCGCAGTATGCCCGAGCGGCACTTAGGGAGGCAGATCGGTAAATATCGCGTCATTCGCCTCCTCGGAGGCGGAGCGTTCGCGTGGGTGTATGAGGCCATCGATCTCGACCTCGAGATCCCGGTCGCCCTCAAGATCCTGCGCCCCGAGTTTTCCGGCAACGAAACGGCCGAAGCACGCTTCCGGCGCGAGGCATCCACCGCGGCCCGACTCCGCCACCCGAACATCGTGGTCGTTCGCGACGTCGGGCAAATCGACGGCGCGTCCTTCGTCGCCATGGATCTCCTCGCCTCCTCGCTCGGCCAACGGCTGCGCAGCACTCGCGCCCTTCCCGAAGCGGAAGTCGTCCGGATCGGTCTCGACGTGGCCGCAGCCCTCGCCTTTGCGCACTCCGCCGGCGTCATTCATCGCGACATCAAGCCGGACAACATCCTCTTCGGCCCGGGCGGTGAAGCGGTCGTCGCCGACTTCGGCCTCGCCCGCGCGCTCTCGCAAGAAGTGGGGCTCAGCGCCACGAATCAGGTCATGGGCACGCCGCACTATTTCAGCCCCGAACAGGCGCGCGGTCTCGAACTCGATGGCCGCAGCGACCTCTACTCGCTCGGCGTGACACTCTATCGCGCAGCCACCGGGAAGCTCCCCTTCGACGGCGAAGACTGGTACGCAGTCGGACGGCAGCACATCGACGATCCGGTCCCGCCGCCGCGCGCGATCGCCCCCTTCATCTCACCAGCCCTGGAGGAAATTATCCTCCAATTGCTGGCGAAACAGCCGTCGGAGCGCCACGCCTCCGGCGATGTGCTCGCCTTCGCACTACAGTCCATCTCTGCCACGGCCGCCGAACGCGAGGGTATGGCGCTGACGCTCGCCGCGCGTACCGCGGGTCCGTTCACCCCGCTCCCGTCCACTGCGGTCGAAGTGCACGCACCGAGCCGCGGTCGCGCCGCCGGTACCGTCATCCGGCGATCCTCGCCGATGCGTATGCTGCTCTCCATCGCTTTTGTGCTGGCGGGCGGCGTGGCGCTCCTGCGCTTCACCAATCCGGGCAACGCCTGGTCGCGACTGGTCGGCTCGGACGCGAGTGCCGATTCGCTCGCCGCCCTGGCCTACGGCCGCAATCCTGATACGGTGATCGCCCGCGCACGTCGCGCCGATTCGCTCGCCGCGGATTCGATCCGCAACACGTTGCGCGAGGATTCGCTCTCCAAGCCTGCACTGATCGCAGCCGCCGACAGCGACGTGTCGCGCCGTGGTGTCGTGCCGCTGCCCGTTCGCGGTAAGGCACCGGGCGCCGCCGATGTGGCGCCGCGGGCCCGGATCACCCTCACGTCCGACGACGACGCCGTGCTGTTCGTGGACGGCGAGCGCGTGGGCGCGGGCCGATGGACCGGGGAACGTCCCACCACGCGCGATGTCGTCGTGCGGGCGGTGCTCGATGATGCACCGGTCGGCTGCTCCACGGCGCAGCGGGACAGTGTCCTCCGCCTCAAACCCGGCACTCGCCCCACGATCACACTCGGCCTCACCGGGTGTGCCGCGATCAAGCTCGACGTACAGCCCGCCGATGCGCATCTGGTCTTCACGCCTGTTCAAGGCGGCACGCGCCTGACCTTTCGCGCCGACAGCGTCAGGGGAAAGTTGCTCACCTACGGTCACTACAAGGTCGAGGCGGCCGTGCCACGCTGTGCGACGTTCAGCGACACCCTGACGGCGCCGCAAGGTGTACGACGCGACACCGTCTTTCTACGGGCGCATCTGATGTGCGGAATACCAGGCAGCGAATTGCGATGAATCTGCGGGCGGATGCAGACTGCCCGCAGGTGCTACACGCGTGCGTTACTTGGTGAGCGAGGCCGTGGCGGCACCGAGCGCGCCACCAGCCGCCGCGCCGAGCCAGAACCGCTTTGCTCGCCACCACGTGGGCTCGGGCTTCGTGACCAGCAGAAAATGCGACGTGGTCACCCGCGCCACCTGCGACGTGACCAGCGCCGTCATGGCCTCGCCGTCGCTCCGTACGAGGCGCAGGCGCGCGACCAGGACGTCACGGTTTGCCGGATCGACCGCATACGCGACCATGCCAGGTCGCACCCACGTCGCCTCCTTGATCCGGAATCGCGCCGTGCTGTCGTCGACCACGTCGATCTCGAAACGCGCCGCATCACGCGGAATGCGCACCACCGGCGTACGCTCTGCGGGCCGTGGAAAGCGGTGGCAGGCGGTGCCCGACAGCAGTGCCATTAAGACGAGCGCACTCCGACGTATCACGCGCCCGTACCCCCTCACTGGGTGATCCAGTTCCGCAGATCATTGAACGTGACCAGCACGATAAGCGCCAGCACGGAGAGGATGCCCACTCGTGCAAATGCTTCGCGCGTGCGCCCGCTGAACGCACTTCCCTTCACCGCTTCCGCCAGCACGATCAGAATCTGCCCGCCGTCGAGCACGGGTATCGGTACGAGATTCAGAATAGCGATGTTGATGCTGAGAAACGCGATCAACGACCACAACATCTCGGGGCCGTCTTCCGCCGCCTGCACCGACGTGCGCGCAATGGCGATCGGACCACCAAGGTTCTTCGCTGAGATCTGGCCGGAGAACAGACCCTTGAGGGTGCGCCCCACGTCCGACGCCATGCGTACCGACGCCTGTCCGCCCAGCTTCACCGATTGCACAAGCCCCACGGGCGTGTGTATGGCCGTATCCCGCACTTGGATTCCCACCCGACCGACCGTGCGCATCTCCCCGGTCAGCGGATCGGCGACCTCGGCGACCTGCGGCGACACATCACGCGTCAATCGCTGGCCCGCGCGCTCGACCTCGAACTGCAATGTTCCGGTCGTCGTCGGCGCCACCTGCTCCAGCACCTCATCCCATCGCTCGATCGGCTTGCCGTTAATCGCGACGATCCGGTCGCCACCGATCAGTCCGGCCTGCGCCGCGGGCGCGCCGGTGACCACCGAATCGATGATCGCAGGTCGATACGACGTGCCGAGCGAGTAGTACATGCCGCTCGAGACCAGCAGCGTCAACGCGATGTTCATGAGGACGCCCGCCGATAGGATGAACACTCTGGCGGGTACGGATTTGCTTTCGACCCAGCGGTCGGATGGCACCGCCTTCGGCCCAAAGGGCGCCATGCCTTGCGGATCCCACAACGACGCCTCGACATCATCCGGCCGCTCAGATGCATCGAAGCTGCCGCGGTCGGCGCCCCCTTCAATCCCCGCCATGGAATCGTCTTCCTTGGTGGCCATTCGCACATAGCCGCCGAGCGGAATCATCGACACGCGATAGTCGGTTTCTCCACGGCGCCAGCCAAATAACCGTGAACCCCAACCCAGGGAGAAGACGGGCGCGTAGACCCCGGTCATCTTGGCAGCGATGAAATGCCCGAGTTCGTGCACGAATACGACGAGCCCGAAGACGAGCAGTGGGGCGAGGTAATTCGAGATAGTAGACAGCATGCTCAGGTCTGCACCTGTTCGTTGACGTAGCGACGCGCGGCGTCGTCGGCGGCGAAGAGCGCGTCGATCGATTCGCCGCGCAGATGACCGTGCGCCGCGAGCGCGCCTTCCACGAGCGTCGCGATTCCTCCGAAGCGTACGCGGCCAGCTAAAAAATGTGCCACCGCCACCTCGTTCGCCGCATTGTAGACCGCCGGGGCAGCGCCACCCGCGCGACCGGCCGATATTCCCAGGTGCAGCATCGGGAAATCGTCGCTGCGCACGGCTTCGAACGTGAGCCCGCCCAGCGCCACAGGATCGAAAGATGGTACGCCACTGTCGGGCACGCGTTCCGGCCACGTCAGCGCATACAAGATGGGCAGTTCCATGGAGGGAACACCCAGCTGGGCCAGCACACTGCCGTCCACGAACTCCACGAACGAATGGATGATGCTCTGGGGGTGCACGACCACGGAGATCCGATCGTACGGCACACCGAACAGATGATGTGCTTCGATGACCTCCAGCGCCTTGTTGGCCAACGTCGCGCTGTCGATGGTGATCTTGCTACCCATCTGCCACGTCGGGTGGTTCAGTGCGTCGGCAACGGTCGCGGCGGCGATACGCGTGGCGTCCCAACTGCGGAACGGGCCCCCCGACGCCGTGAGCACCAGACGGCGGACTTCGTGTGGCTGACGTCCAGCCAGACACTGCAGGATGGCCGAGTGCTCACTGTCCACGGGAACCAGTTCCGCGCCGTGCCGGGCCGCCAGTTGGGTCACCAGAGAGCCGGCGACCACGAGCGACTCCTTGTTGGCCAGCGCGACGCGCTTTCCCGCCTCGAGTGCGGCGAGCGTGGCGCGCAGCCCAGCCGCGCCGACCACGGCGTTGAGCACAATGGCCGCGTCCGGGCGCGTCGCGGCTTCCACCAGACACTCCGCCCCCTGCGCCCAGGCCGCGCCCGACGGCACCGTGCCCTTCACCAAGCCCACGAACGACGGCTGCCAGCGCGCAACCTGCGCCTGCAGCGCGTCCGCGTTGGCGTGCGCCGTCAGCGCGACGGGCCGGAACCGGTGTTGCTGACGCTCGAGGACGCGAAGCGTGCTTTGCCCAATGGACCCGGTCGAGCCAAGCACGGACACACCGACCGGCTCCCGTGGGGGCTCGTGCGGTCCGTCCGGAGCGGACGGCTTGGCGCCGGCGACTGTCGCAGGCACTCGCGTCTCCGTCATGAATCCGGTGCTGACATCGGTCATCAGTTCGGCGCGGGGATCAGCAACCAGCTGTACAGCGCGAACGAGATCGGGAGCACGAAGAACAGCGAGTCGAGGCGATCCAGCACGCCGCCATGTCCGGGGAAAATCGAGCCACTGTCCTTTACCCCGCCCTCGCGCTTGAACAGCGACTCTGCGAGATCACCGATCTGCGCCGCGACGCTGATCCCCACCCCGAACACAATCATGCCCCACGGCGTGAAAGCGAGTTGGGCATACGGACGCAGTCCGAAGCGCACGAACAGCACGCACATGATGACAGTCGTCACGACCGCGCCAATCGCGCCGGACACGGTCTTGGCCGGGCTCACCGATGGCATGAGTTTCCGACCGCCGACCAGCCGTCCGGTGAAGTACGCGCCGGTGTCGCTCGACCAGGTGAGCAACACGGGGAGCATGACCGTGAGCGCGCCCGCGAGGTCGCCCACTGCGTAGTTGTGATAGCGCAGCGCGTACACGAAGCTGAGCGTGCCGCCGGTATACACGGCGCCCATGATAGTGGTGGACGCGGCGGAGATCGGACGCTGGTCGAGCGGTCGCAGCCAGATGGAGGCCGCGATGATGCCAAGCACCAAAAGCACGCCGACCACCAGCGGAAAGCGCATCACGCCGAGATACTCGGCGTGCGTGGCCAGCGGCACGCAAGCGGCGATGGCGATGCCGACCGGTGCAATGGGGGCGGATCCGGCGCCACGGGCAATGCGGTAGAACTCCCATGCGCCAATGGCGGCGAGCGCACTGGCCAGCGTGGCGAGCGGCGCATCGCCCAACCAGATCACCCAAACGACGATCGGCGCGCCAATGAGCGCAACGATCACGCGGCGAACGGTTTCGCTCACGCGGTCAGACGGACCGAGGGCATGCCGTCACGCCGAGACGCGACCGAAACGGCGATCCCGTCGCTGGAAGTCCAGAATGGCTTCGTACAGCGAGGCGCGGCCAAAATCCGGCCAGAAGACGCTGGAGATGTACAGTTCCGCATAGGCGACCTGCCACAGCAGAAAGTTCGACAATCGCTGCTCTCCGGAGGTGCGGATCAGCAGGTCCGGATCGGGACATTCGGCAGTAAACAGCCGGGCCCGAAAGGCGGCCTCGTCGATCGCATCGGGAGTGAGCGTGCCGGCTTGCACGGCTTCAGCCAGCAGACGCGCCGCCCGCACCAGCTCCGCGCGCCCGCCGTACGAGATGAACAGGTTGAGTCCGAGCTTCTGCCCGCCTTCGGTGTCGCGCATGATGCGCTGCACCGCGGCCGCCGCCGGTGGACTGAGACGATCGAGTTCGCCGTGCACACGTACGCGCACCCCTTGCTGGCGCAACTCGGCGGCCTCGCGCGCGATGTACTCCTCGAGCAACGACATCAGCGCCGAGACTTCGGTTTCCGGACGCTGCCAGTTCTCCTGCGAGAAGGCGAAGAGCGACAACCATTCGACGCCCGATTCGAGACATCCCTCGACCACCGACCGCACCGCCTTCATTCCCGAGCGATGGCCGAACGGCCGCGGCATATGACGCTCGCGCGCCCAGCGACCGTTGCCGTCCATAATGATCGCGATGTGCCGCGGCACGGCGCCGTGCACGCGAACGCGCGCGAGCAGCTCCGTCTCGGATTCAGGCATCGGCGCCGATGAGAGAGGGCACATGGGGATCTGATCCGCGGTGCGGGCTCAGACCTCCATCACTTCAGCTTCCTTCGCCTTCAGCATCGCATCGAGCTTGCCGATGGCGTCGTCGTGCAGCTTCTGCAGATCCTTTTCCGCGTGCTTCTTGTCGTCCTCGGAGATGCCGTCGAGCTTCTTCACCTTGTCGCGCGCATCGGTGCGGGCATGACGGATCGCGATGCGACCATCTTCGGCGAGCTTGTTGAGCACCTTCACGAGCTCTTTGCGACGCTGCTCGTTCATGGACGGCAGCGGCACGCGGATG
>JBBQSM010000141.1:0-12059 GCA_038234895.1 Gemmatimonadales bacterium
TCGTTAGCTGGCACAACCGGCCACTAGTAACGCTTGACGGTATTACCGCTTCGCGTTATTGTGATCTATGATCACGAGCTTCGCGGATCGCGAGACGGAGCGCCTGTTCCAGCGGCACCCCGTTCGGCGGTTTCCTGCCGAGCTCCACCGAGTGATGCTGCGCAAGCTCGTGCAGCTCGACGCGGTGACAGCGCTGGACGAGTTGCGCGTGCCCCCGGGCAATCGCCTCGAGAAGCTGAAAGGCGATCGGGTCGGGCAGTACAGTATTCGAGTGAATGACCAGTGGCGGGTCTGCTTCCGCTGGAAGGACGGGGCGCCGCAGGACGTCGCCATCGTGGACTATCATGACTGAGGACGGGAGCATGGCCACGAAACTGACGCCGATTCACCCAGGCGAGGTGCTGCTCGCTGATTTTCTCGAGCCGTTCAGCCTGTCGCAGTATCGCCTCGCCCGCGATCTCAGCGTCGCGCCGCGCCGCATTAATGAGATCGTGCACGGCACGCGTGCGATTACGGCGGATACTGCGCTGCGGCTGGGCCGGTACTTCGGGACGTCACCGCAGTTCTGGCTGAACTTGCAGAGCCGCTACGACCTGGAAGTGGAGCAGGAGCGACTTGGTGCACGTCTGCGGTCAGAAGTGAGCGTCTACGCGCGTGCCAGCTAACACAGGTTGCTGCTGACACTGCGGCCGACCTATCGTGAGCAGGAGGAGCATCCGTAGGCCGCATTGCAGCAGAACCTTGTCTCGTTAGAACGCATCACCAGCACCTAACGCATGCGATTCGGGTCACTTGCCAGTCTCGCTCTTGTCTTCACCGTGGCGTGTCGCGCGGCGGATCCAGTGCGCGCGCTGACCGTGCGCGAGGTCCGACTCGCAGCACTCGACTCGATGGCGCAGCGCGCGCCGTGCCGAATTGCCCCCGGCGTGCTGCGCTTTGCGCCCGAGGTCTGGCAGCCCACCCACGCGTGCGCCCTGGCCACGCGCGCCGTTGCGCTCCTCACGGACGCGCCTACGCAAGAACCCTATGCCGCGCCCGGTGATACCGCGCACGTGCGCGCGATCGCGATCTGGCGTGAGCAGTCGTGTGGCCCGGCGAGTGCGCACGCCCCGGAGACGTTTCGGCTGGGAGCGATGCGCTACGTCGTCGAGATCGAGGTCGCGCATCGCCCCTACTCGATCGTGGTGCCGCTGACGGCGACGGGATTCGTCGGGCCGGTGCTGCACGATGTCCATCCGCGAGGCAGCATGGGAAGCCCAGTCAGTCTGGCCGTGCCACCGTGGGATAGTCCGGACACCTTGGCGGAAGGCGCACCGTGTCCAGATCACCCGGATGCGTTCTAACCCGGGTTGCTGCAGCCACGGCGAGCGGGGTATTGTGATCAGGAAGCTCTTTAGTGTGGTCGCCGTGCAGCAGAACCCTGTCTCGTTATACGACCCTGCACTCTTGTGTTTGTGTATATACAGACGTAGGTTCCCGGCGTGACCTTCGACTGGGATCCCACCAAGAGTGACCGGAACCTGGCCCAGCGCGGCTTCGACTTTGAATTCGCGACCCAGGTGTTTCTCGGGACCTACGTCGAGTTCGATGACACGCGGCGGGACTACGGGGAACGTCGCGTCGTGGCACTCGGCGTCGCGGACGAGATTCCGTTGACCGTCGTGTTCACCGATCGGGTCACGAGCGACGGCGCGGTGGTGCGCCGTGTCATCAGTGCCCGCCTCAGCCATCACAAGGAGCGCCGCCGTTATGCCGAAACCATCGCCCAAGCCAGCGCGCCGCCGCGCGACGACGAAGACGCCGACGAAGGGTCGCGCTGATCTGGCGCGGCTCCGGCGCACGTCGGAGGCGGAGATTGCGCGCACCTCGCCGGCGGAATTGCGGGCGTTGCCGGCGGATTTCTGGCAGGGTGCGCGCGTCGTCACGCCCGTCACGAAGCAGGCGATCTCGATTCGGCTGGACGAAGACGTGATCGACTGGTTCCGGGCGACGGGGCCGAAGTACCAGACGCGCATCAATGCGGTGCTTCGGAGCTACGTTGAGCAGGTCGGCGCCGCGGCACCGGTCGTGCGCAAACGACGGGCCGTATAACCCGGATTGCTGCTGACACGGCGACCGGCCATTATGGAGCAGGATGACATTTGGCGCGGTCGCCGTGCAGCAGAACCCCGTTTTGTTCGTTACGGCTCTTTCGCCGTTCGATGAATTTCGAAGAGGTAGTGATGCGCTTTCATTTTGCTCTGACCGGCATGTTATTCGCCGCGATTGGCTGCTCGACACCCACCGAAGCGATCTCCGATGTATCGCTTACGGTGGACAGTTTGACAGTGAGCGCGGACGGTCGGTTCCTCAACTACCGTTATGCTGTCACGAACGCGGGGCCGGACAGTGTATGGGCGCAGGCGTGCGGTGGCGTGATCCGTCCGCATGTCGCCGTTTTGCGCGGTGGGCAGCAGGTTGATCGGTACGATGGCACACTCTGTTTAGCCAATGTGCAAAGCGGCCCCGCGGCGATCGCTCCCGGCGGTCTGTACATGAACTACGGCTTTGTGCAGTTGAGCCTTGGGGATCGCTTTCAGCCGTACCTTATGGTCGGGACGCTCCGTTCCGGCCAAGGGCGTGTGCGGGAAGTACGGGGCCCGGAGTTTGAGACGCGCTAGGCGTAGCTGCATTCGGCGCTGGCGAGCCCTAACGCCGGTTGCTGCTGACGAATCGGCCCGAGTATTGTGATCAAGACGGCGGTCGGTCGGCCGCTTCGCAGCAGAACCACGATCGTTATGCCGATGCTCACTCGGTGATGTCGCGGTAGTTTTGCCGCATGAGTCTCGAGTTTGAGTGGGAGCCCGACAAAGCGATAGCCAATGCCGCGAAGCATGGTGTTCGCTTCGAAGAAGCCGCCACGGCGTTCGCCGATCCGCTTTCGATAACGATCAGCGACCCCGACCATTCTATCGGTGAGTCACGCTACATTCTCATTCGGAGATCGCTGGTCTCCCGGTTGCTCGTGGTCATTCACCTTGAACGAGGCGTGCGTATGCGCCTCATCAGCGCCCGTTAGGCGACGCGGCGCGAGCGTCGACTCTATGAAGAAGCCGAGTAGTAAGGCGAAAGCGGTGCCGACGGAGCCAGCGTCTGACGACATGCGGGCGGAATACGACTTCAGCGAAGGTGTGCGCGGGAAGTATGCGAAGCGGTACGCCAACGGGACGAATCTTGTGCTGCTCGACCCGGATGTTGCGTCGGCATTTGGTGACAGCGCGGCGGTCAACCGTACGTTGCGAGCGCTCTTGGAAATTGCCCCCGCGCGACGACCGGTGCGCGCACGCCGTCGCCCGGAATAATACGGGTTGCTTCTGACGAACCGACCCGCCATTAGTAGTAGTTCGAGTCTAGTGCGGTCGGTTAGCAGCAGAACCCCGTTTCGTTCGTTAGACACCGATCCGGCGTTTGTTGTATCGCGCGTCAGGCGCGTGGTCCAAGCTCAGTGTGCGGCGAACGCCGGGCGGCGGTCCTCGTCTGCCCGGGCGACGCACACCGCCGTCCGGCACGCCCAACGATACGGCTGCCGGTCTCGCACCGTGAAGGCCGGAGGCACCATGACATTTTCGATCGAGCTCGAGCAGGAAGTGGACGGCCGATGGATCGCGGCGGTAGCCGCGTTGCCGGGCGTCCTGGCGTATGGCGTGACCGAGACGGATGCCGTGGCGAAGGTGCAGGCGCTGGCATTGCGCGTGCTCGCCGACCGCCTTGAGCACTGTGAGGCCGTGCCAGAATTTCTCACCGTGACGTTTCTCGCCGCGTGACCCCGTTCGGCACGGCGAAGGCGCGGCGCGTGTACGCGGCCTTGCTGCGTGTGGGCTGGTCCGTCGCGCGGCAGAGCGGATCGCATCGCGTGCTCGTCCGCGAGGGCTGGCCCGACTACGTATTCGCGTTCCACGACGGTGACGAAATTGGACCATGCTCAGTGGATCGCGAAGCATACCGGCTTGACGCCCGACGATCTCTGACCGCGCGCGCCCGAATCCGCGTTGCTGCTGACATTGCGACCGGCGGTCGGCGAGCCGGAGTACATCTGACGCGGTCGCAATGCAGCAGTACGCATTTTCGTTAGACACCCGGCGGACTGTCGTGTATTGTTCAAGTTCCGCGCATCGAGGCGTCCATGGCGACAACGCAGCTTCCAATCCATAGCGACCCCGAGATCATGGGTGGCACGCCTGTGTTCGTCGGTACGCGTGTTCCCGCGCAAACCCTCTTGGACTATCTCGAGAGCGGCGACACGTTGGATGCGTTTCTGTCGGACTTTCCGTCTGTCACGCGCGAGCAAGCAATCGCGACGCTTGACGCTGGGACGGCCCTACTCGTGGCGCAGGTCGCCCGCGGCTGAATGCGCATCCTGTTCGACGAGTGCACGCCGCGTCCGCTCCTGCGCGAACTGGCGGGACTGGATGTCGCCCATGTGTTGGACCTTGGTTGGCAAGGCCGGAAGAACGGCGTGTTGCTCGCGAGCATGCTGGAGGCAGGGTTCACCGTGTTCATCACGGTTGATCGGAACGTGCCGTATCAGCAGAACATCCCGGCGTCAGGGATCGTCGTTGTTGTGTTGGAGGCGCCGAAGAATCGACTTGCCGATCTTCGACCGTTGATGGCCAACGTGCGCGTGATCCTCGAAACGGCGCAGCCCGGACAGGTCTACCGAAATCGCTAACGCCGGTTGCTGCTGACAAAGTGGCCGGAGTGCGGTGAGTAGGATAAGGTTCTGGAGGCCACTTTGCAGCAGAACCATGCTCGATTGCGCTGCATATCAACCATGGAGAGACCGCGTGCGATTGCTCGCCAGCTGCACCGTGGAGCATCGGCTGGGCGACCGGCAGATCAAGCTCTATCAAGGAGACCTTGCGGCCATCCCGCCCGCGGAAGCCGTGGACTGCCTCGTGGTATCGGCGTTTCCCAACGACTATGCCCCGACGGAGACGTCCTTGATCGGTGCATTGGATCGTGCGGGGGTGTCCGTGGAGCAGCTCGCCGCGGACAAGGAAGTTGATCTGCGCGGTGCGTTCTCTTGTTGGCTGTCAAAAGAGCTTCCAGCGCACCAGGCGCTCGCAGGTTTTCGTCGCGTGCTGTGCTTCGAGCCACTCACGCGTGGCGAACCCGGCGAGCTCACGGGCGATATCTTTCGCGCGCTGATGCCATTCGCGCTCGGCGAGACCCCGATCACCAGCATCGCGATGCCCATCGTGGCGTCAGGTGATCAGCAGTTCGACGAGATCGCAATGTTTCGATCACTGCTGGGGGCCACGCTGCAGTGGCTCTTACACGGCTTGCCAATCGATACGGTCAAGATCGTCATCCGCTCCGATGATGCAGCGCGCATACTTCCGCCGATTTTCGAGCAAATGGTCGCCGAGACTCTGCCCCGAGTAGCCTCGGTCTCACCCTCGGTGGCGCAACGAGACCCTCAATACGACTGCTTCATCAGCTACGCCCGCGTCGACAGTGCGGCGGTGGATCAATTCGTCGCAGAGTTGACCCGTGCGCAACCCAATCTGCGAATATTCCAAGACAAACTGGAGCTCAAGGCGGGGTCCTCGTGGCAGGAGGAACTGGACGATGCGCTTGCGCACTGCAAACGATTCATCGCGCTCTACTCTCCCGCCTATCTGCAATCCAGGATGTGCAAGGACGAGTTCGACCTGGCACGCCTGCGGCACCAAGAGAGCGAAGAGCGTGTCCTGCTCCCGGTCTACCTGCACTCGGCGGATCTGCCTCTGTACATGCGGGCGATTCAGTACGAGGATTGCCGTGAAGGAGACGTGGAGCGTATCCGTCAGGTTTGTAACGGTGCGCTCCGATCCGCACTGTCATCCTAGGGCCAGCACTAAAGCCAAGACCGGATACTGTTCGTGATCGAGACCGCGCCATCTTACCTTGCGTTCCTGCAGTCAAACACTGCGGAGCTCCGTGTGGCTGAGGCGGGGCGTTCGCTGTAGCGTGAAGGGTGGTGCGAACGCCCCGCTTGCTTTGGTGAAGGCGTTTGCAGCAGACCGCGAGCGTTATTACCTCGGCCATTATTTAGTTGACAATCGCGGTGGTTTGATGTAGCTTTGTGCATGACGCATCCCGACGCTCGCACGTTGGCGCCTGCCGCGCAGATGGAGAAGCGGCGCATCGCGATGACGATGCGCGAGCAGGGCGACAGCTTCAGCGCGATTGGGCTCGCGTTGGGGGTGCACTACATGACCGTGTCGATGTGGTGGGATCGCTACCAGGCGGGTGGGCTCGAGGCCTTGGCGGTGCGCACGCGCGGGCCGAAGGTCGGCGTCCATCGTCGGCTGACCCTGCGGCAAGAGCAGGCGGTGCAGAAGGCGATCACCGACACCACGCCGGATCAGTTGAAGTTGCCGTTCGCGCTCTGGACTCGGGTGGCCATCGCGCAATTGATCGAGCGGCGGTACGGCATTGCGTTGCCGGTGCGGACGATGGGACACTATCTGGCGCGTTGGGGCTTTACGGCACAAAAGCCGCTCAAGCGCGCGTATGAACAGCGGCCCGAGGCGATTGCGGCGTGGCTGAAGACGGAGTATCCGCGGATCAAACGGCGCGCGCTGGCCGAGGGGGCGGAGATTCATTGGGGCGACGAAACGGGCCTCAGCACCAGCGATCCACGGGGGCGCAGCTTTGCCCCGAAAGGCAAAACACCAGTCCGGACGCTGCTCTCGGCGCGCCGCTCCGTGAGCTTCCTGTCCGCGATCAGCAACGCGGGCACGCTGCGGTTCATGGTGCTGAAGAAGGCCATCGACGCGCCGACGTTGATCACGTTCTTCAAGCGGTTATGCAAGGACGCGAAGCGCAAAGTGTTCGTCATCCTCGACAACCTCAACGTGCACAAGGCGCGCGCCGTGAAAGCGTGGCTCGCGGCGCACGCGGATCGGATCGACGTCTTCTACCTGCCCTCGTACTCGCCCGAACTGAACCCCGACGAATACCTGAACGGCGATCTCAAGCTCAGTGTGGCGAAACGGGCACCGGCCCGGACGCGGGACGCGCTCCTGCAGACCGCCACCGCACGACTCCGCTCCCTGCAACGTCGTCCGGAACAGGTCAAAAAGTTCTTTCAACATCCCCGCGTCCGGTACGCGGCGTGATGTCAGCTAAATCGTGGCCCAAGTAATAGGTACCTCTCCACCAGTTGCTTTGCTCAGATCGTGTGACCGTTGCCGCTATTGCCGGTAAGCGGAGCATGGTGCGGAGAGATCGGTCCACATAATCGGGGGGCACTATGCGACGTCGGGCACTTGCGATCACATGCAGCGTTCTCGCGCTTACTTCGTGCGACGGCATCACTGATCCGGTTGCAGAACGGGGATTGCGGGTCGAGAACCTGACACCTGACACGCTGGTTGTCGTCGCGGTTGGTGTCACGACCCTAACGGACATCTTTGTGCCGCCCGTCGGTGCCGCGGGCCCTCGGACCGTCAGCGACTCCGGCGCGTTTGGGGCGCCGAATACATCGATCCGAGGTCTAATCGCGCCTGGCGGGAGCTACACGTTCGAGGCTGTAGATATTTTGGACTTTGGCTCAGACCGCGCGCTGATTGTGCTCACTAGGCGCGTGCGGCGAGGATACTCGTTTGCCGCGAATCCGTTGCGCTTTGAGCCAGCGCAGCTCCGTGCATCAGATGCGAGAATTCAGTTGCGCGCGAGCCTGCACTTTCCAGACGTCTTGCCGTAGGAAGATCGCGCCAGCCTGTCTGCCCGTGTGAACGGTCGGGAACATGATTGACACTTTGGTCCGGCAACATGCTTTACACGTGGGTCAGCTCTGAATGATGTCATCGCGTTCGTCGAGCGTGGCCAGCAGGACCGTATGGAAGTAGATCGCCCACAGCCCGTCGTCGGTTTCGTCCAGGCCGATCCGCTGGTTCGTGAGGGCGTTGGCGAGGTAGATCAGCCGTTTGCCAAAGCGGAAGGTGCCGGCCGTCGTGATCGTCTTCATCACGAAGTGGCCAGGGTATTCGGGCGTTGGGAGCCGCGCGGGATAGGGCCGCGACGACGCGGTGTAGCATTCAGGTCGGAGGTACCATGACATTATCGATCGAGCTCGAGCGGGAAGTGGATGGCCGGTGGATCGCGGCGGTAGCGGCGTTCCCGGGCGGCCTCGCGTATGGCGTGACCGAGACAGATGCCGTGGCGAAGGTCCAGGCGCTGGCGTTGCGCGTGCTCGCCGACCGCCTTGAGCACGGTGAGGCCGCGCCAGAATTTCTCACCGTGACGTTTCTCGCCGCGTGACCCCGTTCGGCACGGCGAAGGCGCGGCTCGTGTACGCGGCCGTAATGCGTGCGGGCTGGTCCATCGCGCGGCAGAGCGGACGCATCGCGGGCTGGCCCGACTATGTATTCGCGTTCCACGACGGTGACGAAATTGGACCGCGCATGCTCTGCCGGATCGCGAAGCATACAGGCTTGACGCCTCACTTTCTTTGACCAACGCGTTGTGCAGTGGCTGGACGTTGACGTAGTCACCAAATCACATACCCGTGGAGGTTCGATGGCGCGGATGTACAACGTGCGCATCGCGATTGGTGCTCTCGCCGTTGCGGGCGCATGCGCGGCGCCGTCAAGCACGCGTACTGACGTGCGGGCCTTCGACCTCGCGGCGACGCGCGCACTCATCATCGCGCAGAACGCGCGATTCACCCAAGCGCACGTTGCGGGCGACAGCGTCACCATCGACTCGATGTTCACGGCGGACGCCCGGTCTCTCCCTCCAGGTGGCGACGCCGCGGTCGGCCTGCCGGCGATTCACGCACTCACGATGGACTACCTCAAGGCTGGTATCACGGCGTTCCGAGAGGAGACTGTCGACTTCTACGGTACGGCGGCCTACGTGGTCGACCAAGGCACGTACGAATTGACTTACGGTCAACCGTCCGTGACCGAGCGCGGTAACTACCTCAACGTGTGGAAGCAGGTCGATGGACGCTGGAGGATGCAGACGAATATCTGGAATACGAACACCGCGGCGCCGCTGCCGAAATAGCAAGGTCGGGCATTGACTCTTGCTACGAACTTCTGAGACATCAGACTAAAGCAGGTACGCGTCACCCGATTCGGCCAAGATGTACGCAATGTCCAGCCGACCGACCTTTGCGCTGAGCTGCTCGCGCAGCGCAAGCGGGATGGGGCAGGTGTCGGCGATCAGCAGGTGCATCTGCCGCATGGCCGCCGTGGTGTGCTCGTCGGCGGGCGTGTCCACCAGCGCGGTGGCCTGCGCGAGCGTCAGCGTCATGAAGTCCGGATGGTATCGACCAATGGCGCGGACGATGGTGGTCGAGGATGGATCGGGCTCGTTCGGCACCACCATCACCTGGCGTGCCGCGATCGCCGGCAGGATGTCGAGCAGAATGCCGACGGCCGACTCGCACGGCGCCGCGCAGTACCGCAGGCTCTGGCGCTTGATCCCAAGGCGCCGGCGCAGCGTGGTGCCGAGTCGTCCGATGGTCTGTGCGTTGATGGCGACAGGTGGAGCATCGGGGCGCGCGTCGGCCAGCGCGCGGACCAGCGGACCGGCGTTCGCCATCGCGTCGAGCAGCCGGACCGACAACCGCATCGGCAGCGCGGCCGGCGGCTCGTGCGGCAGTCCCGGCGAGAGGTTCACCCCGACCAGCGGGTTCGGACGCCAGACCAGCGGCGAGCCGGAATCCGAGACCAGCGGCCCCTGCGAGATGCGGCGATGGTCGCTGTACGGCCAGTACACGAAGTTGCCCATCACTGCCGCGAGGGCATCGACCACGCGGCCGATGCCGACGGCGTCGCTGGCCAGGATGTCGTCGCGGCGCATGCCGGCACGCTGGAGCGCCGACACGCGGATGCGCACATGCTCCAGCAGGGAGGCGCCTGCAACCATCAGGTCGCCGCCGTCATCGCGGCTCCGCGCCACGCACACCGTCGGTGCCGGTGACGCCTGCAGGATGGAGGTCAGGCGGCGCTGCAGCCCGGATGGATCGTTTGGCGAGCGGCGATCCGCGCCGGGAAGGGACGGCTCATGCATACTGCGGTGGGCTTGGGGACTGCGCAGAACGTCGCGCTCGACTGCCAGTATCGGCGCTGCGTTCGCGGCACTCCACGCAACTGCCTGTTTATCTCCCAGCACCGGACCGGGACTGAGTGGAACCCGGACGCGCCCGCCGTCGTATGGGCTCTCGTCGCCGGTTCACCACAAGGCACCCATGATCCTTCCTGCACTGCTTCTGCTGCTCCAGCAGCCCATACCCCCCGCCGCGCCGGAGCCGGTTCGCCGTCGCCCGGTGACCGAGGCGCTGCGCGCGAGCGCGTTTGCCGACAGCGGCACCCGTGCACTCCTGCAACTGGCACGACGCGCCCGCGTGGCGCAGGACTCGGCCCTTCGCGGCTACGACGCGAAGACGCAGGCGCGCATCACGGTCAACCTCGGCACCTCGGCGCTGACGCGGAACCGGCTGCTGTTCAGGACGGAAAACGTCTCGAACGTGAAGTGGCGCCGCGGCCAGGGCATGTGGATCGAGCCGCTCGCATCGCGCACCACGGTGCCGATGTCGAAAAACGTGAACGTCAGCGGCGTGGCCGCGTCGCTGATTCCGGTGCCGTACTTCCCGGGTCGCGACCAGCTGTGGATTCCAAGCAGTGGCGCACGAATCGTCCGCGGTGACGTGGATGAGACCGAAGGCTTCATCCATCCGCTCGCCAGCGGCAGCGAAGCCTACTATCGCTACGAGATCGGCGACTCGTTGCGCATCAAGCTGCCCTCGGGCGAGGGCATCACGCTGCGCGAGCTGCGCGTGAAGGCGCGCCGACCGGAGTGGCGCAGCTTCGTGGGGAGCTTCTGGTTCGACACACGCAGCGGATCGCTGGTGCGCGCCGCATATCGACTCTCGGCACCACTGGAGATCTGGTCGGAAGCCGTGGCCGATGCGAAGAAGGATCTCGAGGAAGCGGAGCGCGACACCACACCGCGCCGCGCGGAGCGGGTAAAGTCCGCGAAGGAATCGATGCCACCGGCACTGGTGCGCGGCCTGATCAATCCGCTCCGCTTCGACATCAACCTGGTCACCGTGGAGTACGCGCTCTACGAGGGCAAGTTCTGGTTGCCACGCGTGAACCGCGCGGAGGGCATTTCGCAACTCACCTTCCTGCGCACACCGGTGCGCATCGAGGAGAGCTACAAGTACGATGACGTGGACGGCACGAACCCGCTGCCCCCGCTGCCAGTGCTCAGTGATGCACGACGGATGGCGGCGAGCATGCAGGTCTGCGCGCCGGCGTGCGAGGACGTCGACGATGCCGACGATGACAACTCGACCAGCGGCCGGATCACGCGCCAGCGCCGCCTGCAGCTCACCGACTCGCTGCTGCGCGCCAACGGTCTCACGCCGGCACTGGTCGCCGATACGACGCCGCTCGCATCGCGCACGCGCTTCGTGGGCGACAGCCTCTATCGCAGCTATCGCGACGGCGTGCTCAAAGGAATTCGAGAGGCACGCTACGTCGTCCGTGATTCGCTGCTGCGCGCTGCGGGGCGCACGGTGCCTGCCGTGACCGACTCGACGCGCGACGCCCGTCGCGTGCGACGGTATGGCGATTCGCTGTATCGCGCCATGGTGCGTACCGACCGCCGAAAGGCACGTGATGCCGAATGCGCCGCCAGCGGTGGCACGTACACGCGCACCGAGACGCGCTACGAAGGGGCACTGCGCTACGGCGTCAGACTGCCCTGCGATTCCACCGCGCTCGCGACATCGAAGGAGCTGCCTGACTCACCGTACGACGCGAACGAGGAGGTGTTCTCGCAGCGTGACGCCGAGTCGATGGCCAGTGCGTTGGGATTGTCGCTGCAGCCGGCGTTCGGGCCGCAGCCGCTGCAATTCGACTTCGGCATCACACAGCAGCGCTACAACCGCGTGGTAGGTTTCTCGTTCGGGGGCGAGGTGCGCTGGCCGCTCGGCCTTGGGTACACCGCATCGGCTGCCGCCCGGCTGGGCGTGGCCGACTGGCAACCGAACGCCGAGGTGCGACTCGCGCGCA
>JBBQSM010000142.1:0-11934 GCA_038234895.1 Gemmatimonadales bacterium
CGTACGAGGAAGGGTCCCTCGATCAATACCTGCGCGACATCAGTGCGTATCCGCTGATCTCGCGCGAAGAAGAAGCAGAATTGGCGCGGCGTATTCGCGTCGGTGATCAGGAAGCGCTCGACAAGTTGGTCCGGTCAAATCTGCGTTTCGTCGTGTCCGTGGCGAAAAAGTACCAGAATCAGGGTGTATCGCTCTCCGACCTGATCAACGAGGGCAACCTCGGTCTCATCCGCGCGGCGCACAAATTCGACGAGACGAAGGGGATCAAATTCATCTCGTACGCGGTGTGGTGGATTCGTCAGGCGATTCTGCAGGCGCTCGCCGAGCAGTCGCGCATTGTGCGTGTGCCACTCAACCGCGCCGGCACGCTGCACCGGATCGGTAAGCGCGCCAACTCCCTGCTGCAGGAGCTTGGCCGCGAAGCGACGCACGCCGAGATCGCCGAGGGGATGGACATCACGGAAGAAGAAGTCGCCAAGACGATGTCCATCTCGCAGGTGCATCTCTCGCTCGACGCGCCGCTCACGCCCGGCGAAGACAACCGCCTGCTGGACTATCTGGCCGACACGGTCAACCCGACCCCCGACGAGCAGACCTTCGAGAAGGCGTTGACCGAAGCGATCGAGGATTCGCTGGGCGGACTCAAGGAGCGCGAATCACGCATTCTCCGTTTGTACTTCGGCATCGATGGCGCGGAGCCCATGACGCTCGAGGAGATCGGTTCGCTACTTGGCATCACGCGCGAACGCGTGCGACAGATCAAGGAGAAGGCGCTCTCACGGTTGCGTCATGTGTCGCGCGCCAAGTCGCTCGAAAGCTTCCTCGGCTGACCGTCGGCGCACCGCGACGGTCGGCCCGTCTCAACTGACATCTTCGATTTCATATGGCTTCCACGTATTCGTTCGACGTCACTACCGGCTGCGACCTGCAGGAGGTCGACAACGCCGTGAATCAGGCCGCCAAGGAAGTCGCGCAGCGATTCGATTTCAAGGGTTCGCACATCCTCATCGACTTCAAGCGCGCCGACAGCATCATTCAGCTCGAGGCGGAGGGAGAAATGCGCCTTGAAGCGTTGATCGACGTGCTGCGCGGCCGCTTGATCAAGCGCGGGGTGCCCGTAAAGAATCTCGAGATCGGCGAAGCGAAGCCCGGGAGTCACGAGATTCTACGCAGCGAGATCAAGCTGAAGATGGCGCTCGACAGCGACACGGCGAAGAAGGTGAGTGCGGCGATCAAGGACGCCAAGCTCAAGAAGATCACGGCCAGCATTCAGGGCGAGCAGGTGCGCGTGACCAGTGCCGACAAGGATGCGCTCCAGGAGTGCATGGCCCTGCTGCGGAAGGGCGATTTCGACGTCGAGCTCCAGTTCGGGAATTTCCGCTAACGCCGCCGCTCGAAGTTGGGCGTGGTCAGGTGCGCGACGTCGCATTTCCGCTAGCTTTCCCGGATGCTTAAGATCGGGTTGGTCACCCTCGGGTGCGACAAGAATACGGTGGATTCCGAGCGGTATCTGGCCGACCTGCTCGCCCATGGCGCGGAATCGGTCACCGACCTCTCACTGGCCGAAGTGGTGGTGGTCAACACCTGTGGTTTCATCGATGCGGCCAAGGCGGAATCCATCGAGGCGATCGTCGAGGCCACGCGGCTCAAGGACGACGGGGTCTGTCGAGCGGTCTTTGCCATCGGCTGCATGATCGAACGGCACAAGGGCGAACTTCAGGAGGCGCTCCCCGAAGTCGATTGTTTTCTGGGGACGTCCGAGACCGACCGGCTGGTTCCGGAGCTCATCGAGCGCGGGCTGATCGGCGGTGAGATTCTGGAGCATCCCGGTGTGCGCGTCTTCGGCGGTGACACGTCACACGTGCGTTACCTCAAGGTCAGCGAAGGATGCGACCACGGCTGCGCGTTCTGCGCCATCCCGCTGATGCGCGGCAAGCATCGCTCGTTCGCGCTGGACGATCTGATCCGCGAGGCGCAGTTGCTGGAGCTGCAGGGCGCACGTGAGTTGAATCTCGTGGCGCAGGACCTGGCGCACTACGGCCGCGACCGTCGCGATGGATTCGCCCTGCCGGAGTTGCTCGAATCGCTCCTGCGCGAGACGTCGATTCCGTGGCTGCGCAATCTGTATTTGTACAGCGCCGGCATCACGCCGCGCCTGCTCGAGGTGATTGCGGACAATCCGCGCATCGTGCGGTATCTCGACACGCCGATGCAGCACGGGTCGGATGCGGTGCTTGCGCGCATGCGGCGCCCCGAACGTCAGCGCACCATTCGTGACCGACTGACCCGCTACCGCGAGATCGTCCCCGACCTCGCCGTGCGCACGACGGTCATCGTGGGTTTTCCAGGCGAGACCGAAGACGACTTCAACATCCTCTGCGATTTCCTCGAGGAGATGCAATTCGATCGCGTGGGCTGCTTCACGTACTCGCCCCAGGAAGGGACGCGCGCGAACGACATGGAAGACGATGTGCCCGACTCCATCAAGGGCGAGCGTAAGGAGCGTATCGAGGAGCTGCAGCGGGCCATCACGTCGGAGCGCTATGAACGATTCCTTGGTCGCGATACACGCGTGTTGGTGGACCGCGCGCACGATGAGCCGGGCATCCTGGTGTGCCGTGCACCATGGCAGGCCGACGACATCGATGGGGTGACGTACGTGCGTGGCGTTGCGCCGCCGGGTGCGATGCTCGATGTGCGTGTCGATCAGGTAGTGGATGATTACGATTTCCGCGCGACGCTGCTTGCGATCGCCGATTTGCCGCCGGCCGCCGCGCGCCGTTCGTCGCGCAGTCTGCCACTCGTGAATGCGGCACCTTCCTCTGTTGGGAGTTTTGGACGATGAGTCTTGACGCGAGTCTCGAGGCAACGGCGATGTCCGCCAGTACGCCCTCCGATGTGGTGGGCAGTGACGCACAGGTGGCGCTCCGTTCGGGCGCGCGTTCCGCCGAGATCATGGCTCGAGGTCGCACGCGTTTCCCTGGTGGCGTGAACTCGCCGGTACGCGCCTTCGGTGGTGTGGGGGGCGAGCCATTCGTCGCCGCACGCGGCCAGGGCGCGCGTGTCTGGGACGCCGACGGCAACGAGTATATCGACTACATCCTGTCCTGGGGTCCGCTGATTCTCGGTCACGCGCCGCCAGTGGTGCTGGATGCGCTGGCCGCGACCATGAAGAACGGCACCAGTTTCGGCATGCCGACGGGGCTTGAAGTCCAGTTGGCGGAGAAGATCGCCGAACGCATGCCGCATCTCGAAATGATGCGCTTCACCAGCAGCGGCACCGAGGCGGCGATGACCGTTGCGCGGCTGGCGCGCGCCGTCACGGGTCGGGAACACATCCTCAAGTTCGAAGGGTGCTACCACGGCCACGCCGACGGATTCCTCGTGCGCGCCGGTTCAGGTGTCGCCACGCTCGGACTGCCCGACTCGCCGGGGGTTCCGGAGTCGCTGGCCAAGCTCACACTGACCTGCACGTACAACGATCTGGCGGCCGTCGAGCGCATTGCGCGAGAAGTGCCGCTGGCCGCGATTATGCTTGAGCCCATCGTCGGCAACGGCGGATTCATCGAGCCCACGCCGGAGTTTATTCCGGGGCTTCGTCGTATCGCTGACGAAACGGGTGCCTTGCTCGTCTTCGATGAAGTCATGACCGGATTCCGCATCGCCTACGGTGGAGCGCGTGAGCGCTTCGATGTCGTCCCTGATCTCACTGCCTTGGGCAAGGTGATCGGCGGCGGGCTGCCCGTGGCTGCCTATGGTGGTCGCAAGGAGCTCATGTCGCGCATCGCGCCCACGGGCCCGGTCTATCAGGCGGGCACGCTGTCGGGCAATCCGCTGGCCATGGCCGCGGGTTTGGCCACGCTGGGCATGCTCACGCGCGACTTGCACGACAAAATCACCGCGCAGACGGGTCGCTTGGTGAGCGGACTGCGTGAGGTGGCGGCGCGTCATGACGTACCGTTCACGGCCAGCCACGCCGGCTCCATGTGGGGCTTCTTCTTCCGCGCGGAGCCGGTGCGCACGTTCGACGAGGCCAAGCAGTCGGATACGGCGCTCTTCAAACGATTCTTCCATGCCGCGCGGCGTCGTGGGGTGTCGCTGGCGCCGTCGCCGTTCGAGGCAGCGTTCATGTCGGCGGCTCACGGCACCGCAGAAATCGATGCCACGCTCGACCGTCTCGACCGCGCGCTGGCGGCCGCGATCGACGGTCGCGACTAGGCATGGCCTGGCGGCCGCGTCTTCGACCGGAAGCCATCGCCGCTGCGGCGATGGCGACGCTCGTTGGTGCGGCCGCGTTCACGGTCGCATGTGCGCCGGCCGCGCACGTGGGGAGCATTGCGCCGTCACCAGTCGCCGCGGCAGAGCTGTACGGGCGGCTCGACGGGACCGATCGCATGGCGCGGGTGGCGATTGCCGGCGGCCTGCGCACCGCCGCCGTGACCTCCACCGCCAAGTGGCGCGTCGACGAGGACGGCGGGAGACAGCTGCTCGTGCGTGGCACGGGGCGCGAACCCTGGCGCATCGAGCGTCGTGGCGGGCTGCTTCGCATCGCCGGCGAGGGCGACGACGCGACGCCGTGGCGGCAGGGGCCGTTCGTTGCCCGCGCGACACAGACCGATGGCTTCGTGCAGTACAACGGTCGTCGGTATCGCGGCGAGTTGTGGTTCGCGGCCACCGATACGGGCATTCTCGTCGTCAACCGATTGCCTGTCGAGGAGTACCTGCGCGGCGTGGTGCCTGGCGAGATTGGTACGCGACTGCCGGGCGATCGGGCCGCCATCGAAGCGCAGGCGATCGCCGCGCGTAGCTACGCGTACATGCGGGTTCCGGGACCCGGCGCTGAGCCCTCCAGGCGTGGGTGGGACCTCGTCGCCACGGTCGCCAACCAGGTGTATGGCGGGGCTGACGTGGAGAACGCGGTGGTGAATCAAGCGGTCGACGCCACGGCCGGACTGGTGCTGCGCTATGGCGGTCTGCTCGTGGACGCACCGTATTCATCGTCGTGCGGTGGACGCGCTGGCGTCCCGTCCGATGCGTGGCAGGGCGCGCGCAACGAGCCGTACTTACAGGCACTCGACGACACCGACCCTCGAACCGGTCGGCCGTACTGCGACATCTCACCTCGCAATCAGTGGACGGCAGAACTCAACGAGGCGCAGCTGAGCGATGTCGTCCGCCGGGCGCTGGTCGCCGCCGGCGCGCGGAGCCCGGCCCCCGCCGGCATCCAACAGGTGAACGTGACCGCGCGCACCGGCTCCGGGCGCGTGGGCGAGCTGACGCTGCGTACGGAGCGGGGCGATGTCCGTATTCGTGCGACCGATTTGCGTGGCGTGTTGCGTGATGCGCGTGGCGCGATCCTGTCCAGCACGTATTTTTCCGTGGAACGCGAAGCACGGACACACGGACACCTCACCGGTGTTTCTCTGCGCGGCGTCGGCAACGGACACGGGATTGGCATGTGTCAGTGGGGAGCGATCGGACGTGCACGCGCCGGATACGACGCGCGAACGATTCTGGCCCACTATTACCCGGGGACGTCGGTCGGCTTCGCGGACTAAGGTTTCCCCTCGGAGGCGGCATGAAGGACGGCGTACGCATCGCCGTAGTCGGTACGGGCGCCATCGCCCAGTTGACGCACATTCCCGTGCTGTCGAAGCTGCGTGGCGCTTCACTTGTGGCCCTCTGTGACAACGATGCCGCCAAGGCGCGTGCGCTGGCCGACCGCTTTGGTGTGCCCGATGTGTTTACCGATTTTGAGGAACTCCTCGACTCGGACGAACTCGACGCGGTGGTCATAGCGACACCCAATCACCTGCACGAACCGCACGTGCTGAGCGCGTTGCGCGCCAAGCTGCACGTGCTGTGTGAGCGTCCGCTCTCGCTCACGTCGCGCGGCGTCGAGCGGTGCATCGCCGCGGCGGCCAAAGCCGATCGGCGGCTCGTCGTGGGACACAACCATCGCTTCCGCACCGACGTGCAGGCGCTTGGTCAATTCATCCGCAACGCCGAGTTGGGACAGGTCACGTCCATCCGCTGCGGTTCGTTCACGTTCAAGCGTGGTGCCGACGGATGGCGCAATCGTCGGGCGGAGGCGGGCGGCGGCGCGTTTCTGGAGCACGGCTTCCCCTTACTCGATCTCGCGATGTGGCTGGCCGACGAGCAGTCGCCGGTCCGCGTCTCAGCCTCCATGCGGCGCGGTCGTGCAGCAACGGCGGTTGAAGAGTCGATGCAGGTCATGCTCGAGTGCGCGAACGGCATGACGATCTCGTTCGACGTGGCCTGGTCGTACGTGGGAGACGAGGATCGCTGGTGGTTTGAGGTGCACGCGACGCGCGGGTCGGCGCAGCTCGCGCCGTTGCGCGTGACCAAGGAGCTCAACGGTCGTGCAGTGGACGTGTCGCCGTCCGGCGCGGCTGCGCGCGAGAGCCCGTTCCTGCAAAGCTACCGCGCCGAGATCGCGCACTTCTTAGCGGTGATTCAGGGCGAGGCACCGTACGAGCCGCCGACGGATCAGGTGCTGGTGCATCGGATTCTCGAAGCGATTTACAAAGCGGCGGACGACGGGAAAGAGATCCGCCTCTGATGCAGCGACACCTGCGGACACTCGTGCGCGCGCTGGGCGTGGCGGCGGGTGTCCTACTGGCCAGCGTTCTGCCATTCGTCGCCGCGCAGGCGCAGGCCCCGCCGCGTCCGGATTCGTCGCAGCTCCCGCCTCCCCCCGGCGTTTCCGCGTCGCGCGACAGTGCGCGCGCCGTCCGCGGCGAACTCATCGACGTGGCGGTCATCACGTATGGACCCGGGAACGCTGTCTTTGAGCGCTTCGGCCACATCGCGCTCGCCCTCACCGATAACGCCACCGGACAACGGATCGCCTTCAACTGGGGAATGTTCGACTTTCAGCAGCCCAACTTTCTGGGACGTTTCCTCAGCGGCGAGACCAGCTACTGGATGGAAGGGTTCGATACAGACGCGTTCAACGCATACTATCGCGGGGAGAACCGGAGCGTGCGTCGGCAGCAGTTGCAGCTCTCGCCCACGCAGCGAGCGGCGCTTTTTGAATTCGTGGCCTGGAATGCGCGCGAGGAGAACCGGTATTACCGCTACGACTATTACGCCGACAACTGCGCCACCCGGGTGCGTGATGCGATCGATCGGGTCTTGGGTGGGGTACTGCGCGCATCATGGAGCGGCGACGGTCCGGGACGCACGTGGCGCGGGGAGACGGCGCGCATTACGGCGTCCGACCTTCCCACCTATGCGGGCATTCAGATCGCGCTCGGCCGTAACGCGGACCGTACGCTGACCAAGTGGGAGGAGGGATTTCTCCCCGAGTATCTGGCCGATCACCTCGCGTCGTTCGTTGTGGAGGACGACGATGGGCGTCGCTACAATCTCGTCGCGTCTGACACGCTGCTCTTTGAGCCGACACGCGTTCCCATGCCGACCGAACCGCCATCGCGACTGGCCATGGCGGCGTTGCTGGGGCTCTCGCTCGCGGGACTCATCGCCGGACTCGCCGACGCCAAGCAGCGCGCGGCCCGTATTGCGCTCAGCATCGGGGTGTCACTGTGGTATCTGCTCGGCGGTGTGTTGGGCACACTGCTGCTGCTCGCCGGCACGGTAACCAAGCATGCGCCGTACATGGGAGACAACACCACGGTGCTGCAATTGCACCCGCTGCTGTTGCTCGCCGCGTGGCCGGTAGCGCGGGCCCTCGTGCGTGGTGAACACAGTCGCACCGCGATTGGACTGACGACGCTCGTTGCGCTGCTTTCCATTTGCGGTGCGCTGTTGCAGCTGGTGCCGTCGTTGACCCAATCCAGCGGAGTCGTGATGGCGGTGACCGTACCGGTGCACGTCGCGCTCGCGTTGGCGATGTGGCGCCTGCACCACGACCACGCCGGGCAACGGCGCGCCAGCGCCTCGTACGCACGCGCGGCATGATCGCGCGATTCCATCACACGTTGGCCGCGCCGGGCATCCATCCGTGGTGAGCGTCGGTTTCCTCCGCGAACTTCACGTAGCTGTCGGCGTCGATGTCGGCGGCACCTTTACCGACCTCGCTGCGATCGGTCGTGACGGGACAGTGCGCACCACCAAAGTGTTGAGTGTGCCGGCTGATCGTGCGCTTGGCGTGCTGGCTGCGGTCGATGCCTCGACCATTCCGATGGCTGAAATTGCGTTCATCGCGCACGGCACGACGGTTGTCACCAATCTCCTGCTCGAACGCGCTGGTGCACGCGTCGTTGCCTGCGCCACGGCAGGCTTTACCGACCTGCTGGAGCTTCGACGGCAGGAGCGTGCTTCGTTGTACGACCTCACGGCGCATCATCCCCAGCCGCTGGTCGCGCGCGCTGACGTGCTGCCGGTGCGTGAGCGGGTGGTCCCCGAGGGCGTTCTGCACGCGCTCGACGACGACGCCATCGCCGACGTTGTGCGCGAGGTGGTGGCGCGCCGCCCCGACACGATCGCGATCACACTGCTGCATGCGTACGCGGAGCCGGTGCACGAGCGAGCGCTGCGTGATGCGCTCGTGCAGGCCCTCGATGCAGCAGGCATCACCTGCGATGTGATTTGCTCGCACGACGTGCTGCCGGAAATCCGGGAGTACGAACGCATGGCGACCACGGTCGCGGAGGCGTACGCGCGGCCGGCCGTGCGGCGGTATCTGGGCGACCTCGGGGCGCGACTTGGAGAACGCGGATTGCCGATGCCACGTGTCATGACGTCGGCTGGCGGTACACTTACCGCAGGCGACGCCTCCACGCACGCTGCATCGCTCGCGTTGTCAGGTCCCGCTGGTGGCGTGACCGGTGCGGCGGCGATCGCGTCGGCGCTTGGCATTCGCGGCGCGCTCACCATCGATATCGGCGGGACCAGCGCCGACGTGGGGCTGATCGACGACGGCGAACCGCTGGTGGAGCGCGGCGGTACGGTGGCCGGTGCGCCGATTGCGTTGCCGCGCGTGCTCGTGGAGGCGGTGGCCGCCGGGGGTGGCAGCATTGGCTGGATCGACGCCGGTGGTGCGTTGCGCGCGGGCCCTGAGAGCGCGGGCGCGGTGCCCGGGCCTGCTGCATACGGACGTGGCGGTGAACGTCCCACCGTCACCGACGCGCATGTCGTGCTCGGGCATGTGGCGGCCGGTGCGTGGAGCGGCGGCGTGACGATCAGCGCAGCACTGGCGCGTGACGCAATGGCCCGCCTCGCCGATCCGTTGGGCGTGTCGGTCGAACGCGCGGCCGAAGCATTGATCGCCACCGCCGACGCGACGATGGCGCGTGCGTTGCGACGTGTCTCGGTGGAGCGTGGAATCGATCCGCGCGCGGTGGCGTTGATTGCGTTTGGCGGCGGCGGACCGTTGCACGCGTGCGGACTGGCCGAGCGGTTGGGTATGACGCGGATCGTGGTGCCGCCGCATGCCGGGGTGCTCAGCGCGGTCGGGCTGGCCTTGGCTCCCGAGCGTCGAGAGGGCTTGTCAAGCTTCGTGGTGCGCACTGACGAGATTGACACCGATGCGCTCGGTGGGCTGTTGCAGCTGGCGGCCGAGAAGCTGCGTGGTGTCGACGGCGGGACGCTCACGCCACGCTGGTGGGTGCGCGCGCGCTTCGAGGGGCAGGGGTATGAACTCGATGTGGCGGTGGCGCCCGATGACACTGGTGTCGTGATTGCGGATCGCTTTGTCGCTCGGCATCTGGCTCGGACGGGATTCGTGCTCGATCGCGCGGTGGAGTGCATCAGTGTGCGCACGGCGCTGGTCGGTGAGGCGTGGCCCGTACACTTCGCGCGACGCGCTCGTGTGGAGTCTGGTGTGCGCGAACGCACGGGGGATGTGGCGGGTGTGGCGGATGTTGCCGGTGTGACGGGCGCGACGACCGGCACCGCATATCTGGACGACGACGGTTCGGCACTCACGCTGACCGTGTCCGGTCCTGCGATCGTACGCCTGCCCGATGCGACCATGCGTGTCGCGCCGGGGTGGTCCGCCCGTGCGCTGCCGATGGGCGGGTGGTTGATGGAGCGCGGAGGGGAAGGCGCTGTCATGAGCGCGAACGCATGAACGCGAAACGTTCTGCCGCGAGATCTGCTGCACGCAATGCGAGCGCGCCGAATGCGGGCACACGAATTGTCGGTGCGCCAGTACCGCCGCTGCTCCCGTACGCGGGGCCGGTGTACGTGCTGCTGGTAGGCGAAGCGCCCGGGCCGCGCGGCGCCGACAAGAGTGGTGTGCCGTTTTTCGGTGACGCGGCGGGCAAACATTTGTACGACGCGCTGGAAGCACTCGGCGCGATCACGTTGCCCTTGGGCGTTCGCGATCTGCCATGGGATGGCGCGGGGTTCGCAACGGCGGGTCTGCGTCCCGTGGCGCACGGCGTCGCGCTCGGCAACGCGTTCACCTGTTGCCCGACCGACAACGGCAGCACGTTCCGCGCGCCGTCGCGTAGCGAACTCGAGGGTGATGTGAACGTCGCACGCATTCATGCCGAGCTGAGCGCGCTCGAAGCGCGCGGGCTGCGCGGCATCGTGACCATGGGACGTGTCGCCGCGCGAACGATGGACGTGGTGCTGCGCGCCGCGCCGCGGCCCGCGTTGGTGCGGCGCGCCGTGCCGCATCCTTCGGCGCAGGGGCTGCTGTCGATGGCGCCGAATCGCGGTCGTGGTGCGCGCATGGCGGACCTGCAGGCGAACTGGCGTGTGCTGCTGTGTGAGGCGACCGTCGAGGCGGGGTTTGTCGCACCGCCGCAGTGACGTGTGCTGGACAATCGCTGTATCGGCCAACATGATCGTTCCATGACTCGGACCATCCTTGCCGCGCTTGCGCTTGTCGCCGTCTGTGTTCAGCTGCTCGCGGCGCAAACGCCTCCTGTCCGACCGACCGCGCTGCTCTGGCAGGTTGACGGGTCGGAGTCCGGCGAGCCGTTCGGCGACCTGCGCGACTACGTGATGCTCAAGGACGGCACCACGTGGGCGCTCGACTTCAAGGATCAGATCATCCGTCGCTACGACGCGGGCGGCAACGCGCTGTCGATCGTGGGGCGCAAGGGCAGTGGTCCCGGCGAGATGCGCAACGCCAACGGACTTGCCGTCGCGCCCGATGGAAACGTGTGGGTGAACGATCCTGCCAACGGGCGTTTCTCCGTCTTCGCGCCGAATGGCACGGTGCAACGCGCGATGACGCTGAAGATCGGCGGCTACAGCTATCGCTGGGGAGCATGGTTCGATCCGTCCGGCGAGCTGGTCGAGCCGGAGATCGCACGGGAGGCACGGTTCCGACGCATCGGCCGTGACGGGACGGTTCTCGGAACGCTCGCGTATCCCAGTTGCCCGAGTGGTTCGATCGCCATGCGCATGTACCGCGCGGAGTCGCCCAACGCGCGGTCGACGATGGGATCGTATCCGTTCACGACGGGCGGTGGTGCTGTCGCGGATCGACGGGGACACTTCTGGTGCGCGTCAACGCAAGGCACACGAGTCGCGCGCCTCGCCTATGGCAAGACGGACACACTCGCGCGTACGGGCATCGACCTTCCCTTGGTCCCGGTCAGTCGCGACGAGCGGGATGACGCGATTCAAAAGATCGAAACGCGTCTGGCGACGTACTCCACCAGCGACTTTGATCGTAGCAAGGTGCCGTCGTCCAAGTCCGGCATCGCCGCCGTGCACGTGGATGACGACGGGCGCCTCTGGGTAGCCCACGCCGCCCCGTGGAAGCGCACCAGCACGACCTACGATGTCTTCGATGGCACGGGCAAAGCGATGTTCCGCGTCGTGCTTCCCGTGCGCGGCGTGCTGCATCTGCCCGTGGTGGCGCGCGGCAACGAGTTGCTGGTCGCCGTCGCGGACGCGGATGACGTGATCAGTCTCGCGCGCTATCGGTTGCGGTAGCATGACCACCTTCGACGCACTCGAACTGACCGTCTTCGCGCAGAGCGTCGC
>JBBQSM010000143.1:0-11371 GCA_038234895.1 Gemmatimonadales bacterium
GGGCTCGCCGATCCAACCGAGCGCGAGCGACGCGAGCGTGATGCCGAGCTGGGTGCCGGAGATGTAGCGGTCGAGCTGGGTCAGCGCCTTCTGCACCACCAGCGCGCTCCGGTCCCCCTCGGATGCCATCTGATCGATGCGACTACGGCGAACGGCGACCAAGGCGAACTCCGCCGCCACAAAGAACGCATTCAACAGAACCAGAATGAGTACGGTGAGTAGGCGCAGCGTCGCGCTGCTGACCGTCAGGTCTGGCTCCGCCAACATCAGGGATGCAGTGATCATCAGAAAAGGAAACGGCCGGACAGGTAGTTCGTCATGGTACTGCAATCTGCAAGAGAGTCGTGCGTCACGCGCCTCTTGCATTGTGCGAATCGCTTCGGTTTGTCACCGGCACCACCCGCCGGGCCCCTCACGCCGCCCCGTGCGCTACACCCCAGCCTACCCGCAGGTCGCCATCCAGGAGATGCTGGACCCACGCCGAGTGCTGCGTTGGGTCTGGCTGGGGCGCATCGTCCTCGCCTGCGCCATTCTGGTGGCGGCGGTCTTCGTCTGGAACCGCGCCGACCCCACGGATACGCTGGTCGCGACGCTGGCGTTTGCCATCGCGGTGCTCGCAACGGTCGCCTCGGCCATGTACGGCGAGGTGCAGCGCCGCGCCTATGGTCACGTCTTTTACGCCATCCAGTGCATGGTGGACCTGACGCTCGTTACCGCAGTGGTGCACATCACCGGCGGTTGGAGCTCACAGTTCGCCGCCCTGTACATCTTGGTCATCGCCACTTCGGCGCTGCTCTTGCCATTCCGCGGTGGGCTGGCGGTGGCCGGTAGCGCCTGTCTGTTGTATTCGCTGGACGTGGTCTGGCTGCGCCCGGCCGCCTCGCACGTTGGGATGACGGTCCAAATCGGCGTCTTCGTGGTGGTAGCCATCGGTTCCGGGCTGGTGGCGGTGCGACTGCGTCAGGCGGGGCTCGGTCAGGACGCGCTCGCCGCCCAGCTGGTGAAAGTCCAGCTCGAGGCCGCCGACATTCTGCGCACGATCCGTTCCGGCATCGTGACGGTGGACGGCGACGGACGGCTCACCTACGCCAATCCGGCGGCGGCCGAACTGCTCGGAATAAACCTCCGCCAGTTCGTTGGACGGCCACTGGCCCAGACGCTCAAGGGAATCGCGCCGGAGCTCGCCGACCTGCTGGAACAATCGTCGCGCAACGGCGTCCGCACCACACGCGCCGAAGGGGTCATCTACCGCGACGGCCACGAAATACAGATCGGCGTGACGACCACGGTAGCCGACGGCGCGCGCGCCGAAACGGGCGCCAGCGCGACTGCCATCTTTCAGGACATCTCGGACAGCAAACGGCTACAATCGCTGCACGTGCGCGCCGAGCGCCTCCAGGCGGTCGCCGAGCTGAGTGCGTCGCTGGCACACGAGATTCGCAATCCGTTGGCGTCCATCCGGAGTGCCACGGAGCAGCTGGCGCGTCGACGGGCGATCACCATGCCGGTCGACGAGCAGGACGACGACGAACGTGTGCTCTTCGGCCTGGTCGTTCGCGAAGCGGACCGGTTGAGCCGACTCCTGGCGGACTTTCTCGACTTCGCCCGTGCCCGCGTGACGCGCGTCGAAGCCCTCGATATCGGTGCCGTGACGCAAGCGGCCGTGTCGGTTGCCGCGACCCATCCCGATCACGCGCCGGCGGTGGCCATCATCGTAGACATCGCCGCGGACGTACCGCTGGTGGACGGCGACGAAGATCTGTTGCACCGCGCGATTTTCAATTTGGTGCTCAACGCCGTGCAGGCGGTGGGTACGAGCGGCACGGTGGAGGTGGCCGTCGCCCGTGCGTCGTCCGCGCTCATCGGCGAGCATGTGGCCATCACGATATCCGACAACGGCCCCGGCATTCGCGCCGACCTGCGCGAGAAGCTGTTCGAACCGTTCGTGACCGGTCGCGTGGGCGGGACGGGGCTTGGGCTGCCGGTGGTGCATCGTGCGATCGAAGCACATCGCGGCACCATCATGGTGGATGCCCTCCCGCGGGGCACCAGGTTCACGGTCCTGCTGCCGGTCACCTCGCACGTAGACGTGCTCTCGTATGCGGGCCCCGACGATAGCCGGGATCGGTACGCGGATGCTCGCGACACGGATGCGCGCTATACGGAACCGTTCGACGGGGCAGACCTCACGTTTCACACCGCCGACCTTCGCACTCTTCGAACCGCCTCATGACAAACACCGCCACCGCGCCGCGCGTCCTCATCGTCGATGACGAAGTCGGTATTCTGGATTCACTGCGTATCCTGCTCAAGAACGAAGGCTTCGTTCCGTTCACCGCGCACGGTGGCAAGCAGGGTATGGAGCGTGTCGCCGAGTTACGTCCCGACATCGTACTGACCGATGTGCGCATGCCCGATGTGAGCGGCGTGCAGGTGCTCAGCACGGCCCGCTCGGTCGACCCTGAAATTCCCGTCATTCTCATGACGGCACAGGCATCGTTGCAGTCCGCGATTCAGGCGGTGAACGAGGGCGCGTTCTACTACATCCAGAAGCCATTCCGCAACGACGAACTGCTGGCCATCCTGCGCCGCGCGGCTGAGCATCGCATGTTGCGCGCGGAGAATCACACGCTCAAGGCGGAGATCAAGCGGCGCGAGCGCAACGGGACCGGGCGACCGGTGGGGCAAAGCCGCAGTTGGATCGATGTGCTTCGCCTGGCGGAGCAGGTGGCCCCCACCGATTCCACGGTACTCATTACCGGCGAATCCGGTACGGGCAAGGAAGTGGTCGCGCGCTACGTCCATGATCTGTCCACGCGCGCCGATCACAGTTTCCTGTCTATCAATTGCGGCGCGCTGCCGGAATCATTGCTGGAGAGCGAACTGTTCGGTCACGTAAAGGGCTCGTTCACAGGCGCAGTGAAGGATAAACAAGGACTGTTCGCCGCCGCGCAGAGCGGCACGTTCTTTCTCGACGAAATCGGCGAGACGACCGCGTCCACGCAGGTGAAGTTGTTGCGCGTGCTGCAGCAGCGTGAAGTAATTCCAGTGGGTGCCACCGAAGCACAGTCAGTCGACGCGCGCGTCATCGCCGCAACCAATCGCGATCTGGAAGAAGAGATCAAGCGCGGCAGCTTTCGTGCGGACCTGTTCTACCGGCTCAACGTGATCGCAGTGCATCTGCCACCGTTGCGTCAACGTCGTGAGGACATTCCGCTGCTCGCAGAGACCTTTCTGACCCGTTCCGGTGCGCAGCGGGGCACCGAGCCGATGCAGCTCACCGAAGGAGCCCTCGACGTGCTGATGGCATATCAGTGGCCGGGCAACGTGCGCGAACTGGAGAACGCGCTCGAGCGCGCGGTGATTCTCACCAGCGGTAGCATGATTCATCCTGACGCACTCCCGGAGCGCATCACCGAGCGTCGCGCCGAACCGCTGGTGACGGAACGCGTGCCGACGACGCCCACGCTCGAAGCGATCGAGCGTGCGTACATCCATTGGGTCTTGCAGAACGAAGGCGGCAACAAGAGCCGCGCGTCGGAAATGCTCGGCATCGATCCGTCGACGCTCTACCGCAAGCTTGTGCGCTACGGGGAGGCCTGAGTGACGGTCCAACCAGTGCGACCAATCCGTCGTGGATTCACAATGATCGAACTGCTGGCCGTGGTGCTCATCATCAGCGTGCTGGCCTCGATCGCCGTCGTCAAGTTGAACACGTCCAAGCGTCACGCCTACATCACAGCGATGAAAGCGGATCTGCGCAATCTCGCCTCCAGCGCTGAGGCGCGATTCGCGATGGATGAGAGCTACGCGAACGTGACGGTGCCGCAAGGCTCCGCCGGGGTCTCGTTGTCGATGGTGCTTGGTGTGACGGAATGGTCCGCCACGGCAACGCACGTGAACGTTCCGGGCATGACCTGCTCGTTAGCAGTCGGCGGCGCCGCGAATCTGAGCGCACGTAACGAGCCGGTCTGCCAGTAGTGGATCTGGCGCACTTCGGGCGTGCACCATGCACGACATCGTGCAAAGCGAGAGGTGCAAGGCGCCGAGTATGAACGCGATGATTAGATGGAAGTACTTTGATTGCAATGACTTTGATTATTCCGACATCGGTGGCGCGCAGTGTGCAATTGCAGAGTGCGTCGAGCTTGTCCTGACATCCGTTGGACAAGGCGTCACCCCCCCCCGATCCGGAGTCGCATCATGTCTCGTACGCGCAAGGGCTTTACCCTCATCGAACTGCTCATCGTTGTTGTCATCATCGGCATTTTGGCCGCGATCGCGATTCCGAAGTTCGCCGATACGAAGAAGAAGGCCTACATCACGGCCATGAAGTCAGATCTCAAGAATCTGGTCCCGGCCGCGGAAGCGTGGTTCTCGGACAACAACACGTACGCCGGCTTCGTTGCCCCGCCGGGTTCGGCTGGTGTCGCGCTCAGCGTGACGGCCGCGACGGCCACGGGCTGGTCGGGTAACGCGACGCATGCGAACGCCACGGGCTCGTCGTGCGACATCGGCGTCGGCAGCGCGACGCCTGCCGGTCAGGCCGAAGGCGAGCCGGGCGGCGCCACCTGCCGGTAAGACAGTCGTAACGCACGCATGATGCGCGGCCCGCGCCGCGCCGCATGATGAACGCATGGTGCATGCATCATGACCGGTAAGTGGCCGTATGCAGGCGGCACGATCGCACCATGACAATCACGGCAATGCCGATCCTATGGGGTCGGGGCAGGGGGGTCGGGCAAATGCCCGGCCCCTCATTGCGTTTGCGGCCTACGGCACCCTGCCGAGCCTCGTGGCTCGGGCGCGGGCCAGGTCGTGGTGGGACGACACTGCTGCAACATGCAAGCAATCGTGCAAACCGAATCAGCTCCGCGAACGGCGCGGTCCTGACCCAATACAGCTAAGTGGTTTCACGGCAACGAGTTGCTGGCAATCGGCAAGCGTGGCAAGCGCTTTGCCCTTCCTGCTGCCATGCGCCGATCCAGACCGACTCGGCGATGTCACCCAACCCCCCCTTGGAGATCGACCATGACCCGCACGCGCAAAGGCTTTACCCTCATCGAACTGCTCATCGTTGTCGTCATCATCGGCATTTTGGCCGCGATCGCGATTCCGAAGTTCGCCGACACGAAGAAGAAGGCCTACATCACGGCCATGAAGTCGGATCTCAAGAATCTGGTCCCGGCCGCGGAAGCGTGGTTCTCGGACAACAACACGTACGCCGGCTTCGTGGCCCCGCCGGGTTCGGCTGGTGTCGCGCTCAGCGTGACGGCCGCGACGGCCACCGGCTGGTCGGGTAACGCAACGCATGCGAATGCGGCCGGCTCTTCGTGCGACATCGGCGTCGGCAGCGCGACGCCCGCCGGTCAGGCCGAAGGCGAGCCGGGCGGCGCCACCTGTAGGTAAGTGAGGTCGTAGTCGATCGGCTCTCTGAGCCGGGGCATGAAGGGTCGAGCAATTGCTCGGCCCTTCTGTCGTTGGCGGACTCGCGACACGCTCGCAGTTGCCGACACGCCCGCCATGACGCATCCTCCCGCGTGTCCAATTCCGCGTTCCCTCGCATTCAGGCGCGTCTGAGCCTCGTCCTCGTCGCCGCGACACTCGTCGCCCTCGTTGCCGTCATCGCGACGATGTGGCTGACCGAGTATCTCCCTTCCACGGCGCGCTGGCCCGTGGTGCTGCTCCTCCTCGGACTCATCTCCACCGTCTGGGCGAAGTCGATCCGGCGCGAACTGCACCGCGTCGTCGAAGCGCCACTCGCCGCGTGCGTCGCCGCTGCTGAAGCCATCGCACAGGGCGAAACCACCAAGCGCGTCCCGGAGGGCGCCACGCAGGAATTTCATCTGTTGGCCACCAGCATCAATCGTATGACCGAGCAGCTGCTGTCCGCCAACCAGCTCCGCATGCGTGTCGAAAAGCTCGCCACCATGGGGCGCATCGCTGCCGGCGTGTCGCACGAAATCGGCAACCCGCTCTCGGCCATCGCCAACTATGCACATCTCTTGCGCATGCGCACCGAAGGGGTGGCCGGGACCGTTGAACCACTCGACGCACTCGAACGCGAGATCAGTCGCATCGATCGCATCATGCGCGGACTGCTCGACTACTCGCGCCCCCGCCGTCTCACCCCCAAGCCCGTCGTGGTGGACGATGTCATCAAGGACGTCCTCCGACTCCTCGCCGATCAGGGGATTACCCGTCGCTTCCGACTCTCCCCGCAGTTCGAAGCGCCGGATGGCGTGGTCTACGCCGAACGGCACGACCTCGAACAGGCGTTCGTCAATCTGCTGCTCAACGCCGCCGATGCCATGGATCGCGATGGCCTCCTGGTCATCCGCACACGAATCAACGACGCCTCCGACTTCAGCGGCGCCTCCGAAAAGCGGCGCACCGACAGCCCGACCGACAAGTGGACCCATCGCCCGAGTCGACGAGCACTGACCTGGCTGGCCCGTCCCGAGTCTCCTGAACGATTCCTGCAGATCGTCGTCGCCGACTCCGGAACCGGCGTCGCGCCGGAGGACGAAGAACGCATCTTCGAACCGTTCTTCTCGACGAAACAACCCGGCAAAGGCACGGGCCTCGGACTCGCCATCGTCGCCAGCACGATCGAAAATCTCGGCGGTACGATCTGGGTGCAGCGCGCCCGCGAAGGCGGCGCGGCCTTCATCATTCTGCTCCCGCTGCACTCGAGCAGCGGCCTGCTGAGCGTCACCTCGCCATAGCGGTCGCGCGCGCAATGCAATGAGCCAACACGCGCGATTCCGGTGACAGTTCTTCGCGACCCGCGGCGCATACTCCGCCCATGTCGCGATCTCCTCGCTCCGCCATAGCCTTTGTTCGCCGGTCTGCACCCCGGTCTGCACCCCGGTCTGCACCACGGTCTGCACCACGGACGGCACGGCGACACGGTCGGCTCCTCGCCGAATGTCTGATCGCCATGGTGCTCCTCGCCACAGCCGGCCTGACGCTCACTGCCAGCACGCGCGCGCTCGCCACACTCGCCGACGACGCATTGCTCGTCGCCCACGCACAATCCAGCTCTGCCAGCTTCGCCGAAGCCGCGCTTGCGCACGCGTGCGACAGCGCAACAGTCACACCGCCCGCCGCGCCCGCACGCCTCACCACCACCGCAGTTGACACGCGTCTGCCCGCACTGGCCGGTCGCGCGGTCACGGTCACCCTTGCACCGGCCCCGCTCTCCGCGCGCGACACGCAACACCTCACTCTGAGCGCCGCACGGAGCTGCCCGTGATCGCGCCCACTGCTGCCACCGGTCCCACCAGCGCCGCACGCCCCGGAGGTGCGCTCCTCGAACTCGTCGTGGCGATCCCACTCCTCGCACTACTCGCCACGGTCGCGGTCACACTACTGCTCAACGCACAACGCGCCGCGCAACGTGCCGATCAAACACTCGCGGTGTCACACGAACTACGACACGCCAGCGCGGTCTTGGCCAACGCACTTCGCCCGCTCACCCCGCACGATCTCCTCGCGTGGACAGACACATCGATCGAGTTCGAGTCCACGATCGCCACAGGCATCGCCTGCAACGGTCGCGGAGCGCGCGATCGCGTCGACCTGATCGCCGCCGCGTCGGTCGACGTCGCGCGCGCCCACGAAAGCATGCCGATCCAGCCGAACGATCAGCTCGTTGTATTCGCCTCCACGCTCGATAGCACGCTGGCACCGGTACGCCTCTCCGCCACGGTGCACTCTCGGGCCCCGTCCACGGCCTGCGCCGGATCGCCACTCGTCGACAGTAGCCCCGATCCCGGCGCCCGCACTATCACGGTTCGGCTCACCGACTCGATCCCGCGCCCCATCACAGCCGGCTCGCCGGTCCGCATCACACGCACGGTCCGTTACCTCCTCTATCAATCCGGCACCTTCCACTTTCTCGGCAGGCGCGAACGCAACGCACTCGGCTGGGACGTCACGCAACCGGTCGCCGGGCCTCTCCTCTCCGCCACGGCACGGGGCGTTCGCGTCGTGGTACGAAGCGCGGCAGGTACGCCACTCCTGTCCGGCGATACCACGGCCGCACTTGTCCACGTAGAGCTGCGCGCCACAGCACGCCTCACACCCCGCAAGGCCTCAGCTGCAATCGCACGCGTCGATTCCACGATACTGGACGTCGCCCTGCGCGCGACGCCGCGCCCATGAGGGGCGGCCACATGCCATCAGCTTCCGTGTCACCATGCGCGCCGCGCACCGCTCGACGTCGCGGGTTCGTGCTGCCGCTGGTCGTGGTCGTCACACTGCTGGTCGCGATGCTCGCCGCCGGAGCGCAATCAGCCGCGTGGCGTGCCACTCGCGCCGCGCGCCAAGCGTGGAACGGACAACGCGCCCTCCTCGCCGCCGACGAAGGCATCGCACGACTCGAGGCAACCTGGGATCCACAGTCGTTCGCGCCGCGTGCCATCGGTAACCGTACCGCTACGCAGTTCACTACAGCCGACGGCGCGCTGGTCGACGTGCACGTCGCACGCACGCACCCCCTCATCGCATGGGTGGAAGCGACTGCGGCCAGCGCCACGGCAGGCGCGCCACGGCCCGCGCAGCGACGCATCGCCCGCGCGCTGCATCTCTCGCCCCCCGCGCTGCCGCTGGGCGCCGCACTCGTTGCACTCTCTCCCGTCCGCGTCTACGCGGGCGCGCTCGTCTCCGGTGTCGACGACGCGACCGCACCCGATGCCTGCGGCCCGTGGCGCGACTCCACCAGTGTCGCGGGACTCATCGCCACAGCGCCGCATGTCGACCCTGGGGCAAACGTCGTCGGTCTGCCTGCCACGCGCACATCCGCCGATTCCGCTCGTGACGCTCGATTGTGGAATGTCGCCTGGCCGCAACTGTATGCACGCAGCATGTCACACGCGCTGCCTGCCGGCACTGGTGCCGCAGTCCTCGCACCGCCATGGCGAGCTGTCATGCTGCGCGACAGTGTGCCGCTTACCATCGCAGGGACCGTGTCACACGATGGACTGCTGATCGTTGACGGTGATCTCGTTGTCGTCGGCACGCTGCAACTTCGTGGGATGCTCGTGGTCAATGGCATCATCGACGCACGAAGCGGAACGCTGCAGGTCAACGGCGCCGTCGTTGTACGGAACGCCCTCGGCGCGCCGTCACACTTCGGAAGTCGCACAGCTATTCGATACTCGCAGTGCGACATGCAACGCGCGTTATCCGCCGTTGCGCTGCCCGGAGCGACGCCATACGCGCTCTGGAGCGAGCGGTGACGTGACCGCCCTGCAACAGTCCGTGCCGGTGGTGTGACGGAACAACAGTTCCTGTCACGAAGAGCCGATACTGTCACGCTGTCGGCAGTAGGGCCCGCCCACACGCCCTCGCAGGCGTTACCAAGTGAGAGGCGGGTCGTTTTCAGGAAGAATCGTCCGATTGGGGCAGGTCAAAGTGACCCAGTCATCGTGTCTCGCACGATAGTCTCGCGACGAATCGACCACCACGCACAACCCCAGCGATCCATGCAGCTCCTCGGACGGAAGAAGATCACCATCGGACTCGATATCGGTTCCGGGCTCGTGAAGGCCGCCGTCATCGATCACAGCTCCGGCACCCCCGAGCTGACCAAGGTCGTCGTCACGCCGCTCGCGGAAACGGCCATCGTCGATGGAGAAGTCATGGATCCCGGACTCGTCAGTGACGCGATACGCCAAACCCTCATGGCCACTGGCGTCAAGTCGAAGCAGATCGTGGCGGCGGTCGGCGGACGGGACGTCATCGTTAAAAAAATCTCCATTGAGCGCGTCAAGGAAGCGCAGGCGCGTGAGCTGATGCGCTGGGAAGCCGAACAGCATGTGCCGTTCGACATGGAATCAGTCGAACTCGATTTCCAGATCCTCGACCCCGACGCTGATGGTCTCGAGATGAGCGTGCTGCTCGTTGCCGCGAAGCGGGAGCTCGTCAGTGCGCGTCGTCATCTGCTCGAGGAAGCTGGTGTCTCTCCCTCGGTAATCGATGTGGACGCGTTCGCGCTGCACAATGCGTTCGAGGCCAATCACCCCGATGCGATGCAGGGCACCGTCGCACTGCTCAACATCGGCAACGAAGTCACCAACCTCAATATCCTGGACGAGGGTGTTCCGATTCTCACGCGCGATCTCACGGTCGGCACACGCCGCTTCCGTGAGGATCTGCAGCGCGAGCACGGTATCGGTGGCGACGAAGGTGAGCAGATGCTGCGGGGCTATGACCGCACCATCGAACTCGACGGTGCCGTCGCCATGCGGGGCGAGGAGATCGCCGTCGGCATCGAGCGCGCCTCCACGTTCCTCGCCACCTCGTCGCGCAACTTCGGTCAGATCCGCGCCGTCTATGCATGCGGCGGCGGCTCGCGCGTTCCCGGCTTGTTGACGTGGCTGTCCGAACGCCTGCGCATCCCGGTGCAGCCGGCCAACGCACTCGCGCGCATCAGCGTGCGTGAGGGCGCCATGGAGTTCCTGTCCGCCGATGAAATCGCCCCGCTGCTCATGCTGCCCGTGGGCCTCGCGCTCCGCGCAGCCGCCTGAGGAATCACACGATGATGCTCCAGATCAACCTCCTCCCGGGCGCAAAAAAGTCGACCCGTGGTGGCAGTTCATTCGATCTCGCCGGCACGCTCGGGGGACTCGGTGATCGGATTCGCGATCCCTGGCTCATCGGCGCCACAAGTGCGGTCATTCTTTCGATCGCGACGGTCGGCGTGCTCTTCACGTCGCAGCAGGCGAGCGCGAGCGAGCTCACACAGAAGCTCGAGACCGCCGTGCGCGATTCAACACGCTACGCCACCGTCCTCGCGGCACGTCGTAAGCTCACCGCAGAGCGCGACTCGGTGCACCGCCAGCTGCAAATCATTCGCACGATCGACGACAATCGCTACAACTGGGCGCATATCCTCGACGAAGTCAGCCGCGCACTGCCAGCGTTCACGTGGCTGACCATCCTTGAGCAGACCAGCAAGGCACCGCTGCCCCCCGGAGCAGACTCCACGCGCAAAAGCGCCGCGAACGCTTCGCCGGCCGCAGCCAAGCCTGCGGCAGTCGATTCAGTCGTCAAACCGGACACGATCAACGTGCATCCCGATTTGAACTTTCGGATCGTCGGACAGACGGTGGATATCCAGGCGCTCACAATGTTCATGCGCCAGCTCGAAAGCTCGCCGTTCATCCAGCGCGTGTCCCTCACGCGCTCGGAGATCGTCGTCGTCGAGAACAAGGACGTGACGCAGTTCGAACTCACGGCCGCCTTTGAAGTACCGCCCGCCGGGGTCGTTCGGACCTCTCCGCTCACCGTCCCGGTTCGCTGAACCAGAGAATCTCATGGCGCTCATTCCAACCACCAAGCGCGACCAGATCAAGCTGGGCAT
>JBBQSM010000144.1:0-11322 GCA_038234895.1 Gemmatimonadales bacterium
TCCTGCTACGCAAGCAACGCATCGATGCGCCCACTATCGCTGGACTCGTCGCGGATGCCCGCCGATTCCCGTTCGCGTGGGAGGCCGCGCGACGGGCGCTGCTGCTCACTACCGACGATGGCGCGTTGATTGTCGCACTCGCGGCCTCGCCGCTCGCCGAGGTGCGGGAGTTGGTGGCAGAGACGCTGGCGGCGTTGTTCAGCACCGACCCAACGCGGGCGCGGTCCGTGGTGGAGCGCCTGGTGGGGGCCGACGATGCGGCCAGCCGCCGCGTGGCGCTCAAGGTCGCGTTGCAGTTGGGTACGGCCATGCGCGACCTGCTGCTCGATGCGGCAGGCAATCGCTCGGAGCAAGTGCGCGACGACGTGCGCGACGTGCTGTACCTGATGTGGCATCACGAGGAGACCGAACTGCGGCCGTCATTGGACGCGTCGCTCATGGCGCTCTGGCAGGAGCAGCCCAGCTTCACGGAGCAGTTTCTCGATGATCTGCTGAACCGTATCACTCCGCTGACGGTCCTGTCCAAACTGGTGGGGCGCGGCGAACTGCTGACGTTCTTCATCACCATGACCATCGCGATCTACATCAACCATTGCGATCGAGATGATGTGGTGGACAACACGGTACGGTGGTATCGCCGACTGGCGCTGGAGCGGCTGCACATCGACGTGATCGATAAGCCCGGCCGCATGAACGATGCCGCTCGGCGTTTTGTAATGAGTGCGTTATACCGCAAGTACGGATCGCAGGTACTTGACGCCTTGCGCCTGCGCGGCGTGGAGGAGGGGCGCGATCCGTTCGACCGCACCATCGCCGATCGCGCCATCGTGCAGCGCGTCGCGCCGGCGACCAACCCCGCCGCGCAACTCGGGGATTATGCCGACGATCTCGTGCGCATGCTGGAGTCCGACGTTCCGTCGTACCGCATACTGGCCGCGCTTCCCATGGCGGTGCACGCCTACGCCGATCCGGCCGCCGCGCTTCCCGTGTTGTCCGCTATTCGTGAGCGCCTGTCGCCGCAGGGGCGTCTATGGCAGCTCTTGAGCTTCATCGTGCTGGCGCAGGACACGCCCGACGCGTGGATTCCATCGCTCGAGACGTGGACCACGGATCTGCTGACACGGGATATCGCGATTTTCCGTGGCGACACGCCATCGCTGCTGGCGTCGTTCGATATCGCGCTGCTGCCGCTCGGTCTCGCGTTGGGCAAACGCAACCGCTCGCTCACGCTGTACGACCAGCAATTGCAGTCCGCCATCACCGGTAACGACGAGAGCATGACGGTGCGACTGGTACAGGCGCTGGGCGTGGTCGGGTACTACTACCCCCACGCGGCGCTGGACGTACTCGTGCAACGCCACCACGGACTCGTGTCCGACGCACACCGGGACGCGCTGGAGTCCACCCTCGGATTGATTCGTGCAACGAACGCCCAGGCGGTGGATGCGTTCGTTGAGACCGTCGGCATGGATGCGCCGGCGGCCCGTCGGATTGCGAGCCAGCCCAACACCGAGTTGCTGCGCCGATTGATCTGGTACCTCGGGCTGTACAGTCATGGCGTCTATTCTGCGCGTCACTACCCGCGCATGCGCACCACGATTGTCGCGTCCGCGTACGAGCTGCTCTCCACCGCTGCCAACCCTGTTGAGTTTGGTGTCACCTACTCCGAGGTGGCCGGCACGCTCTTCCGGCAGAGTGGGTACGACCTGCGCGAGTGGATGAAGCAGGAGCCGTGGCCCGCATGACCATTTCTCCGTTGGATCCTGTGGCACCGGCGCGGGTCGGCCGCACCACGTCCACACGCAACCGGACCGCGCGCGACGCAATCCGGCAGATGCTCGACGCCGCATACCTTACGCTCCATGTCGCGCCAATGGGCTTCACGCTGTCGCTGCCGCTGCTCGGCGTTGCAGTATCAGGCGTGGTGCCCACCGGCCTGTCGTTGAGCGCGCTGCTGTTGGTCGGTTTCGCATTTCATGTCTTTGCCTACGGACTGAACGACGTCGTTGACCTGCCGCTCGACCGGTCGGAGCCGCAGCGTCAGGATGATCCCCTGGTGCGCGGCCTCGTTGCGCCGCGCACGCTGCTCGCCGTGGCATTGCTGCAGCTGCCGGTCGCGCTCTGGGTGGCGTGGTCCCGCGGCATTGCGACCAGCGGGCTGATGGCATTGATGGCAGCGTTCATCGGGCTCGGCGCCTACGACGTTTGGGGGAAGCGATGCCGATGGCCGTGGCTGACCGATCTGGTGCAAGCGGTCGGGTGGGCCGCGCTGGCCTACGTGGGAGTCAGGCCGCACGCCGACAGCGTCGCACGCGTATTCTGTCTGCTGGGCGCGCTCGTGCTGTACATCATGCTCATCAACGGCGTGCATGGTCCCGTACGCGACCTGACCAACGACGCCCGTCGCGGTGCACGCACCACCGCGATTCTGTTGGGCGCGCGACCCGTCGATGATGGCTGTCATTTGCCGCGTGCACTTGTGCTGTATGCAGTGGTGCTGCACGCCGGCCTGCTCGCGCTGCTGGCGCCGTTACTGGCTGGCGCGTCGCGTGCGTGGTGGACGGTCGCGGTGGGACTGGCTGCGGTGTGCTCGGCGCTGCTCGTGACCGGCTACCGCCAACGCGCCCATGCCCGATCGATTGCGTTGGCCGGCGCCGTCTACGTCGCACTCTCGTTCGCGCTGATCGTGGTGGCGGGCGGCCATTCTGCACCGTGGACAGTGCAGCGCGTGCTGCTCGCCCTCATCGTATTGCCGTCCGCATGCATGTTCGTGCGTAACCGCCGCGCGTGGACGTAGCGACCGCATCGGCATCGCAAAGCAAGTGGCGGCGGCGCATTTCGGCCATGGCGACACTGGCGCGCGTGGACCGCGGGCTGGCCGCGGCGATGTACGCGTTGGTGGGGATGTATCTCGCACCACGGAACGCAGGGACATCTCTGAGCATGTCGCGTTCCATGTCGCCCACCGTGTCGCAGGCCGTGATCGGTTGCCTTGTGGTGGCGCTCCTCACGTGGTACGGCAACATCATCAATGACGTAGCAGATGTGCCGGTCGACGCGCTCAGCAAGCCGGAACGCGCAATCCCTTCGGGAGCCGTCACGGCGACCTTCGCCACCACGTACGCGCTCTGCCTCACCGGTGTGGCCCTGCTGCTGGCCGCGTGGCTTGGCGCGTGGCCCCTGGCCATCGCAGTGGGAGCGTGGCTGCTGGCCACGGCGTACTCGTTCCTGCTCAAGAGCACGCTACTGGCAGGCAATGCGAGCGTGGGGGTGTGTGTGGCCGGCACGCTCGTGTTCGGTGGCGTGGTCGCGGGCGGCGTCACGCCGAGCATCATGGTGGGCGCTGCGATGGCCGGACTCTACGTGACGGCGCAGGAAGTACTTTTCAATGTCGAAGACGAGCACGGCGATCGGGCGGGTGGACTCACCACCACCGCCACGAGATTGGGGCGGCGTGGTGCGCTCCGGTTATATCGCATGCTTATGGTTTGCTTCGTGCTGGTCGCGTGTGTGCCGGAGCGGCTTGCTGGAACGTCACGGGGATACCTGCCCATGTTGATCGTCTGTATCGGAGTGCCTGCGATGATAGTGTTGCTGCTGCTCGCCCGACCTGACGACCGCTCCATCGCCCGCGCGGTACGTATCTCACGCGTGGCATGGGTGCTCGGCGCGCTGCCCTTGTTGCTGCTTCGCACATGACCGCGCTGCGGCGGTGGCGACAAATGGCGTCGGCAGTCGCAATCGCGCTGGCCGCCTGCGCGCTGCCCGCGACGGCACAGCCGGTCAGCCCCGAGACAGTAGTCGCGACGCAGGCTGCGGTCGTGCCCGTCGCGGAACTCACGGACGCGATACGCGCGGAACATGCGCGAGGCTACAACCTGCGCGCGACCTCCAATGGCGCCCGGTTGCAAGCCGCTGTGATTTTGCAGCTCGCGCGCCGCGCGCACGCCACCGACTCGCTCGGTTCGCCGTTCACCATCACCGCGGAACACTACGAACAGGCGTTTATGCGCGTATTGCAGATCCCGCAGGAATCGCTGCCCGTCTTCGTGCGCATCGCCACCGAGTATGCAGAAGACCTCACGGTGGAGTACCGAAACGCCAAAGTGATTGCGGCGGTGGTGCGCGGACCGTCGCCAAGAATGGCTGTTCGTGTGTACGGCGGCTGGAGTGATACCGCGCGGCGTCGCTATTCCTACGAAGACAAGAGCGGGTCGCCCCATTTGCGCGTGATTCACCAGCGCGATACCAGATACACACTGCTCGACTACGGCGACATGATTGTGCAGGACAACATCTCGGGTATCGGCGGACGCGCCATTTCCGGGTTGCTGGGCGTCGCCTTCATACTGCTTGGCGATGCGGAGGCGGTGCAGTCACGATTTGCCATTGCCGGGGACGGCGTGCAGGTGGCGCGTGTGTCAGCGAAGGCGCTCTTCTCCAAGACGCAGACCGTGACGGTCACGCCGGATGGCGTCGGGTCGCCAGGCATTCCGAAGGGGCGAAACGACCTGTCCGCGCTGGAAGGAATCCTCAAGCAGAAGATCGAGTTGCGCTACGTGCCCGACAGCGTGCGCTAACCGGACGTTCGTGAGGCGGGTGCGCGCGCACGACGCACGAGGCGAGCCGTTGGTGCGGCGCGTGTCGCAAGCCCATTGCCGCGACGTAACGCACTCGTTCAGTGACGATGCTCGGACACGGGTGGCGTCGTTCGCTGTACCGAGTCGTCGGACGTGGGGCCCGGCGCAGTCGATTCGGGCGTATCGGAAAGATGCTCCTGCACGATCCGCCAGCGTCCGTTTTCACGACGCCAAAAAGTCGTCCATGCGCCGCTGACAATGTGCGACGTGTTCTCCGGCGTGCGGTGCGGAATGCGATAGGTGAACGTCATGACGGCGGCGTCCCGCGTGATGATGTCCACGTACGCCGAGCCGAGCTGGAACGAGGGGCCGCGCATGTTCTGTCCCACGCGCTCCCAGAAGCCGGCGATGTCCTGTTCGAGCGCAAGGCGCGTGGTGCTCACACGCCCCGCCGCCGCGGAAATCACGCGTCCGCTGTCAGGGTAGAGCGCGAGCAATCGTGATGCGACGTCGGGGCGCGAGAAGTCGTAGGCCTGCACGACCAACTGCTCGAGCGTGTCCGCCATGGCGCGCCGTTCGGCTGCCCCGATCTGCGGCGTGGCACCCGCGCCCGTGCAGGCAGAGATGACGGCGAGAACGGCAGCGAGCAGCGGGACGACAGTGTGCGTCAGGCGGTGGAACGTCGCGCGCGACCGGGGCGCGGGGGGCGGACTGTGGCGGGCGGGATTGTCCTCCCAGACTGGCACGACGAATCTTGGCATGCCGCAACTTGGCCGAATTTTCGTCGTTGCGCCCTGTCATCACGATAGGACAAGCAACCGTCCTGTCCGTGGGACGCCGGCGCATCCTGCACACTCGGCTGTCGTCGCAGCGACGCGGGTCACCTTGTGGCGTGTCTTTTGCGACGTACTGTTCCTGTCGTGAGCGTTGGCAGCGCGTGCTGGCGGGTTGCCGGTGCGAGTCAGTCCGGTCGTCTCGGCCCAAACGGGCCACGGAGGAGTACGTGCGCAAGATGCCAACCTGGTCCGCGATATCGGCCGTAGCCGCCACGGTGGCGCTGGTCGGGTGCAGCGGCGGTTCCAAACCGTCAGATGCCATGACGGCGGACCTCGAACGCGACCTGCAGCTCGCCTCCACGATACGCGCCCCCCGGACGCAGGCGGTGTCCGCCGTCGAGTTGGTCGCAAACGGGGGCCCCAGCGGTCGCGAGCGCGGTCAACGGGCGCTGGTGCGCACGCCACGTCGCGCGCCAGTCGAGTCGCCGGCGGCAACCACCAACGAGGTAGCCGCCCCGGAGACGCCCGCCGAGGAGCTCGCTCCGCTCACTGCACCAACCATGACCGAGTCGGCGCCGGCACCGGCTCCCGCACCGGTCGCAGAGCCCGTGGCAACCACCGACGGACACGGTCCCTACATCGGCACCACGTCGGGTACGTACGGCGGCGGGAACGACCGGGGCAATGACGACGGTGAGCGCGGTCGCGGTCGCGGTGTCATCATACGAGGCGGCAATGCGGGCGATGATCACTGCGAACGTCACCCCCGCGGCGGTCGCCCCGGCGTGATGGTCGGCGGCATGGGTGGTATCGGCGGTCGGATCGGCGGTAACATTGGCACGATCGGTACCGTCATCGGTGTACTCGGCGGCGGCGGTCGGCGCAGTCCGTACCCGCGCTACTGAGTCGCGCGAATCACGCAACCGCGAGGCTTGCAGAGCACCGGTAGGTGAGAAGGGTCCGTCATTCGGCGGGCCCTTTTTGTTGCGCGAACGGGCGCGGCGGCGTGGGGGGATCGCAGGATGGGCGCGGAGGGCGCCAGTGGAACCGTGCGGGGGCGGGAGACGGCGCGGAGGGAGGACATTTGGGATTCCACCTCGCCGCCATCAACCGCGCCCAACGTCTATCCCCCAAATCCCAGTCCCGCCTCCCCGAGTCGCCCCCGTCCGACCGCTCGGTTCCCCTCGCGGCCCCGCTCGCGGCCCCGCTCGCGCAGTTCGCGATCCGTAGTTCGCGATCCCGCCGGCTGGCTACCTGGCGTTACGCAACCGGCTGTGCTTGGCGCCGTACAGGAAGTACAACACGAGCCCGATCGCCAGCCAGATACCGAATCGGATCCACGTAATGCCCGGCAACTTGTACATCAGGTAGAAGCAGGCCACCACCGAGATCATCGGCGTGAACGGCACCCACGGCACACGGAACGGGCGCGGGCGATCCGGATCGGTGCGCCGCAACACGATCACACCGATCGACACGATGATGAACGCGAAGAGCGTCCCGATGTTGGTCAGGTCCACCACCTCCGCGATGTTTGCGAACGCCGCGAACGATGCCACAAACACACCCGTAATGATCGTCCCGACGTACGGCGTCTTGAAACGCGGATGCACCTTCGCAAATAACGGCGGCAGCAGTCCATCGCGCGCCATCGACATGAAAATGCGCGGCTGACCCATCTGGAACACCAACAGCACGCTCCCCATCGCGATCACCGCACCGATGGAGATGATGAATCGTGACGCGTTGAGAATGGCCGGTGGACCATCCGCCAGTCGCAGCGCCGTCACCATGGGCTCTGCCGTTCCCAGCTGCTGCCACGGCGCCAACCCAGTCATCACGAAGGACAGCGCGATGTAGAGCACCGTTGTCACCACCAGACTCATGATGATGCCGAACGGCATGTCCTTGGCCGGGTTGATCGCCTCCTCCGCAGCCGTCGATACGGCGTCGAACCCGATGTAGCTGAAAAAGATGATCGCCGCCGCCGCGCTGATACCGCCAAACCCGTTCGGCGCGAAGCCACCGGTCGCCGGGTTATTCCAGTTGATCGGCTTCACAAAGAACAGGCCGACCGCCAGAAAGAACAGAATGATGCCGATCTTGAGGATCACCATCGCGTTGTTCGAATTCGCCGACTCCTTCACGCCCTTGATCAACACCAGCGTGATCAGCAGCACCACCAAAAACGCCGGCAGATTCGCGATAAAGCGCATCCCCAGAATGGTCGGTGCGGTGGTCAGCGCCGACGCGAGATAGAGACTCACCGCGTCCGTCGCACCGCCGGCCACCGCAGCCGCCGCGTCCGACGCCGACCGGAAATCCGTGGCCAGCCAGGGCGGCAAGTTCAGCCCGAAAAACCCGAGCAGCTCCCGGAAATAGCCGGACCATCCGATCGCCACGCCGATATTGCCCACCGCATACTCGACGATCAGATCCCAGCCGATGATCCACGCGACGAACTCGCCCAGCGCCGCATAGGCATACGTGTACGCCGAACCCGCGATCGGTACCATCGCCGCGAACTCGGCGTAGCACAACGCCGCGAATCCGCAGGCAACAGCCGTCAGGACGAACGAAAAGATGATCGCCGGTCCCGCACCCGGACGCGCCAGGTCGCCGGCGATGGCCGTGCCCGTCGTGGCGAAGATGCCGGCACCGATCGTGGCGCCCACGCCCAGCGCCGTGAGATGCCACTTGGTCAGCGAGCGTTTGAGTCCGCCGCGTTCCCTGACGTCCGCCTCCATATCGGAGACGGACTTGCGAACGAAAAGACCGGGCATGTGCAGTGGGAAGCGGGAAGGTGTCCGGCCAACGGTTGGCCGGTCGGACGTGGTATCGTTGGAACCGCGATGCAACGCGCAGGGGCGAAGCGCCTATGCTTGCCACCGGCGCGGCACTGCGCAAGACCGCACCACCCCTTTCGCACGACCCTCGACGCCGCGGCGCGCGGGCCTCAGGTCACGCCGTACCCTCGAACACCCCGATCTCGCGGTTCTTGCGCACGTCGTGCCACGGAAACCACTGGCCGTTCATCGCCACGTACACGCCCGCCGGCAACGTTTGCACAAAGCTCACCGCGCTGCCAAGGTTGAACAGACCGTCGGAGCTGCCAAAGACATAGGGCACCATCGCCCCCGTCAGCACCACCGTCTTGTCACGCACGCCCTGCGCGATCGCGCGCGCCGTTTCCACCAGCGTGTCGGTGCCGTGGGTGATGACAATCTGCGATTCCGCACACGTCGCGCAGGCGGCCACGATCTGCGCCCGCTGCGAGTCGGACATGTCGAGACTGTCTACCATCATCAACACGTCGACGGTGATGTCGAGCCCGCAGCGCCCCCGCTGCAGCATTTCCTGCACATGCGTGCCGCGAAAATCCAGCGTGCCGCGCAGTTCATCGTATTCCTTGTCGAACGTGCCGCCGGTGACGAACACCCGAATGCTCATGATCGGTCAAATGGGCTGCGTGGGAAGACTCTGCCGCTCACCAGCGTCCGGCTGGTTGCGCATATGATCGGCCAATTCGTGCAGCCGCTGTTGCAACGCGGCACGCAGCGCATCAGGCATGTCGTGTTCGGCCAGCGCGGTATCCATGCACCACAACCACTCGTCACGTTCCACGGTACCGATGGCGAACGGGAAGTGACGCATGCGCAGTCGCGGGTGACCAAACTTCTCCTCGTACACCGGCGGTCCGCCCGTCCATCCCGTGAGAAACAGACGGAGCTTCTCACGTGATACCTTAAGACTCGCGGCGTGCAGCGCCCGCACGTGGACCGCTTCCGGCGCCGTATCCATCAGGTCGTAAAACCGATCCACCAGACGACGAATCCCGTCGTCGGCACCAAGTTGCTCGAAATGCGTAGGGACGTTGGAGGTCATGGCGAAATCTGACCGTGTCCCCGACCGACAACCAGCACCGAACCGGTACCCGATCCGATGGCCACCAGCGTCACAGCGCGCACGGCAAAGCAGATGACCCGCACCCTGAAGGCACAGGTCACTGTCCTGACAGGGGCCATGGGCGTCGCGTGGCTGGCCTTCGCGGCAACCGCCGCCACCGGCGGTGCGCTGTTGTCATTCGGCATCGTACCCCGATCCATCGAGGGGCTGCGCGGACTGCTCTTTGCACCGTTTCTACACGCCAACCTGAACCATCTGCTGGCCAACACGCTGCCGTTCGTTGTGCTCGGGTGGCTCGTGATGCTGCGCGACCGGCGACACTTCGGACGCGTTACGATCGCTGCGGCACTGGGATCGGGGCTGTTCTCCTGGACGCTCGGCGCGCCCGGCACGATTCATGTCGGGGCCAGCGGCGTAATCTTCGGTTACCTCGGCTTTCTCATGGTGGCCGGCTGGTACGCGCGCACGTTCGGCAGCGTACTGCTCAGCGTGGCGGTGACCGCCGCCTGGGGAGGCTTGGTCTTTGGCGTGCTCCCCACCCAGGTCGGGGTGAGCTGGCAGGGGCACCTGGGCGGCTTCGTTGGTGGGGTGCTCGCGGCGAGGGCGCTGCGGAAACGCTGACGCAATGACGAAACTGCGGCGCGCTGTTTTCCGCCTGAGTAACGGTCCGGTACTGGGTGGTTCGCCGACACCTCTTCATCTTTCGTGAATGACCACGCCCGCCATCGATATCCAGTCCATCGTGAAACGCTATGAGCATCACCTCGCGGTGAAGTCGCTCTCGCTCACCGTGCCCAAGGGCGCGGTGTACGGCCTGCTCGGCCCCAACGGCGCCGGCAAGACGACGACCATCCGCATGCTGCTCAACATCATCGCGCCCGATCAGGGCACGATCCGCATCTTTGGCGTGCCGCACGACGACCCCAAGCTCGTCGACCGTATCGGCTACCTGCCCGAAGAACGCGGACTCTATCGCAAGATGCAGGTGCGACGTGTGCTCAAGTTCCTTGGTGAACTGAAGGGCATGGGCGGACGCACGCTGGACATCAGCATCGACAAGTGGCTCGAGCGCATGCAGCTCAAGGCCAACGGTGAAGACTGGGGCAATGCCAAGGTCGATGAACTTTCTCGCGGCATGCAGCAGAAAGTGCAGTTCATCGGCGCGTTGCTGCACGAGCCCGAGCTGGTCATCCTCGACGAGCCGTTCAGTGGCCTCGATCCGATCAACGCTCAGGCGCTCAAGGACACGATCGTCGATCTGAAAAAGCAGGGACGCACGCTCATTTTCTCCACGCACATCATGGACAACGCCGAACGCATGTGCGACTCGGTGTGCATCATCGCGCGCGGCGAAAAGGTGCTTGACGGCGGCGTGGCCGAGGTGCGTGACGCGCACGGCGCACGCATGGTGGCGGTGGGCTTGGTCGGATCACCCGATACAACAGTGCAGGCGGTGCTCGCCGACCGGCGGCTGGTCCAGCGCTATGACGACTCCAACCGCTATCTCGAAGTGGAGCTCGCCGCGAATGCGAACGCGCAGGATCTCCTCACCTCGCTCGTCGGCGCCGGTGCACGAATCGAACGTTTCGAGCTGGTGCGTCCGTCGCTGCATCGCATCTTCCTCGAGAAAGTCGGGGCCACCAACGTCGAACCGGGGATGAGCGGCCATGGGTAAGCTCTTTGCAGTCATTCGCCGCGAATACCTCGAACGTGTCCGCTCGCGCTGGTTTATCATCGCCACGCTCTTCGGACCGCTGTTCTTCGGCGCGCTCATGTTTCTGCCGGCACTGATCTCGTCGCGAGACAAAGCGTCGGCGAGCGGTACCAACATTACGATCGTCGACGCGACCGGCGTCGGACTCGGCGAACGCGTCGCATCGCGACTGGCCGGCGGGATCGACGGCGGCGCCAAATCGCCGCCGGTGCGTGTCGTGACCGCCGACGCCATCGCGCAGGCGGAGTCGCTGGCCACGAAGCAGGTCATGGCCGAGGAAGTGAAAGGGTATCTGGTGCTCGATTCCCTCACCGTATCGGGAAGCAAGGCGCGCTACTCGGGGAGC
>JBBQSM010000145.1:0-11295 GCA_038234895.1 Gemmatimonadales bacterium
GGAGCGCCGCATCACTCATAACAACGTGAGACCGCCTTGGCGCACCGGGCACCGCGTCGCGGCAGTACTGCTGCTCGCGTTGCACGCGGTGCTGGCGTGGCGCCTGCGCGTACCCGGGCTGACCACCGGGCACGACGACGCCTGGTACCTGTCGCTGGCGCGCGCGCTGCGTCACGGCAGCTATGCCGACCTGCCGATCGTCGGTACGCCTACGCATGCCATGTATCCGCCGCTGTACCCCACGCTGTTGGCGATGCTGGGCGTCGACCGTCCGGAGGACATCGTGGTCGGCGTCGCGGTGAACGTGGCCTTGTCGGTGCTTGCCCTCGCGTTGGCGGCGCTGCTCGCCGCACGACGTTCGTCATGGTCCGCGATCGCCCTGCTGGTGGTGTGCGCGCCCAACCCACTCCTGCTCGAGCGCGCTGCCTCCATCAGCAGCGAGCCGCTCTTTATGGTGACGACGCTGCTGGCGCTCTGGCTGCTCTCGGGTGCCGACGGCGGCGATCTGGAAGCCAGTGTGAGAAGCAGCGCACCAGGCTCTCTGCAAAGCCCTGTACAAAGGCGTTTGCGTCCACGTACCCGCACGATCGTGTATGGCGCGATGGCCGTACTCGCAGCCACGCTCACACGCAGTATCGGGCTGGCCTTGCTGCTGGCGACATTGGCGCACTGGCTGCTCGCGCGGCGCTGGCATCGCGCAGGCGCGTTAGCGCTGGCGGGTGCGCTGACAACCGGGGTGTGGCTGGCATGGACGGTGCGTGCGCCGAAACTCGACGCGGGCCGATCCTATATCGCCGACGCGATGTACACAGGCGTTACGTCGACCGCGGCGCCTGCCACTGCGTCCAACGCCGGCCCACCACGCGTCGCGTCGCCGTCGCTGGCATCGGTGGTGGTCGAACGGGTGCGTCGGAACGTGCCGTCATATCTGACACGTGAACTTCCATCGGCGCTGGCCGTACCGACGCTACGCGACACGCCGCTGGACAACGTCTTCTGGAGTGTACTGTTGCTCGGAGGTGGACTGACCGGATTGCTGTTGCTGATGCGCCCGTTACGTCTCGTCGTCCTGTTCATCATGATCTATCTCGGCGTGCTGGCGGTCTGGCCGTACGTGCTCGAGCGATTTCTTGCGCCGGTGCTGCCGCTGCTGGTGCTGCTCGTTGTCGCCGGACTGGTCGCGCTGATCGAGCGCGCAGTGCACGCCCTTCGTATTGGACGGATACGCGCCGACGGCGACGCTACACCAGGCGCGTCCGACCGTGTGGTCGGCATGCGCGATGTCGGCATGCGCGATGTCGGCATGCGCGGCATCAGCGTGGGTATTGTCGGTCTCGTTGCCACCACAATTGCGTTCAGCGGACTGCGTCGCGATGCCACTGCACTGCGCGCCCTGTCCGGTTGCAATCGCAACGCACCCGTCACGTCCAGCGGATGCTTCAGCGACGAGCAACGCGACTTCTTTGCTGCCGCTGCACTGGTGAATCGTACGGCCCCTGACACGGCGCGCCTGCTTTCGTCCAAAGAGGCAACGCTGTACCAATTGACGGGCCGGCAGTCGGTGCGTGAGGCTCATGCGCTCGCGATCACCAGACCGGAGCAGTTCGCGCAATTCCTTGCCGGCGAACGTGTCGGGTACATTCTTTTGTCGCGGTTGCACCTCGATCAGTGGTCGCTGGCGGCGCTGCTCACGGCGCGCTGTCGGGACTACGCCCTGGTGCAGACCTTTGGTGCGCACGTGGCGCTGCTTCGCGTGCGCACGCCGGCTGATATCAGGTCTTCGAACGAAGCCGACGGCTGCGCCGCGATCGACCGGTGGTCGCGCGGCGACTGGGAGTCGTAGCTACGCGGCGGTGGATGCCGATTGGCGCTGTACCAGCAGACCAGGAATGAACGCTGGCCGGAATTGCCAGCGATGAGTCCAGGCCAAACCAACGGACAGTACCAGGATGAGTACCGCAGGTGCGTTCAGCTGCCACGGCAGGATTCCGTGTCGCACCGTCCCGAACGTCCACGCGGCCGCGATCAGTCCGGCAACCAACCAGTGCGCACGCGCAAACTCACTGCGGCGCATGGGTGCGCCGGATTTTTGCGTGATGGCATAGGCTGGTCGCGCCCCACCGATGGCCTCCCGGACCGCCGTCATGAAGACAGGCCACTTGCTCCACTGCAGAAGCACGGCCCGCCAATGCACGCCGCGCTCATACCGCTGGTCGAGATAGAACCGTTGCCGGAAGCCGTCCACGAGCGACAATACCGTCATGAGCACCGCGAGTGCCGACAGCGGTATCACCGTGAGTACACCTGGCACTTGGCCCACGAGCAGCACGTACGCGAGCAGCGCCATCGCGAATGGAATGGCCAGCGCGCGCAGGTAGAACACTCCATGCAACAGATTGATCGCGCGCTCCCGCCTACTCATGCGCCCCCCCAGCTTTGGAAGCACCCGCAGCTTGAGATCGATCACGGAACGCGACCAGCGCAGCTGCTGTGTGAGGTAGCCATGCCAATCGGTGGGCGTGGTCCCGCGGGCGAGCACCTCCGGCACGTAGACCCCGCTCCATCCGCCCACGGTATAAAGCATCGTGAGATACAGGTCTTCGGCGTCGTGGTCGGGGAACGCGCCGACACTGGTAAGAGCCGAGATGCGGTGCACCGTGTGACTGCCGACGACCACCTTGTGGCCCAGCGCATAGCTCGCCATGAGGTGTGACGAGTAATACGCGTAGGTTTCCTCCGCGGCACCCTGTGCAATGAAGCTTGCACGCTGGTTGTAGTACACTTGCGCCGGCTGCACGAACGCCACGCGCGGATCGCAGAGATAGCCCAGCGTGCGCGCCAGGTACGTCGGCTCGGGCACGTGATCCGTGTCAAACGCGGCAAGCACGTCGTACTCGGCGCGACCCACGCTGTCGAGCCATGCGTTGTAGTTGCCGTGTTTGCTGCGCGCACGGTACGCGCCGTCCGGTGTGTTGAACCGCTCGATTCCGCGTCGGGTGAAATGCCGGACGCCCAGCGTGTCGCAGAGCGCCTTGACCGTCGGGCTGTCGCCTTCGTCAAGCAGCCAAGTGTCGTGTGCCCCGTCCATGGCCACCATCGCCCGGAGCGTGAGATCGAGCATCTCGATCGGTTCATGGCCCGGTACGAACGTCGTCACCGCCGCCACACGAAGCTGACGACGCGTCGGGACGGGGAGCGGTCGTTGCATGCGGGGAAGGACCATCCATCGGGCGGCCCACACGGTCAGCACCAGCAGCACCAGCAACGACAGGGCGACAGAGACCCAGGGAAGGGCTCCCGTCATGGAAGCGCGTATCCACACCGCGCTGAAAACGAGCGATGTTGTCACGACGACGAGGGTCAGTGCACCGTAGGCGAGCCGTTCACCCGCCGTCATGGTCTGCTCGGTCTCGATACAAATCTCAGTGGCGTCGATAGGCGCCTGAATCGGTTCGGAAACGGATGCCGGTGGCGCGTACGACACGTGGCTCAGGGCGCCATGCGTGGGGCCGCGCCCGGAAGTGGCGAACTGTACTGGCAATCCATGTTGATCCACATGTTGATCCACATGTTGATCTACATGTTGATCTACATGTTGATCCATGAAATGCTCGGGGCGATCACCTGCATTGGCCAAACTCAACCTCCGGCTGCGGTACATTCCGCATTGTCGTTGCCCCATCTGACAAGCGGGCGATACGTGACCTAGGGCAGTCTGAAACGACTGTCGTGGAATCGTTTCGTATGCAGCATGTACGGTCCGACTGTCTTTCGAGTGGGTAGATTCCCCGACGGACAGCGTGCGAAAGTCCGACAACAGTTGCATGGCGGCGTCTTCCGCGCGTCCGAACGAGTGCAGGAATGATGCCTGTGTCCCTGTATGCGCAGTTTGCTACTCGCGTGGAACTTACTCCACTTATTCCGCCTTCCTACCACCCAGTTGAGGTAGTCGTTGCTGACCTCCCAAGCAGACACGGCGGTACCTGCCCCCGACGTTTCCAAGGGGGCTTCTGTGATGGACGATCTGCGGGAGATCGTGGGTGACTTCGTGCGCTCCCGCGAACTGCTGTCCGAGTTGACCATGCGGGACCTGCGTATCCGGTATAAGCAGTCCATGATCGGCGTCGCATGGGCACTGCTGACGCCATTGGTCATCGTCATGTCCGGTTTGCTCGTGCGCTGGGCGTTCGCCTCGCTGGCCGGACAGCCCGTCGATGGCGCCGTCATTGCCGGGATCGCCATTAAGTCGATCGGCTGGGCGTTCTTTGTCGGCGCACTCGCCTTCGGAACCTCGAGCCTGACACAGAATCTGACGCTGGTGACGAAGGTCTACTTTCCGCGTGAACTGCTACCCTTGGCGGCGATTGTGACGCAGATCGTGGACAGCGCAATCGGCGTGCTGCTGCTCGCGGTCATGCTGCCGCTGCTGGGTATCGCCCCCGCTTGGTCCCTCTTATGGGTACCGTTGCTCGCGCTCACGCTGGTGCTGCTCACCACATCGCTCACCCTGCTCCTGGCCTGCGCGAACGTCTTCTTCCGCGACGCGCGTCATCTCGTGCAGGTCATCATGAGCTTCGGCATCTTCTTCACGCCGGTCTTTTTCGATGCGGCCGCCCTCGGGCCGCGCGGCGCACGACTGGTCATGCTCAATCCGCTCGCGCCGGTGCTTGAGGGACTGCGCTTCGCCATCGTGAATGGGCACAACCTTGCGCGGCCGCTCCTCGACGCACGCGGCGTGGAGCTCTGGAGTCCGTGGCCGATGTACTACGCCATGTTGCTCGGTGCTGTGGGCATCGTGGGAAGCGCGCTCGTGTTTCATCGCGCCGAGTTCAGCTTCGCGGAGTACGTGTGAGCGACGTACCCATCGGTAACGGACGCGTAGGCAAATCTGCAGCGGGGTATGTGGAATTCGACCACGTCTGGAAAAAGTTCAGGTACGGCGAGCACAATCACCTGCGCGACGTGATACCCGCCATCATGCGCCGCGCCTTCCGTCGCCCCGACCCGGAGGCCGGCCTGTGGACCGGCGAGTTCTGGGCGTTGCGCGACGTCGACTTCCGTGTCCGTCCCGGCGAAGCGTTCGGCATCATCGGGCCCAACGGCGCTGGCAAGTCGACCATCCTCAAGCTGCTCACGCGCATCTTTCGTCCCACGCACGGCCGGTGCGCCATCCGCGGACGCGTCGGTGCGCTGATCGAAGTGACGGCGGGCTTTCACCCGGATCTCACCGGCCGCGAGAACGTCTTTCTGCAGGGCGCGATCATGGGTATGCCGCGCCGCGACATCCGGCGGAGGTTCGACGAGATCGTGGAGTTTGCCGGCATTTCGCATTTCATCGACACGCCGGTCAAGCGCTATTCCAGCGGCATGCAGGCCCGCCTCGGCTTTTCCATCGCGGCGCATCTTGAGCCCGAGGTGCTGATCGTCGACGAAGCGTTGGCGGTTGGTGACGAATCATTTCAGCGGCAGGCGTTCGCGCGCGTGCGGGAGCTGGTCAAGCAGCACATTCCGGTGGTCGTCGTCTCGCACCAGCTCGATGCGATCCAATCGTTGTGTACACATGCCATGCTGCTCGATCGCGGATGCGTGGTGCAACTCGGATCGCCGGCGGAGTGTATCGCGACCTATCTCAAAGGTGTGGGTGCGGTGCGTGCGGAAGACGGCGATGGACCGGTGCGCATCGATGCGATGCGGTTGGATGCGACGGCAGTCGTATCCGGCGGCATGATCGATGTGGAGCTGGATTGTGAGATTCGCGCGGACACGCAGGTCCGGTCCGAAAGCGTACGCGTGTGCGTGCGCGCCGCCGCCAGTGGCACGCTGCTCTGCGAAGCGGATTCCGTCGACTTGGGGCTCAACACGCCGACTGCCGGCGCGTTTTCCGTCGCGGTCCGGTTGCAGCTGAATGTCCCCAGTGGTCTCTACATCATTGAATCGTTGATCTGGGACCGCGTGCGTGGACGGACGTTGTGCGAGGGACCGACGCATTACCTCGAGGTGACGGCCGGCGTGCCGTTCTCGGGTTCCGTGCAGATGAATCCGACGGTGCGGGTCGCCGTGGCATCGTCGCGGCCCGCCTGACACGCACGTTCACAACGACTTCGCGTGCCTTCACTCGTTCTGGACATCGAGGCCACCGATCCACTGGCGGAGATCGCGGTGCCGGCGCCATACGAGGCGGTGCACGCACTCCTGCGTTGGCGCGGTGTTCCCGTTGGTGCGGCGTGGTTAACGGCGACCGATGGCATCGTCTCGAGCGCGCGTCTACACAAAGAATTGGTGCAACCGGCCCAGCCACGCATCGACGAGCTGCGGATTGCCCACTGGTTGCGAGCGGAGTCGGAGTGCGATGGTGCACCACTGCCGTCCTCCTTGCCGCGGATGACGATTGCGATCTGTACACGAGACCGCGACGAGGATCTGGCGCGCTGTCTGGCCGCGGTGTGCGCGCTGCCCGACGATGGTCAGGAGGTGCTGGTGGTGGACAGTGCGTCACGGTCGGAGCGTACCCGCGAGGTGGTCGCGCATCATTCTGGTGTACGCTACCTCCGCAATGACGCGGCGGGGCTCGACCGTGCGCGCAACCGTGCCATGCGCGAAGCGCGCGGCGACGTGGTGGCTTTCATCGACGACGATGCGGTTCCGGACCGCGAATGGTTGCGTGCGTTGCGCGCCGAGTTCGCGGATGCGCGCGTGATGGGTGTGACGGGGCTGGCTGCACCGCTCGAACTGGAAACGCCCGCGCAAGAGTGGTTTGAGCGTACCAACGGCTTTGCGCGCGGCTTCTCGCGAACCGTATTCGATGGCGCCACCGACGATGCGTTCTTTGTGGCGCGCATCGGAGCCGGTGTGAACATGGCACTGCGTCGCGACCTGCTCGAGCGCATCGGCTCCTTCGATGAAGCGCTGGGTGCCGGCACGCCGACCAAGGCGGGTGACGAGCATGACATGTTCACCCGCATTCTCGCGGCTGGCTACTGCATGGTGTACCAGCCGACAGCGCTGGTACGCCATCGCCACCGGCGTAGTTGGCCCGAGCTGCACGATGCCGTACGCGGGTACGGAACGGGCGTCTATGCGTATCTCACCCGGCAGTTGCTCCACGGCGAAGTACGCGCGCCCTACGTGGCACTGCGCTGGCTCGGCGCACAACTACGCGATCTACTTCGCGGCGCGCTGCTGCCGTCAGCGCGCACGCGGGCGTCGCTGGTGCTCTCCGAGCTGGCCGGGTGTGCGGTTGGCCCGTTCGCGTACCTGCGCACGCGCGGCTCGGTGCCCGCGCCCGTCCGCGAGACGGCGGCCGGCGGTCCCGAGCAACTGCCGCTGTCCGCGTACTCCACGCCTTTAGCACAGCCGTTGGCAGCATCAGCGCTGCCGCGCATTTCCGTGATCATCCCGACGCACAACCGGCGGGATCGCGTGGTGCAACTCGTGCGCGTCCTCGCAACGGCCGAGTATCCGTCGGCGCAGTACGAGGTGATCGCGATTGCGAACGGATCTACCGACGGCACCGTCGAGGCACTGCAATCGCTCGATGGTCCGGTGTCGCTCCGTGTCGAACTGCTGCCGCCGGGGTGCGGGGCGGCCACGGCGCGCAACCGGGGCGCCGCAATGGCAACGGGCAACGTGCTGCTGTTTATCGATGACGATATCGAACCGTCGGCGCAGCTGCTGGCGTTGCACGCCGACTGCTTTCTCACAGGGGTCGATCGGGTGCTCATCGGCGCGCCGGTTCCGGTGCGCACGGACGGTCCGACGGCCTTGCACGAGATTGCCATGTGGAGTTGGTGGGAGAGTCGTCTCGCGGAGATGGAACGGCCGGGACACCGTTTCGCATACGATGACCTGTTCACCGGCGTGGTGTCGATGCCGGCTGCGCTCTTCGCGCGCGTGGGTGGTTTTGACGAGGCGCTGGCGTGCCGCGAGGACTCCGAACTGGGCGCACGCCTGTTGACGGCCGGCGCGCAGTTCTGTTTCTCGCGCGCAGCCGGCGGCCTGCATCACGACCTGCGCGATCCCGGTCGTCTCGCTGCGCGCAAGCATGCCGAAGGCCTGGCCGATGTGCAGCTTGCCCGAAAGCATCCGTCGCTCTGGCCGGCGCTGCGTATTTCATGGCCATTGCGGCCGTGGTGGACACCGATGGGCGCGGTGCGGCGTCTGGCGTACGTGCGCCCGCTGGCGCCGGTCGTGGGCGGGGTGCTGGAGCGGCTTCTGTCCGTGAGCGAACGCGTGCGTGCGCGGGGGACGTGGCGTGCGCTACACGGCGCGCTCGCCTACCACGGCTATTGGCGCGGCGTCGCTGACAGGCTCGATCAGTCGGCATTGCGGCAACTGAAGCGCGAGGTGGCCGCGGCGGGCACCGCTGCCCTACCAGACCTCATCGACGCAGACCTGTCGCATGGAGTGCAGGCGGTGGCGCGACAACTCGACGCTACACGGCCGCGCGCGGTCCGTCTCACGTTCAACGCCGAACCAGTGGCCGTGCTGCCGGCGCTCGGGGGCGTCGAGCCGCTGCGCGCCGCGCACCTGTACGACGTACTCACGCGCGAACATGCAGCGCTGAGCCATCATCTTCCTCCCGAGTATCGCTGATGACTATTCCGAACGTTGACCAGCGCGCCGATACCGACGGGCACGCCAGCACGAGCAGACCCGCGCTTCCGCTCGTCACGGTCGTCATGATCTTTCTCAATACGGCCAAGTACCTGTCCGAGGCGATCGAAAGCGTGCTGGCGCAGCAGTACACGCACTGGGAGCTCATACTGGTGGACGACGGCTCGACTGACGGGTCCTCAGATATCGCGCGTGGCTATGAGGAGCGTCATCCGGAACGCGTGCGTTACCTCGAGCATCCGCACCACGAGAACCGCGGCATGAGCGCATCGCGCAACGTGGGCGTGCAGGCGGGAAAGGGCACCTACGTGGCGTTCCTCGATTCCGACGACGTCTGGCTGCCGCAGAAGCTGTCCGAGCATGTGGCGCTGCTCGAACAGCACACCGAAGCTGGGTGGCTCGCCAGCGGGTTGATCATGTGGTATAGCTGGACGCGCCGTGAAGCCGATGCAGCAAGCGATCGGACGCGCGAGCTGCGGATCGAGCGCGACACGGTGCTGCAGCCTCCACGCCACTTCTGCGAATTCCTGCGCAACGGCGGTGCACTACCGGGGATCAACAGCCTGCTCATCCGACGGTCGGCAATCGAGGCGGTGGGCGGCTCGGACGAACGATTCCGTGGCGCCTACGAGGATCAGGTGCTCGTCTCCAAGCTGGCACTCAACTTTCCGGTGTACATCGCCAGTGGTTGCCTCGATCGGTATCGGCAACATTCGGAGTCACACACCGCCGCAGTCAGGAAGAATGGCGAGTATCATCCATTTTTGCCGCACGCGCTCCGACGACCGTTTCTCGAGTGGGTGGAAGCGTACGTTCGTGAGCAGCAGATCACCGATCCCGCGGTCGCCGAGGTCGTGCAGGCGCAGTTGGCGCCCTACCGAAGCCGCACGGTGTATGCCATGTCGTGGGCGCGTCAGGCGGTCGCCGGGCTACGCTGGACGCTACGTGCAGCGCTCGAAGACAGCGCCCGGCGCATCGCGCGCGACGTGGTCCCTTCCGGCGTGCATTCGTGGGCTTCGCGAAAGGTCTACGGTGCAAACTACAGGCCGCCGCAGGGGCTCATTGATTTCGGATCGCTGCGACGCGTGAAGCCGATCAGTCGTGGTTTTGGATGGGACCGCGGCCTGCCCGTTGACCGCTACTACATCGAGCAGGTACTGACGCAGTACGCCGGCGATATTCGCGGACGCGTACTCGAAATTGGCGACGACGAGTACACGCGTCGCTTTGGAGGGGACCGTGTTTCGCAGGCCGATATCCTGCACGCGCACGCTGGAAATCCGAAAGCGACCTTCATCGGGGATCTGCACGACGCGCCACAGATTCCGTCGGATACGTTTGACTGCATTGTGCTGACGCAGACGTTGCACCTTGTGTACGACGCCCGTGCCGCCATTCGCACGCTGTATCGCATCCTCAAGCCGGGAGGCGTCCTCCTACTTACCGTTCCGGGTATTACCCAGATCGGCGGCGATGAATGGCGGGAGCAGTGGTGGTGGTCCTTTACCAGTTACTCGATCACACGCATGCTGCATGAATCGTTTCCGGCGGATCGTGTTTCGGTGCAATCGTACGGCAACGTACTCGCTGCGGTGGCGCTGCTGCACGGAGCGGCCACCACTGAGCTCACGCCGGCCGAGCTCGATGCGAAGGACGGTGAGTATCAGGTGATTGTCGCAGCACGTGCGGCGAAGCCCACCGCAATAGAATCTGTGGGCGACTGATCAGGCATGGCGTACCTCATCCGATCCGCGCGGGCACTGGCCGGTCAGTATCTGGATCGACGCGGGCTGATTCTCGTGTACCACTCGATCTCGGATGCATCCGTCGATCCGTTCGAGGTCCGCGTGGATCCCGCGAACTTTGCGGAGCATCTTGAGGTGCTCGAGCGCCGATGCACGCCGTTGACGGTAAGTGATCTGTCGCTGCGTGCACGCGAGCGTCGGCTACCCGTGCGCAGCGTGGCCATCACGTTCGATGACGGATACGCGGATAACGCGCTCGTCGCACTCCCGCTGCTTAAGCGACACGGCATGCCCGCGACCATGTATCTGATCAGCGACTTCATCGACGCCGAAACGGAGTGCTGGTGGGATGAAATTGTGACCATCCTGCTCTGCCTGGGCGAACTGCGATCAGACGTCTGCTTTCAGCTCGACGGAATCGACCATCGATTCGTGTTTGGTGCCTCCGCTCGGCTCTCCGTCAGCGAAGCGCAGCACTCCGCTTCCTGGAGGCCATGGGATGCGGTTGCACCAACGCCACGACACGAACTTGTACGGCGGCTCGGCGAGCGGTTGCCGTACGCGTCGGTGACGAATCGAGAGGCAATCCTACGCGCGTTACGTGACGCGGTTGTGTCCGTCGATGTGCCCACGGCGATTCGCCGCGGTCTGTCCCGCGAAGAGGTGCGGACGCTCGGTGCCGATCCGCTCATCGAGATTGGCGCCCACTCAGTCAGCCATACTCCACTGGCCTCGCTTACGCCCGCCGCGCAGTTGCATGAGCTCGTACACTCGCGCGCACGCGTCACAGAGCTCTCCGGACAAACTGTAAAGAGCTTCGCGTATCCGTTCGGCAAGTCGGAGCACGTCTCGTCCGACACATTCCGCCTCGCGCGGGAAGCCGGCTTCGACTCGGCATGCATGAACACGCCGGGTCACGTCACGCCGCGCGGTGACC
>JBBQSM010000146.1:0-11135 GCA_038234895.1 Gemmatimonadales bacterium
CATGTCGAGGACCACGTAGCCCTTGGAGGCAAGGAAGTGGTGGAACATGTACTCGCGCGCGTAGCTGGACCAGAAATCGTGCACGTTGTGCAGATAGCCGGCACCATGCACAAAAATCACCGCGGCACCGTTCGGCGTGGCACCCACATCCTGCGGGCGGTAAATGCGTGACGGCACATCGACGCCATCACTCGCGCGCACCTTCACGATCGCGGGCTTGATCCACGTGCCGGCGCGGAACGAGGCGCTGGACGACGTGGTGAGCTGCGCACGCGCGCCACCGGTGATCGACGCGACAAACAATTCGGGAGGCACATTCGATTGCGAGTAGACGTCGGCGATGCGCGTCCCATCGGGGCTGACCGCAACCGTGTGCCCGCCATGCTCGCGCGTCAACTGTTCACGGGCCCCGCCGCTCACGGTCATACGGTAGAAGTGCCGGACGAAGGGTGATTCCTCGCTGGTGTGCAGCCAGAACCAGCGGCCGTCGGGTGAGAGCTCCGCGTTCTCCACTTCCCAGTTGCCACTCGTGAGCGTGGTGCGGCCCGTGCCGTCGCGGTTCACGCTGTACAGATGCGCATAACCACTGGCCTCGGAGGCATACCACACGCGCCCGTCGGGCAGCCAGCCCATGCAGCCGCCGCACGGGCCTCCCACCCACGCGCTGTCGTGCAGCGCCTCGACAATGCGTACGGGGCCGCTGTCGCTCACGGTGGCGAGATAGCGCCACTTGAAGTCGGGCGTGTAGGCCGCCAGCAGTCCACTCGAGCCATCGGCCGCCCAACCGGCGAACCGTACCTGCGACAGCATGCGGGTGCTGTCACCGGCGATCGGATGTAGCGCCGTGAGCTTGCCGGTGGCCAGATCGAGGCGGTAGCTGCGAAAGCGCGCCGTCGCATCGCCCACCTTGGAGCGCGACGGAATATCCTCAGTGAAACCGCTGCCCGTGACGTAGTTTGGAACGATCGTATTACGTGCGGCCCCCGGCGGCGTCGCCACCGTGAGCACGACGGCCGACCGCAGGCTGGGCGATACGCTCACCGTCGCCAGTCGTTCGCCGTTGGGCAGGTAAACAGGTGGAAGCGCGCGTGCGACTGCCGCGTCGCTGCGGACCTTGGCGAGCGAGTCGTCGCGCAGCCGGTCGCGCACGACCTCGAGTAGTTCGCGCTGCTGTCGTTCCAGCGCGCCGCGCATACCCACAACGCGCGCGGAGTCGCGCGGGGCGGGGCCGCTGCGCAGGTCAGTGAGCTGCCGGACGCTGCCGGTGGCCAACTCCAACGCGAAGGCGTTCCCGTCGCGCAGAAAGAGCAGGTGACGTTCATCTGCCGAGAAGCGCGGATCGGACTCGGCACCGACGGTTTCGGTGAGGCGGCGCATCGCGGCGCTGCGTGCCTTCCCGCGCTGCTCGAACAGGTATAGGTCGCCGCGTGCTGACACCGCACGAAGCCGCCCGTCGCGCGAGCGCGGCCCATCGGCCAGCAGTGGGGCCACGCTGTCCATCTGCGCGTCCGTGACCGGTTCCGGCGCAGCACCCGCGACGGCACGCACGCGATACGACTGCGACAGAGCATCCCATGCCGTGCCCGGCGGGTTCCACTGGAAGTAGAGCCACTGCCCGTCGGCGCTCCATTGCACGTTGCCGGGTTCGCGACCGAAATGCTCCGGACCGCGCATGATGTTGGGGATCGTCAGGTCGAATCCGGCAACCGTTTGCGCGGCCAGCGACGCGGGTGCGGGAACGGACGCCGTGAGCACAAAGACGAACGCACCCGCGTAGCGGCTGCGGAGTGGGGACTTCAGCATGGCGAGGGCGGACAAGATGAGAAGGCCGTCATGCAACCAATGACGGGAGGCGATCAGCAGCAGCGCGAGCCGGGCTGCCCATAGCGGGCGTTCAATCGTCCGGCCTCGAATTCGCGCATCGTGAGCGGCATGGCGTCCGGATGCTTGGCGGCCATGTACGCGAGATACGTGTCGTAGTCCGGCGCGCCGATAATCCGACGAACGACCTCGGCGCAGCGACGTGCGGATCCGAGCGATGCGGCGAGCAGTTTGGCGGGGCGGGACATGGAATGGCAACTCCGGTGACGATGGGGCGCGACGCGGTGACGATCACGTGACGCCGAGCAGAATCGTGCGTAAGAAATGTGCGGACCGGCCAAGGGTCGCGAAACCGGCCCCTCACCAATTGTCCACCGACATGACGTCCATCCGGTCCCTGCGCTTCAAACTACTGCTGTCGACCGTCCTTGTCGTCGCGGCCGCGCGGACCACCGGCCCCGCCGCCGCGGGGTTCGTGGCCGGCGATTCGGCGCGGCGTAGCGCGACCGGGACGTCCCCCAGCCTGTCGCTCGAGGCGCACCGGCAAACGGCCGTCATTCACGCGTTGCAGGATTCACTGCTGGCACCGCTTGGCAATCTGACCGACACCGACCCTGTGACCCTCCGGTCGGTCGTGGCGTTGACCCAGCACGCCGGGCGGCCCAGCGACACGCCAGCCGCCGCCGTCTGGACCGTCCCGCCGACCGCCGCCTCCGCTTCTTCCGATTCGCTGTCGTCGGCCGAGTACGGCCTGCTGCGACACTGGGCCCGGAGCGCGCCCATGGCGTCGCTGTGGGGCTACCGGGAAGGATTGGGTGACCCCGCCAACCCGTGGGCGCTTCCGGGCCGTGCCTGGCCGCTCCTGATGCGATACGCGAAACGCAACGCGCAATCGGCCGATTCGGCGCTGATGCAGGGGGCGCCAGCGGTGGCGATGGAACGCGCGCTGGAGACGATCGCCGCGGCGCGCCACTTCGTAGATCAGCCGACCGCGGCTGATATGATCGTGGGACGCGCGCTGCTGGTGCACGGCGCCGATCTGCTCGCCCGCGCCGCACGGCAGGGCGAGGAGCCGGCCACGGTCTCACAAGCCCGACGTCTGTCGCAACTCGCCCGGTCCGTGTATGCTCTGGCACAGCCCGAGCGTGCGGCCCTCAACGCACTGGCGGTCGATCCGTCGGACGGACGGCTTGAGCAGATCACTGCCGACCGATCGTTGCCGAACGCGCTTCGCATGGCCGCCATTGAGGCGGTCGTGATTGGGGCCTGTCTGCGGACGCGCGAAGTGCTGATGGGCGCCGCCGAGGACCGCCGTCGCGTGCTCACGCGAATGAGTCTCGGGGTCGCCGACATTCCACGTGCGGATGAGCTCACACGGGCGTACCGACGTGCGCTCGAGGCGTTCGACAACGACGGCTTGGCGAGCCATCCGAACGTGGCACGTACTCGGGCGGCAAACCGCGACGCCGCCCGCGATGCCAACCGCGCCGTTATGGCTATGCCGGTGCAGTGGCTGGTTCCGGCGGGCGTGCGGCATCGCTATGCCTTTTGTCGCAGCGTGATCTAGCGCGTGCCCACGGGGCCATCAGGCGGCACCGGACACCCGCGTGGATGCCACGATGCAGTCGCGCACTGGAAGCACCGTCGTCCGGCCAATAGCATTGGTGGCATGCCTTCTCACTGCCACGGATGACGATCGATGACCGACATGAAGCCCGCTGACACGACGCTGCGCGACCTCGGCCGGGTGCTCGTGACCGGTGGGGCCGGTTTCATCGGCAGCGCGCTGGTGTGGGGGCTCAACGCACGCGGCCACGAGCGCATCGTCATCGCCGACCGGCTTGGCACCAGCGACAAGTGGCGGAACCTCGCGCCGCTCCGCTTCGAGGACTACCTGGAGGCGGAGTCGCTGCTCGATCGCCTTGAATTGGGCGCGCTCGGTCGCTTCGACACCGTGCTACACATGGGCGCCTGCTCGTCCACGCTCGAACGCAACGCGACGTATCTGGTGCACAACAACTTCGAGTTCACCAAGCGGATCGCACAGTGGGCGCTCGCGCACGACGCGCGTATGGTGTACGCCTCATCGGCCGCAACCTACGGCGATGGTGCGGCGGGAATGGACGACACGCTGTCCACGAGTGCGGCGCTGTCGCAACTCCGTCCGCTCAATGCCTATGGCTATTCGAAGCAGATCTTCGACCAGTACGCGCAGTCGCACGAGCTGTTGGATCGTGTCGTGGGGCTCAAGTTCTTCAACGTGTATGGGCCCAACGAAGGACACAAAGGCGAGATGCGCAGTCTGGTGCAGAAGGCGTACGAGCAGGTGCGCGACAGCGGACGGGTGAAGCTGTTCAAGAGCTACAAGCCCGAGTATGGCGACGGTGAGCAGATGCGCGACTTCGTGTACGTAAAAGACGTTGTGGATATCACGCTGCACTTGGCGCAGCAGCCCACCGCCGCCGGACTGTACAACGTGGGTTCCGGTGTCGCGCATAGTTGGCTCGCGCTCACCGGCGCGCTCTTCGCGGCCATGGGTCGCACGCCTGTGATCGATTTCGTCGAGATGCCGGAACCGATGCGCGACCGCTACCAATATTTCACCTGCGCCGATGTCGGACGCGTGCGCGCCACAGGGTACACCGCGCCTCCCGCGCCTTTGGCCGACGCCGTCGCCGACTACGTGCAGCGCTACCTCATGCACGACCGGCGACTCGGCGACGAACGCGTGCAAGTTGACCGTGAGGGCGGGCGTGAGGTGTAAAGCGACTGCCCGCATGCCCGCGTTGTTCGTGCCGCTCTGTGAGACCATGAGCATGCGCCAGCGCGTTATCAAAAGCTTGTAAACGATAGCGGGGCCGGCTATGCGGCCCGCGGCGACGTCCGCGCGACACTCGTGCAGTCTCAGAACGGGCCCTGATGGTACCCCGTTCCACGGGATCCGCCGGTCATGCGTGCGGTGAATCGGACGACATCCTAGTGGCCGCCGCCTGCCCTGGCGGTGGACAGGTCGATGCCGCGGATCGTGACGTGGATATTGCGTTGCTTCGCATCCTCTTGGAACGTCGCGAGGACTTCTTTCACGTCATGATCGATATACTCGTCGCGGCCGTCGATGACGACACGGTCGCCGTCTTCGATATTGTCGAGCGCGGTCACGATGCCGGGCTTCGAGACGAACGTACCGTCGCGACGGAAACGCATCTGAAGCACCCCGTCGCCATCGCGCGTCGACACGACCGCGCGCTTCGAATTCTCGAAGAACACGAAGGCGATGCCCACGAAGATGCCGATGACCACGCCGAGGAGCAGGTCGGTCGCGAGCACCGCCACGATCGTGAAGAGGAACGGCAGCAGCTGCGTCAGTCCGAGTTTGACCTGTCCCGTGAACAACGCCGGCTTGCAGAGGTTGAGACCGACCTGAATGAGCACGGCGGCCAGACACGCGAGCGGGATCAGGTTGAGCAGCGGGCCGGCGAAGATCACCGCGACCAGGAGCAACAAACCGTGCACGAACGAGGAGAAGCGTTGGCGTCCGCCGGCTGACACATTCGCGCCGCCTCGGACGATGACGGCGGTCAACGGGAGTCCGCCAAGGAAACCGGCCACGGCGTTGGCCGTGCCTTGGGCGAGCAACTCACGGTCCGGCGGGCTGAATCGCTTGAGTGGATCCAGTCGGTCCACTGCCTGCAAAGACAGAAGGGTTTCGATGCTCGCCACAATCGCGATCGTGCCGCCGGCCACCCACACGTCTACGTTGGCGACGGCACCGAAATCCGGACGCGGCAGCGCCGACCACAGCGACATGACACCACCGAGCGGGACGTCCACGAACTGGGCCGACGTCAACGCCAACGCCGGAGTGGACGAGAACAGCGACGCCATCACACTGGCCATCACCACCACGATCAAGGCCGGTGAGACCAGCGTGGACTTTCCCATGGGCGTGTACTTCCACCCCATCAGCATCACCAGCGCGACGGCAGCGATGATTGCGGCGAGCATCCCCTTGATGACCGCTGACGGCACTAACGCAGCAAAACGTCCGGCCTTGATGACGCCGAGGATGAGCTGGAGCAAACCCGCAATGATCAACGCCGTGAGGAAGGGCGGGATCCCGCCCAACCGCTGCACCTTCAGAAGTACGATTGATGTCAGTCCAGCGGCGGGGCCGGTCACCGAAAGCGCAGAGCGGCTGATGAACGGCACCACGAGTCCGCCGATAATACCGGCGACCAGTCCCGAGATGGGCGGAACGCCACATGCGATGGCGATGCCGAGTCAACGGGGCAGGGCCACAAGGAACACGACGACACCCGCGACGGTGTCGTCCTTGTGGTCTCCGAACATGTTGTGACGTTCCGGCATAGGCGTAGTCGCGGTGGGGGAGCGCCACTCGCGGTCCGTATCGATGGCGGGGACAGCGGATGCCCATGACAGACCGCCTTACTGTCCGTCCCCGAGAAAAATCTCCCGCACCGCGGAGCGGCGTCTGTCTCCCTACCGCAACGGCTCGTCCCGCACAAAATCCCACAGCGTCAGCCGACGCAGCCGATAGTACGCATCCCAGTAGCCGCGCAGCGAACGGAGATAGTCCTGTAGCGCCTGATCCTTCTCGGTCTGGGCGATGGCGAGATTGCCGAAGTCGATGCGACCGATGGAGTAACGATTACGCGCGACCTCGAACCGCTTGGCACCCACGCTGTCGGCCTTGGCTGCGATTTCGAGTTGCCGCTCGGCCTGCGAAAGTCCCAACGCGCCGTAGAGCGCCTCCTGCACCTGATTCTCACGTGCGGTGCGCGCGTCGGTTTGCACGCGCTGCAAGTCAGCACGCGCGGCCTCGATCTGCGTGCTGCGCGCCCCCCACTGCAACACCGGCATTTCAACGCCGACAGAGAACTGTTGGCTTTGCAGCGGTGAACGGAACGCTTCGTTGAATGTGGACGCCGATTGGTTGAAGCCCACCGACGCGTTGACACTCGCACCGAATCCGGTGTTGCGCCGCGCCTCGTTGACGCGCCGGCGCTGCTGCACCTCCTGCAACTCGCGCCCGCGTGTCTGCGACGCGTTCGTCAGCGCGCGCTGCACCACCGCAACGGTATCGATGATCAGGCGCGGGACTGTGTTGGTCACCTGCAGGTCGAACGCAACGTCGGGGCCCAGTCCGAGCTGCACCCGCAACGAGGCCGCCGCACGATCCGCCTGCAACTTGGCACCATCGAGCGCCGCGCGCGCACGCAGCAGCGACAGCTCACTTTGCAGCAAATCGTTCTCGCCGATGCGCCCGACTTCAAACCGACCCTTGTTAAGCAGAAACAGTGTGTCGTTGGCCGACGCGTTCACCTCGGCGTTGGCGAGCGTCGCGCGCGCGGCGTACAGGTCGAAGAACAGATTGGAGGTACGCTGCGCGATATCCTCGCGTGCTTCGAGATACTGGCGTTCCGCGACGTCGGTGCGCAGGTCCTGCTCGCGCGATTCCCACGCAAGCGCATTGGGACGGAACAGCTGCTGGCGCAACCCCACCTGAAATGGCGTGCCACGCCACAGGTTGGTGGTCTGCTGGCCGAGAATGTTTACGTTGCTGACGCCGGTGGACAGAAACAGATCGCCGCCCGTGACCGGCAAGCGTTGTGCAACGGTCATTGCCAGCGATGACGATCGCTGCTGCTGCGGTACAAAGCGCGTGGAGCCGTCGGGTTGCACCACCGGAATGATCGCGCGCGAATAGACTGGCAGATCACCGGCCAGCGAGACCTGCGGCAGCAGGCGCGCATTGAACGAGCGGTCGCGGAGCCGCGCGGCGTCGCGTTCGAATCCTGCCGACCGCGCGACCGGCCCCCGCGTCAGCGCGAGCCGGATGGCGTCATCGAGATTGAGTGTCTGGCCGGCAACGGCGCTGGGCGTCGGCTGCGTTTGCGCCAGCGCACGTCGGCAGAGTGTGGGTGACAACACCGTGACGGCAATGGCAGCCAGCAGCAGGCGACGTGTGGAGCAGGCAATCGGAGTGGCCATGAACGGAGCGGAGCGAGAGTGAACGCAGGACGTGCGGAAGTGAACGGCTATTCGTAGCGCAGGCAGACCACGGGGTCCTGTCGCGCCGCACGCCACGCGGGAATGATCCCGAACACCAGTCCGACGGAGATGGACACGCCGAACGCCACCGCAACCGACATGCCCGACACGATGGTCTGGATGTTGGCCGCCCGTTCGATGCCGATACTCAGTGCGCCGCCGAGTGCGATGCCCGCCAGACCGCCGGCGAGACTGATCAGCACCGCTTCGGCAAGGAACTGCGCCAGAATTTCACGCTGCGTGGCGCCCATGGCCCGACGGACACCGATCTCGCGCGTGCGCTCAAGAATGGACGCGAGCATGATGTTCATGATGCCGATGCCGCCGACGATCAGTGAGATTGACGCGATAGCGCCGAGTACGACGTTGAAGATCGCCTTGGTGCGCTGTTCCTGACGCAACAGCTCTTCGGGTACGGTGATTTCGAAATCGACGACGCTGTTGTGGCGTCGTTCGAGCATGCGGCGCACGATGGCCGCTACATCGGACACGGCCGTCGCGTCCTTGACGCGCACGATCACGCGATCGAGCTGATGGTAGTTCGTCCGCTCGGCGACCTTGTCTTGATCTTCGTTCGTGTTCGCGTCAACGAAGTTGGACCCCGACGCCGATTGGATATCGCGCTGGCTGAGCTGCGCGCGATTGCGATAGCGCAACAGCATCGTAGAGAGCGGCACGTACACGTCCATGTTCGCATCACGGATGCCGAGATTCTGCGCGCTCGACTCCGAGAGCGCGCGATCGCGCAGCACGCCCACCACGGTAAGCCACGTCTCACCGACCTTGATGGCCTGGCCGATGGGGTCTTGCTTGGTGAAGAAGCGCGCCTTCACTCCATTGCCGATGATTGCCACTGGCCGACCAAGCGCCACCTGTGCAGCGGTGAACGGGCTGCCGCTGGCCATATCGAGGTTGAGCAGGCGGAAGTACGACGTATCCACACCAACCACCTTGCCGCTGCGACGATTGCCTTCGCGCGTGATCAACGTGTTCAACACCGTTTCCCCGGTCGCCGTCTCGACGTCGGGAATGATCTCGCGAATGCTGCTTACGTCCTGCATCGACAGCCCCGGGGTGTAGCGACGCGGCTGTCGTTCGCCAGCCGCCTTCGCCGCCTCCTCCTTCTGCTCGATGATCGGCTTGATGATGATGTTGTTCGACCCGAGCAGGCGCATTTGCTCCAGGATTTCCTGTTCGGCGCCTTTGCCAATCGCCAGCATGGCAATGACCGACGCCACACCAAAAAGAATGCCGAGCGAGGTGAGTGCGGCGCGAAGCGTATTGTGCGACAGTGCTTCAATGGCGGTACGCAGCGCGAACACGGCTTCGGTGAGGAAGAGCCTCCAGCGCGCGGGCACGGTCAGCGCGCAGGCGCAGGTGAGGAACCCGTCGGCTTGGCGGCCTGTGGTGCGGAGGGCGGCACGCTCGACTTCATCGGCGTGTCAGCGGGCACGCGTCCCGCATCCAGTGGCTTCGCACCGCCGGGAAGCACGCGCAGCGTCAGTTTGTCCGCATCGACCGGGACAGCGAGCAATACACGATCATTCGCCTCAATACCCTGCACAATGACGATCTCGTTGTCGTTCATGGCGCCCGTCAGTACTTCCTGCTTGACGGTGCGACTGCCCTCGCGCTTGAACACGTACGCGCGGCCGCTATCGCTTTGCACCGCTTCGATGGGCACGAACACGGCGTCGGGAATGACCCGCGTTTCCACGGCGTTCGATGTCGTCATGCCGGGACGGAGTGTGGTATCGGCTTTGTCGACCGTAACCACGACTTCAAAGACTTTGGCGTCCGAGTTCGGACGCTGCTCGCCGACGTTCGCGACTTGCGAGATCTTGCCGGGCAACTTCTTGGTCGGATCGGCATCGAGCATGATCTCGACCTTCTGATTGAGTGCGAGCTTTCGTACGTCGATTTCATTGACGTACGTGATCGACTCCATCTGCGTGAGATCGGGAAGCGTGGCCACGGCGGGATCCCACGGCGTAATCTGCGAGCCGGACGTTTTTTTGCGCCCGTTCCATTCCTTGATGTAGATGACCATGCCGCCACCGGCCGGCGCACGAATCGTGAACGAGCCCATGACGTCCTTCACCACCTGCAACCGTCCCTCGAAGCGCGAGAGGTCGGACGCCACTTCACTCATCTTGGCAACGGCTTGCTCGCTCTTGGTCTTGTAGTCGACCTTGGCCTGCGCCAGCGCGCGCGTCGCCTTCTCGAAGTCGATCTCGGCCTGCCGGCGAATACTTGGCGCTTCGTAGACCGCCTGCTCCTTGGCGATGCGCTTCTCTTCGAGGGCCAGCTCCATCGAGCGCATTTCTTCGCGCGCCTTGGACAGCGTGAGCGTGGTGTCGAGTTGTGCGGTCTGGAACTGCGCCTGCGACTTTTGTACGCTCAGTGTTACGTCCTGCAAGGCCGAGGCAAGGCTCGACCGATCGAGCTCGGCGACCACGTCGCCCTCCTTGACCAGCGTACCTTCGGGCACGATCGACTGGATCTTCATTTGGTAAGCGCCGGCCTGTTGTGCATTGGTCGGCGCGGTGATCTGCACGAAGTTCTTGGCGCGCAGTTCACCGGAGGTCGTAACCGCTACGCGAAAGAGTCCGCGTTTCGCGGTCACAATGCCCGTCTCGGACTCGGCCCCCCCGCGATCGCGTGCGTACAGCCAGGCCGCAGACGACGCCAACAGCAGGACGGTGACGGATGCGATGATCCCGGAACGGGACGTGAAGAGTCGGCGCATTGCTGAATTCATTGAGGGGGGAGACTGGACTACGCCATCATGTCATGCGTTGGTGATTTGCGCACCGTAGTTCACCAACACCTAATGTTTGGTTCCGCAGACCGGAGAAGCAGACCGGAGAAGCAGACCGGATAGGCAGACCGGATACGCCGGCCAACGGGCACGTGTGCGGATTGGACACGGGTTGCGGGCAAACGGTTGCGCTGCACAGCCGCTCGATCCCCGCGGTGCAGGAAGCCCGATACGGTTGAGGTCGGATGGCGGCCCATCCCTCCGCGCTGCATCTTCGCACCGCATGTCGCCGATCCCGTCCTTTCCCGCTCTCTCTCGTCGCATCGAGCGGTGGAGGCGTACAGCGCACGTATCGCGTGCGACCTGTGTCGCGTGCGTACTGCTGGTCGCCATCATGACGGGATGCGGCAAGGGGGCGGGCGACGGCGGGGGCCGGCGGATTGCCGACGACGGTGGCAGCCCGCGTACGTATCGAGTGCTC
>JBBQSM010000147.1:0-11124 GCA_038234895.1 Gemmatimonadales bacterium
TTCCTCGCGGTCAGTGCCAGCATCTGGAGTGCCATCTGCATCGTCATCTCTGGTCCGTTCTGGACCAAGGGCTGGCCTGAGTGGTGGGGCTGGTGGCTCAATCTCCCGATCTGGCGCTGAGGACAGGGACTGACATGCTCGAATACCAGAACCTCTTCACGCGCGTCCAGGTCCGGACACTTCCGGAACAAGGACTGCCGATCCCCGGGTCACCGGGCGGTCGTGCTGGCAAAGGCTTCTTCTCGTCGCTGGCCGGTAAGTTCGGCGATGCGCAGTTCGGACCGATCTATCTGGGTACCGCGGGTATCTTCTCGCTGCTCTTCGGCTTTTTAGCCTTCGAGATCATCGGGTTGAACATGTGGGCGTCGGTAGGCTGGAGTCCCGGCGAGTTCATTCGTCAATTGCCGTGGCTCGCGCTCGAGCCACCACCACCACAGTACGGGCTGCGCATTCCGCCGCTCAATCAGGGTGGGTGGTACTTGCTGGCCGGCTTCTCACTCACGCTCAGCATTCTGCTTTGGTGGGTGCGCGTGTACCGCCGTGCGACGCAGCTCAACATGGGCACGCATCTGCCCTGGGCCTTCGCCTCCGCGATCTTCCTGTACCTGTCGTTCTTCTTCCAGCCGCTGTTCGTCGGCAGCTGGAGCGAGATGGTGCCCTTCGGCATCTTCCCGCATCTCGACTGGACGGCCGCGTTCTCGATTCGCTACGGCAACCTGTACTACAATCCGTTTCACGCGCTCTCGATCGCGTTCCTGTACGGCAGTGCGGTGCTCTTCGCCATGCACGGTGCCACGATTCTCGCGGTGGCCCGCCTCGGCGGCGAACGTGAAATCGAGCAGATCACCGATCGCGGCACGGCGGCGGAACGCTCCATGCTCTTCTGGCGCTGGACCATGGGCTTCAACGCGACGATGGAGTCGATCCATCGCTGGGCCTGGTGGTTTGCGGTGCTGACCACCTTCACTGGCGGCATCGGCATCCTGCTCACTGGCACCGTGGTCGACAACTGGTATTTGTGGGGTGTCAAGCATGGTCTCGTCTCCGCCTATCCGGCGCAGAATGCACTGACGCCGGCGGAACAGGAGTTGCTGCGCGGACGCTATCAGGGCACGGCGCCGGATTCATTCCCGTCGTACACCGCACCGGTCGCCCCGCTCATGCTGGACAGCACGGTGATGATGGTTCCTGCAGACACGACGGCGGCGGATTCCACGGCAGCCGCAGCGACGGATACCACCGGCGCCGGGAGAAATCCATGAAGTCGCTACGGCACCGGACGTCTGCGGTCGCACTCGCGGCCGCACCGCTCCTGCTGCTCTCGCTTGGTGCCTGCATCGGCGAGCAGCAAACCGACAGCGTCCAGGTCGGCTATCGCGGCGTGGCGATGGAGCAGAACTACACGAGATCCGACGTAAAGGCCGCGTTCAACCAGGTAAAGATTCCGGATCCCCTGCCGCCGGCAGGGGCCTCACCACCGGGTCCGCTTCCGTGGCGCAACGTGCAGGTCCTGAACGACGTCAGCACGGCAGAATTTCTTCGCACGATGACCGCGATGACGACGTGGGTGGCCGGCACCGGCAACTGCGCCTACTGTCACAACGTCGCCGCGCTCTGGTCGGACACGCTCCCCGACGGGAAGCCGATCTACACCAAGCTCGTCGCGCGACGCATGCTCCAAATGACACGGCAGATCAACGGTCAGTATCCACAGCATGTGAAGAATACCGGTGTCACCTGCTATACCTGTCACCTCGGCAAGCCGCTCCCGAACGGGCTCTGGTTCTATTCCGACCAGAACGACTACTTGCGGCACTATCTCGATCGCGACGGCGCACGCGTCGTCACGCAGGCCATGGCGCCGCAGCCGAACGGGAATCGCAGCTCGGTCAAGCAGACGGAGTGGACGTACGCGTTGATGATCAGTCAGTCGAAGTCGCTGGGTGTGAACTGCACGTACTGCCACAACTCGCGACAGTTCGCGAGCTGGACGCAGGCGCCGCCGGCACGCGTGACCGCGTACTACGGCATCCAGATGCTGCGTGACGTCAACACGGCGTATCTGGCACCACTGCAGCCGGTCTATCCGTCGGTGCGATTGGGCGCGATGGGCGATGCCCCGAAGGCACAGTGCGTGACCTGCCACAACGGCAACTACAAGCCGCTGTACGGCGCGCAGATGGTCAAGCACTACCCGGCACTCTGGGGCCGGTCGGATTGGAACGGCGTTCCGTTCCAGGGCATCGGCACTGCACCGGTACCGGCCGACGCACCGGCTGCTCCGGCGGCGACGTCCACCACGAGTTCGATCAAGTCGACGGGTTCGCCCACCACCGGCGCCGTGCAAACGGCTCCGGCGGGAGGCAGTCACTAGAGGTTCGGCTTCGCAGAGATTGCTGCGCACAAGGCCACTGGCCTACCGCGCGGCCCGGCCCCGTGGCGCTTTGGCGTCACGGGGTCTTGCGCGCTGGGACCCGCGCGACGCTCAAAAGCGTACCTATCTCACACAGGAGCGCTTGCACCGGTTCGCGGTGTGCGCTCCGCACGATATCGTTCGAGACTCGCCCGCGGCGCCTCACTCGCCTCGCGCTCACCTATTCCCGACTGCCTTCCGTGTCTACCCGCCGCCTTCCGGTTTACATCCTCGCCGACGTCTCCGGCTCGATGCAGGGCACCCCTATCGAGTCGGTCAAGTCCGGTATCCGCCAGCTGCACCGCGATCTGCTTGGTGATCCGCAGGCGATCGAGAGCGCGTATCTCTCTGTGCTCACCTTCTCCAACAGCGCGCAGCAACTGGTGCCGCTCACCGAAGTCGCGTCGTTCAATCCGCCCGACTTCGTCGCCAGCGGCAATACGCACTTCGGCGACGGTCTGCGCCTGCTGCTCGAGGTCTTCGATCGCGAGTTGGTCCGCACGACCGCCGAAGTGAAGGGCGACTGGCGTCCGCTGGTGTTCATCTTGTCGGACGGCGCGCCGACGGATACCGAATGGCCGATGTACGCACAGCAGCTGCGAGACCGGCGTCCCGCCAATATCATCGCCGTCGCGTGCGGCGATCAGGCCGACACGCAGGTGCTGAAGCAGGTGACCGAAAGCGTCATCCAGATGCAGGACATGTCCCCCGACGCCTTCAAGGCGTTCTTCCGGTTCGTTTCCGCGTCGGTGAAGCAGACCAGTGCCAAGGTCGGCGCCTTGGGCGACGGAGCCGGCATTACGCTGCCGCCCCCGCCTCCCGGCATCACGATCGTTCCCTGACGCGTGACATCACCTGACACGCCGGCCGGTCTGGTTCCCGACTCCGCGACTCTTGGTGCGCCGAGTGGCGGCTCGCCGACCATCGAACCGGCGCCCGTTCGGGCGACATGGAGCACACGCGCCCCAGAAGGCCCGTGGTGCCTCGATGAGTGGCTGCCGCACCTCGATGCCGTCGCGCCGGGTTTGCGGCCGCCCGAGGGCACGCAGGAGCCCGTAGAGGCCACGGGGACCCGCGCCGCCGCGCCGGGCTGGTCCTTGCTGCTGGCGGCGCGCCGAGGGCGGCTGCATGCGCATCGTGGCGAACATCGCGAGGACGCGGGTACGCTGCTCACCTTCAGCGGTGGCTGGTGTGCCGCCGTCGCCGACGGCGCGGGATCGGCGACCTTCAGCCGACTGGGATCGGCAATCGCCGCGCACGCCGCCACGCATGCGCTGCGTGACGCGTTGCAGCACGGGCATGCGCCGGCGGCGTCGCTCGAGCAGGCGCTCGACGTGGCTGCCCGAGCAGCCAACGACGCCATGCGCCGGTTCGCACAGCTCGCGGGCGTCGCGCTGCGCGATCTGCGCACCACGCTGCTGCTCGTGGTCTCGCACGCAGGACGCATCGGCTCCTTGCAAGTGGGCGACGGTGCGATCGCGCTGCTCGACCGGAATGATCGCGTCACCCTGCCCCACCCGGGCGACTCCGGCGACTTTTCCGGCGAAGTGACTCACTTTCTTCCGGATGATGGTGCAGTCGAGCGCCTGTTGGCCTCGCGCACCGTACAGGCGAACGCGGACGTCGCGGGCATTCTGGTGGCCAGCGACGGCGTGGAAGACCCGTGGTATCCGTTTGCGCGCAACGCCGCCCCGCTGCTCGCGCAACTGCGCCAGGGTGTGCATGACGCCAACGCCGCGACGGCTGGGGTGACGCACGCCATGCGCGGTCCGGTGCTCGACGCCGCCGATCCGGTGCACAGTTTGATGGAGTGGCTCGCCTTCGAGAAGCGCGGCGAAAATGACGATCGCACCCTCTTCGTCGCATGGGCGTCGTCTCCGTCCGCCTGACCGACGGTCGCGTCCTCCAGATCGAGGACGAACCGGTCGGCACCGGCGCCGAGAAGCGGGTCTTTCTGACGCGCGACCGGCAGCACGCGGTCGGCTTTTTCTACGGTCATCTCGCCGATCGCCGGGAACGCGTCGACCGTCTCACGCGCATCCTCACCAACTACAATCCCACGCTGGCCACCAACGGCGCCTACTGGATGCCGTACTTCTGCTGGCCCACGGGAATGGTCGACGGACCGCACGCGATTCCGCTCGAGTTCGCCCGCCGACAGCAACTGGTGTGGCCGGCGCTCGGCGTCGTCACACCCACGTACAAGTCGTCGTTTTACTTCACCGACCGCTTCGGGACGCGCCAGGAGAAAGAGGTCCGCTGGTTCTCGGGCGGGAAGGCTTCGCGTTTTGTGCCGGCGGCAGAGGCGGGCTCACTGCTCACGCGGCTGCAGATCGGCGTGCGCTTGGCGCGCGCCGTGCGCCGGCTGCACATGGCCGGACTCGCGCACGCCGACCTGTCGAACAAGAACGTGCTCGTCGATCCGAAAGGCGGCGAGGCGTGCATTATCGATATCGATTCGCTCGTCGTGCCCGGCGTGGCCCCGCCATCGGTGCTGGGCACGCCGGGCTACATCGCACCCGAAGTGCTGTCCAACAAGGCGCAGCCGTCGATTGCGACCGACAAGCATGCACTCGCAGTCTTGCTGTACGAGCTGCTGCTGCAACGGCATCCGTTGCAGGGCAAACGTGTGAACAGCACGCGATCGGCCGAAGAAGATGAGCAGCTGTCGATGGGCGCGCGTGCGCTGTACGTCGAGCATCCCACCGACAAGCGCAATCCGCCCAACCAGCCGATTCAGATTCCGGTGGCGCGGCTCGGGCCGTATCTGGCCCGCTGTTTCACGCAAACGTTCGTAGAAGGATTGCATGACCCGTCGCGCCGTGCCGATGCGGCAGAATGGGAACTCGCACTCTACCGAACCATGCAGCTCGTGCATCCATTGCCCAGCGGACAGTGGACGTTGCTCGGCCCGGGGTTGCCAATGACCTCCATGCGCGGCGACGAACGCATCTCGGCGCCGGTGATCGTCGCGCGCAATCTGCGCGATACCGGCCACGGTATCGTGGACGAGGGTGATCTGCTCGTGCTGTGGCATCATCTCGCGTTACACGACTGGCACCTTCGCGTGGGCATACTCCCCAACGAGCGGGCGGTGCGTGACGCGCGCGGCTACGTGGCACAGCATGGCGGCAAGTGGTGGCTGGTGAACACGAGCGAGACGACCTGGCACGTGATCGACGGCCCGGACATCGGGCGCAATGCGTCGCTCGAGTGCGTTCCCGGACTGACCGTGCGCATCGGCGACGACACGCCGGCGCGCGTCCTGCGCTTCGACGTGTTGCACTGAGCGTTCGCGGTGACGACGGAACACGACGCATTCTCGCGCACCGCCGCCGCCTTGTCGGAGACGTGGCGCGCGCACGCTGCGCTCCTGGCCAGCGCGCCGGCGCAGTTCCGCAACTATTTGCTCGACGTGTGCGGCAGCGATCATCGGCCGCTCGTCGAGTTGCTGCTCTCGGTCGGTGGCGAATTGCGAGAACGGCTGGGCGAACGACACGGCGAACGACACGGCGAACGACACGGCGAACGACAGAGCGCGACGGACGCGTCGGTGCGCGGTTGGGAAACCCGGCGCGCACCGGTCGTGCACCAGCTTGTGGCGACACGCTATTTGCAGCCCGACGTGGCGCGCTGGATTGTAGACAGTTGGGGCGCGGCGCTTGGCGTAGCACCCGCCGTGGTGGCGCGGCCCACGTTGGTGCATGCGGGCGACAGCCGCAGCACAGCAGAAGGCAGCAGCGGCACCGGCAACACGGGCGCCTTCACGCGCGCTGTCGGCGCGCTGCCGCCGACCTCGTCGCGTGGAGGCGCCAACGCACCACAGCCATTGCCACCACCGTCGTGGTCGGGCGGCCCGGCCGTGCGACGTGTGGGAGCCAACGCTTCCAACTCGACACGGGCGACCGCGTCCCGCAGTACCGCATCGGCCAGCCTTCCCGGCATGGCGCGCGCCACCACGCCGCGGTGGCGTACGCAGTCGCCCGTCACGAACGCGGCCGGACTGGCGCGGCTGCAGCGAATGGAGCGTATTTCCATAGCGGTCATCGTCGTGGCCATGTTCGGCATGTTCATTGCTGGGGCGATCGCGGTATCTGGTCGGCAGGACGAGCAGCTGTTGAACGCGGCCGTCCTGCCGGCGGTTACCCCGGGCTCGCCCGCGGACTCCGTGCTCGCCGCGGCGACAGGTCCCATGCAGCCGCTGACGGCGGCCGCCGCCGACAGTGTGGGACGTCCCGAAGCAAGCGGTGCCGCCACCACATCCGATGTGGACGGTGATGTTGTCCGTGACGTGCGCGGTGACGTGCGCGGTGACGTGCGTGACGATGTGCACCGCGACGTACCCGCTGCTCTCAGCGCGAACGTGCCGGTGGCTCGTGCCGTCGGGCCGATGACCGGCGCGGAGGCGATCTCTCGCGGACTGGGCGGACGCTATCGCGTGGCACAGCGTGCGCTGGCGGTGAACGGAAGTCCGAGTTGTAGCAAAGTGGCCGACGCATTGGCGCGCGGTCGCACCACCATCGAAGAGATCACGCACACCCCGGGCACATTTGCCTTCGCGCTGGCCTCGCGCGCGGTCAACGGCCGGCTCGACGGCGACGCGTACTTTGAAGCGGGACCGATGCGCGGCACGACCGACGGTGTGACGTGGAACTTCCGTATGCGCGGGCGCTTCACCGAGCATGGATTCATGGCAGAAACGCAAACGGCAACCGAGGCAATTCTGCGCTGGGGACGCACACAGTCGTGCATGACCGTGGCGGAACTGGTGGCGGAGCGTTTGCCCGAATGACCGCGGTCGGCGTGTGAGATGAGCACGTTCGTCGATCCGCGCGCGCGTATGCGTGACGCGTTACGCCTGCTCGTGCAGCAGGGCGAGCCCGCGTGGGATGAGTCGTCGCTGCTGCGATTCCGCAACCTCCTGCTCGACGAGACGGGGAGCGATGCGCGCCCGCTGGCCGACCTGCTGCTTGAAGCGATCCGTCGCGGCTGGCGCGACCTGTTGCCGCCCGGTCCGATGGAATCCGCGCGGTGGGATGCGCTCGCATCCCCGTTCGTCATGCGGTGGTCTGCCGAACGGTTCGTGCAACAGGAGATGGCGCGCTGGGCCGCAGAGTCGTGGGGCTTCGCGCTTGGCGTCATCGGGATCGAGCAGGTGCGAATCGCGCCGCCGGCATCACCGGTGACGATGCCTGTGGCCACGGGGGCGGTTTCGCCACGGGCGCGTGCGAATTCCACGGCGGCGCTCCCTCCGGCACGTCCCATATCCTTTGGCGGCGCGACGACCGCGGCACCCGGTGCCGCGCGGTCCAATCCCGCGCCCTCTCGCCCCACCGCGCCGCGCCCTACGGTGCGGCCCCAACCGATTGCGCGGAGGCCGGCTGCGGGGCCCGCGCGCAGCACCATCCCACAGCTCAATCCAAAGTTCGTCCGCAATCTCGCGATCGTCGCCGGGTCGTCCTATCTGCTGTTCATCGCGCAAATGGTGATCACCATTCGTGGCGACCGCCGTGACGCCGCTGCCGCCGCGACGCGCGTGGCATCGCAGCCCGTCACCGACAGCGCAGCCGGCGCGATTGCAGGCGGCGCAAGCGACGTAGCAAGCGACGTACCAGGCGATTCCGTCGTTTCGAGTGGAACGCCGGCATCGGCGCCGTTCGCCACGGCGCCGGTTGCGAAAGTGCCGGGGGGAGTGCCAGTGGGGGGAGTGCCTGTGCGGGCGCCTTCGGGAGCGCCCATTTTGGCGAGTGCGCCTGGCGTGCCATCGATCACCCGCAATGCACTGCCCGGAACGACGAACGACGGACGCATGCTCATCGTCGAACCGGCACGTCGCGCCAGCGGGTCGTCAGTGCCCACGCGGGCAACGACGCTCGCACCGACGCGTAAGGATCCGATCGCCTACGACGAGATGCAGCTCACCGACGGTTCCCGCATCATCGGACGCGTGGACATCGTGCGCGCCGGTTCGGTGATCTTTCGCGACATGCGCACCGGCTTGCGACACGAGATCAACAAAGATGACATCGAGCAGATCATCACCGAGTTCGGTACGCCGGTGCGATTTCGAACCAACGGTTCGTCGGCCACAGTGGCGGCGACACCAGAAAGGACACCGGCCACCTCGGCGCGCGCCGCCGCAGCGACCGGCGTGCGGGCACGTGGCGTGGCCGGCCGCTACGCCGTGCGCTACGAAGCGGCTGTGGCCAAGGGATCGAAAGAGTGCACGTCGGTCTGGTCACGGTCGCCGCAAACCGTTGACTACGCGACGGTGGCGCACATCCCCGGCGCCGACACGCTCACGGTGTCTTTCGATGGAGGCGACAATTTCCCGAGCAACGTGGATCAAGAGGGGTTCTTCGCTTCCACACCGCGCATTATGCCCGATCAGGCGCGCACCAGCACGGCCCTCGTCACACGGCTCAACGGTCGCTTTCCGTCGAACGGCTCGCTGTCGCTGACCGTCAGCATCGTGTTCTTCCGTCGGATGCGTGCGGGCCCGGACCTCGCGTGCACCGTCTACGTCAACGGAACGGGAACGCGCCTTCCCAGCTGATTCGCGGGGAAGGCGCGCAGGACAACCAATGGCAACGAGCGCGTGCAGCGCCCGCCAGCAAGGCGCGGTGAGCGCCGACTCTAGTGCGCCGGTGCGTCGTGCGCGGCCGGGCCGGTGATCAGCAACCGATCGAACGACTCTACCTGCGTGGGACCGAAACTGGTGATCGTGACGCTCTGCGTCGTGGCGGGGTCGTGCAGCACCAATCGGCCGTCGGCGTAGCGCACGAGTCGGAAGGGCTGTTCGCGACCGATACCGGCGAGCGCGCGTTCGCGGGTCAGTGCACGCAGGGCGCCCCGCAGAAACCCGTTGGAAGCGGGCGGCAGCGTCGCCGCGACAGTCTTGGTCGTTGCGTCGCCGACGACAATGCCGCCGTCCTGCGAATCGGTGAAGGTCAGTTGCCTTTCCGCCAGTACGGCCGACGTGGCCTCACGGAATGCACCGAATCCGAACAGGCGCGCCGAAATAGCCAGTGCGAACACAACGACCACGAGTGCGCCAGCCATGATCAGTGCCGGCTTGGGCACGGTCATTGGCGGCGCACCAGGTCGTGCGCCCGGTTCCGGCTCGAAATGAATAGGACCGCTCATCGCAGCGTTGTCTCGTGATGGTGTGAAAGCGCGCGCGGGCTACGCACCGATCGGCTAGGCGCCGACCGGTTGCGGAACGCCGATTTGCTCGGGCGATTGCCCGCGTGCGGAGGCGCGTTCAATGCGCGTGTTGTCGTCTTCGGCGGCGGCGTCGGCGACCGCGCTTGCGAGCAGCGTACCCAACTCGGTCGCGTTGCGCAGTCCGCGCAGGATCGGTTGCGGCCGATTGATCCGAAAGACGCGGCAATGCGGCCACAGCGCCACATATGCCAGTCGATGGGCCTTGTCGAGCAGCAGGACAATCTGTCCCGTCCCATCTTTGAACTGCCCGACGCCCGCCGACTCCACGATGGAAAACGGGATGTTGATTGACATGGGCAGGACCATGCCGAGCTTGAGCACCAGTCGTTTATTGGTGATCGCGTACCAGCTGGTGCGTGCGGAGATGCGGGCAAGCCCTTCCACAATCGCCAGCGCGATCGCCGACAAGCCGACACGCACGCCCAAACCGGCCAGAAAGTCGCTGCTGGCAAACGCGTCATCGGTCGTGGTCATCCACCAAAGCAGCATGGCCCCGAAGTAGATCAGGAAGACGCCACGATGGAAAACGTGCTTGGCCATCGCGTTCGCATCCGGGGCTCCTTCCCACAGCACGCGCTCACCCGCCGGCAACGGGTGGGGCACACCGCGGATGTACTGCGCAGTCTCCGCGGTGCCGCCCGCCCCTCGGGTGCTCATATGAGCGGCTCGCTCCGAGCGACCGTCGCGTACAGATGCCCACCAGCAAAATACGCCATGACCTTGTCCTCTTCGAGCAACGTGATCTGGTCGTCACGCTTGATGGCTGGCACATCGGCAAACTGCGCGGCGGTGATCGCCTTGACGAGCAGCCGGTCGTTGCCCCACAAGCCGAAGTTCGGCCATTGCACATAGCCGGCCGGAAGCATCACGTGACGCTCGCTGCCAGCCAGCTGCACCTGGTAGTAGCGCACCTGTGGCTCCGCACGATCCACCCACATCTCCATGACCGTGCCGGCGATCTGCTTGTCGAGCGCGTACACCGGCAACCCACGCGGATCAGGATCCCCCTTGGCGACGGAGAACGTGGGGTCGAGTCGCATCGGTACGATTTTCGGCGCGCCATGGAAGGTGCGATCGGGCTCATCGGCACGATTTGCCCACGACGCCGGACCAACACCGTCGATCATCGGATTGCCCGTGGGGATGAGCGGAGAACCGTTGAAGTGATCGACCGGAACCGCCTTGATCTCAGACATCAGTGGTTTCCTTCGCCGCCGTGCGGCCGATGAAAGTAGGTCTTCTTCTCGGGAGGCTTGGGCCACCCTTCACGCGGTCCCTGCGGCGATTCGAGCGGATACCCTTCCCGCTTGTCTTCACGTCGGATGTAGATGATCAGACCGAAGAAGAACAGCCAGAAGGCGTAGAGCGCGATCTGTGCCCCATCGATGTACTGCATGGCAACAGCTCCGTGCGTTGAAGAGTGGTCAAGCGGGAATATCAGCCAGCCCGAACGGGCGCGGACTGCGGTCACGCTCGGCTTGACC
>JBBQSM010000148.1:0-11060 GCA_038234895.1 Gemmatimonadales bacterium
CTCTTCTTTCCCTCTCCGATCCACCGCGAGCGCATGACTTGGTGGCGCCGCCTTGTGGGCGGTACGTCCGGGCGCGAATCGCGCCCCACGGACTTTCTCGCTGAAGCACTCGAACTCGAGGCGCGCGGAGATTTTCCGAGCGCCTTGACGTCGTATCGTCTGGCGTTGCGGGAACATCCCGAAGATTTGCGCGTGCTGCAGAACATCGCCATCGCCTTCTCCAAAACGGGGCAGCCCGAAGAAGCGATTCGTGCGTATCGCAAGGCGCTGCAAATCGATCCCGATCTTGCCGGCGCCCACTACGGTTTAGCTTTTCTCCTGCTCAAGCGCAGTGATACCGCGCATGCGGGCATGCACCTCGAGGCGTTTCTGCGCAACAGCAGCGGTACCGACGACGCATCTCAGCGCTTCCGCGCGCACGCGCAGCGCACGCTCGATCAGCTGCGCGACCACGCGGGCAGCGACGCGCAAAGCGACGTGGGCAGCGACGCAGACGGCGACGCGTCGCACGACGGCGACGCACAGCGCGGCGAGGGCTGAAGTGGGACGCGTCCTCTCGATCGTCAGTCAAAAAGGTGGAGTCGGCAAGACCACGACCGCGGTCAATCTCGCCGCCGCGTTCGCGCGTCGCGGACTGAAGACCTTACTCGTCGACGCCGATCCGCAGGGTGCGGTCCGGTATGGTGTCGGGCTGCGTCGCGGTCATCCCACGGTTGGCTTCGACGACTATTTGCGCGGCGAACTCCCGCTGCGCGACGTCATCCTGCCCACCGCCCTCCCCTGGCTGCGCGTCATTCTCGCCGGATCGGTGAGCGAGCAGGCGGACCATTCCGGATTTCAGCAGCGCATCGGCGAAAGCAATGTGCTGGCCGAGTTGCTGCAGACGGCGCGTGAGCGGTGCCACGTGGTCGTCGTGGACACGCCTCCCGGACTTGGCTCCATCACGCGGCGCGTGCTGGCGGCCAGTCAGCACGTGGTGGTGCCGTTGCAGTGCGAACCGCTTGCCTTGCAGACGACGCCCCAGATCCTCCGCGCGATTCAGGACATGATCGCCGAGAACGAGGAGCTGACGCTTGAAGGGATCCTGCTGACGATGTACGAGTCGGGCAATCCCGCCACGGAACGCGTCGTGCACTATGTGCGCGAACACCTGCCGCGCCACTTGGTCTTCGACGTGCCCATCCCTCGCACGCCCGCCACTGCGGATGCGTTTGCCGCCGGCCAGCCGGTGGTCACACGCAACCCGGCGGACCCCGCCAGTCAGGCCTACGTCAACCTCGCGATGCGACTGGCCGAGCGCTTCGCGTGAGGGGGCGAGTAGGTCAGGGTGGGCGTGCGGACCGCAGTACAGAGGACGGGGTAGTGCATCGGGTGATGCAATCAACGACGGTTGTCCGCAGGCGCCGGGTCGGCCTGCTCGCGCTGGTCGGCGCGGCGAGCGCGGTCGCCATGTCCTGCGCCGAAATCGGCACCGGTCCAGACGAAGCGGCCGCGATCGAGATGCCTCCGTTTCCGTCGCCGTCCGTCGTCATCGGCGACACGCTGCGGAATATTGCCGGCGCGGTGAGCCCAATTCGCGCAATCGTATTGAACGTGCGTGGTGAGGTTATTCCGGATGCACCCGTGCGGTACCTCTACGCCGACGCGTTGCGCGACAGCGCGCTGGTAGTGGACACGGTCACCGGTATCGTGCGCGCACTCCGGGTCTCCAAGGCGGACGCCCGCCTGGCGGCGCGGATCGGTCCCTCGCTGCAGGTCCTCCGGCCACTCATCGTGACGACGCGCCCCGACTCGGTCGACCGGAATGGACAGACGACCATCACTGCATTGCGGACTACGCTGCCCGACACCGGCCGCGCGCGTGCCAACCTGAACACGACGACGAATTTCAGCGTCACGGTCCGACATGTCGAATCGGCGACAGCGATTACGACCGTGAATGGCTGGCCGGTGCGGTTTGAACTCGTGTACCCGGCGAACCTGAGCAACGACACCACGGCGGCGGCCTATCTGGTGGACGACGGTGGCCGTGCGTCCGTGCTGGACACGACCGACAACGGCGGCTCGGCCAGTCGGCGCGTGCGGGTACGCGCTGCCCTGTTCCCGGCCGTGGGTACCGCGCTGGACTCGGTGATCGTTCGCGCCGTGGTCACCTACAAGGGGCTCCCGCTTCGGGGCTCGCCCATTCGAATGGCCGCCGCCGTGAATCGCGGCAGCTGACTCGCACGGTCACGCGCCCGCGCCGGTCGGCGTGTACGGGCCTTTTTGCCAGCGGTGGCACTCCCGCGCCGCCTACGCGTGCAGCAATTTGGTGGCATCCCTCCTGAGGCCAGTGCCAGCATCGCAGGTACGCCCTCTCCGCATTGTCTGCCTTTCCGCCCTCTTCGGAGGTTGCGATGACTTCGGTCACGGTTCCCGACATTCCCTCGCTCAACGTGACGATGGGCGCCGTTCCTTCTCCGACGCGCTACGCGAACGGTGGACCACGGCCCGTTCCCGGCACGGTCAACCAGCTGCTCTTCGACGCGATCGAGCAATTCGACCGGCCGGATGCGCTCGTGCACAAAGTGCGCGGCGTGTGGGAACCGATCTCCCACCGCACCCTGCTTGAGCGCACCCGGCGTACGGCGCTCGGACTCGCCCGCCTTGGCATTCAGGGGCAGGACCGCGTCGCGATTCTCTCAGAGAACCGACCGGAGTGGATGATCGCGGACTTTGCCTGTCTCTGCTCGTCGGTTACGGATGTACCGATCTACCCCACATTGCCGGCCGAGCAGATTCCGTATTTGCTGAACGACTCCGGGGCGCGGGCCATCTTCGTGTCGACGCCGGAACAGGCGGGAAAGGTTGCGTCGGTGCGCGATCAGGCGCCGGGGCTGCAGTGGATCATCGGCTTCGCGGCGACCAAGGGAGACGGCTGCGATCTGACCCTCGCTGATCTGGAGGCGTTGGGCGCGCAGGACGACACGCCCGCACGCGCCGACCAGTTCAAGCGCGAGGCGCTTGCCGTGCGGCCTGACCAGTTGATCACGCTGATCTACACGTCGGGCACCACGGGCAATCCGAAGGGCGTCATGCTGACGCAGGACAATCTCCATTCGAATGTGATCGCGACAGCCAACTCGATGGCCGTGGACACCAAAGATACGGCGCTGAGTTTTCTGCCACTGAGTCACATTTTCGAGCGCATGGGCGACTACTATCTGTTCGCCAACGGCGTGAAGATCGCGTTCGCCGAATCGATCGATACGGTGCCGGTCAACATGTCGGAGGTGAAGCCGACGATGATGATGTCCGTGCCGCGGCTGTACGAGAAGATTTATGCGCGCGTGGTGGAGAACGCGGTGAGCGGTGGCGGCGCGAAGCAGCGGATCTTTTTCTGGGCCAGGCAGGTGGGCGAACGCTGGGCCGATGAGCGGCTGGCCGGACGTGAGCCGCGCGGACTGCTGGCGCTCCAGTACGGTCTCGCGAAGAAGCTTGTCTTCTCGAAATTGCAGGAGCGCACGGGTGGCAACCTGCGCTTTTTTGTTTCCGGCGGCGCGCCGCTCTCGCCGGAGATCGCGAAGTTCTTCTATTCCGCGGGACTGATCATTCTCGAAGGCTACGGCCTGACGGAGACGTCTCCGGTGATCGCGGCGAACACGTTGGAGCACTATCGCATCGGCACCGTGGGGCGTCCCATTGGCGGCGTCGAAGTGATGATCGCGAACGACGGCGAAATTCTGTCGCGCGGTCCGCATATCATGCGCGGGTACTACAACAACGCTGATGCAACCAAGGAAGCAATCGATGAAGCAGGGTGGTTCTACACCGGCGACATCGGCGAGCTCAGCGACGGCTTTCTGCGCATCACCGACCGCAAAAAGGACATCATCGTCACGGCGGGCGGCAAGAACATCGCGCCGCAGCCGATCGAGAACAAACTCAAGACGAACAAATACATCAGTCAGGCGGTGATGATCGGCGACAAGCGCAAATTCCCCGTCGTGCTGATCGTGCCGAACTGGGATCAGCTCGAGGGGTGGGCCGGCCGGCAGGGCATCGTGTGGACGTCGCGCGCGGCGCTGCTCTCGATGCCGACCATCCACGCCAAGATGGAGAAGGAAGTCGCGCACCAGCTCGAAGGGATGGCGCACTTCGAAACGCCGAAAAAGGTCGCCTTGCTCGAGCATGACTTCAGCATCGAACGCGGTGAACTCACACCGACACTCAAGGTGAAGCGGAAGGTCGTAGACAAGCAGTACAAGGAACTTATCGACGGCTTGTACGTGGGTGGCGGCGGCGAGTAGCCGCCGGACCCACGTTGCCGATCAATTGATCGCGAAGCAGTAGAACAGGCCCGCGCCGCCAGAGCCACGCAGATTTTCCTGACTGCAGCCGCGGCTCGGATGCGCGTTGTTCCACGATGTCGGATTGGCGCCGCCGCCCTGACGATCGTGGTGACCGACCGACGCCGCACCAGCTGCGTTGCTCGTCCAGTTTTTACACGTGGTGTCGGTCGTGTCGGACGAGACCGAACCATCAAGCTGCGCACCCGTGAGAATGTCGTGCGTGTTGGGGGTATCACCGCGGCCATTCACCGGCACGCCCTTCTCGGTGAGACTGTTCTCCTTGCCCAGCTTGTTGTTGTCACTGTGCAAGTCGACCACGCTCGTCGCGACGACCACACCTTTGGCGTTGCGCCACGGTCCCGGGCCAATGCGATCGCGCGCATTGATTGCGGTCATGCCATCGCCTGCCGACTGACTCAAATACGCGTGCCACGTCTTGCCGTTGCTACCGGCGGCCTCGGCCAGTTGCTGGCAATGACGGTCGGCGCCCGCGAGTCCGCCAAGCTTGGCTCCGTCCCCCGGGCCCGCACTTGTGATGAAAAACGACATGGCAGACTGTTGCGCACCGGCGGTTGATGTCGCCGCGAGTACGAGTGCAGATGCGACAAGAGACAGGCAGGCGGCGCGACGCAGCCTGCGGGAATGCACGGTCATGGATTCGCTCCGGAAGTGGATGTCTGGGAGGTCGTGGCCTTGGGCGTCGCGCCGTCGGCCTTTGCTTTGAGATATCGATCATACCACCCCAACAGGCGGGAGTGCCAATCGGAAAACTCGGCAGCGTTTGTCATCGGGATGCCGTGCCCGCCGTTGGCGTAGTTGACCCACTCGACCGTACGCCCCAACCGTCGCAGGGCGAAGTACATCTCGCGCGTATTGAGCGCCGGCACATTGTGATCCTCGCCACCGGTCATGAGCAGCAACGGCGTTCGGATGCGGTCGGCGAACATGATCGCACTGTGCTGCACGTATTTCTGCGGCTGCTCCCACATCGTCGCACCGATGCGGTCCTGCGTCTTTTCGGCCGCGTTGACATTGCGTACGCCTAGTCGCGGTGAGTCTGTGTAGAACGAGATCATGTCGACTTTGCCGGAGATGTTGATCGCCGCCTTGAACCGGTTGGTCTGTGTGACCAGCAGGTTAGTCGCGTAGCCGCCGTAGCTGGTACCGTGCACGCCAAGCTTCGCGCTGTCCGCGATCCCCATCTCGATGAGCTTGTTGGCCGACGCGGTCACGCCCTTCAGCCACGCTTCACCAGGATAGCCAGTCTCGAACGTGACCGACGGCTTCATCACGGCGTAGCCGTTGCTGGCCAGGTACATGGTGGTGGCATCGAACGAATCGTCAAAGAAGTTCTCGTACACGCTGAACACGGTCGGTAACGCCTTGGCGTTTCCGGGCGGCAACGTGAGCACACCGAACTGCGCACGACCGTCGGCGTCGAGATACGTCACGAGTTGTGTGCGCGGGAGCGTGCGCGCAGCAAGTTGTGGATTGGAAGCCAAGACGCGTCGCGGCTGCTCGAACTTTGCGCCGGCAAGCCAGAGATCGGCCGGCTGTCCGTTGGCACCGATCGTGATCGCCATTTGTGAACCGTCGGCGCTAAGGCGCGGCGTGCCGTACAAACGTCCGTCCCGTACCAGCGTGTCGGCCGCACCCGTGGTCCGATCGATGCGAATGAGCGCGCGATCCCACGACGTACGGGCGGCATATGCCAGATACAGCGTGCGTCCGTCATCGGTCCAGGCAGACACGGTCACGCGCGGCCCTGCAACGGTATCCGTCACCGTGCTCAGCGAACGACGGGCGCCGGTTGCCAACTCCACCAGCGACAGGCCGTTCCGCGACGAAACAACGACCGCGTCACCAGACGGCGACATGCGCACGAGCGAATATCGCTCCTCGCGCGAACGCGCTGTGCTGTCGCCACCCGCCGCACGGGCGGTGTCGCCGGGCGCACGCGGAGTCGGGCCGATGATGCGACGTGCCGCACTGTCCGTGAGCGACGCCGCGTAGATCGCACCGTCGCGCGCGTAGGCGTAGTGCTCGCCGAGCTCCGAAACCTGCAACGAGACGCCGCGCAGCGATGGCAACAACACGCGCGGTGCTTGCCCGACCGCGCGCGCCATCAACCGCGCTTCGTTGGCCGGGCCGCCATCGTAGTTGGTCTTCTTATTGAGGTCTTCGCGCCACGACAACGCACGGCCGTTGCGCGTGACCGTGTAGCCGGCAAGCTGCGTCGGGCCAAGCAACGTGTCCACTTTGCCGCTGCTGGGTGTCAGCGCGACGACCAGCGCGCGATTGCCCAACCGCCGCAGCGCATCCCACGCGAGGAACGGCTCGCCTCCGACCTGTACGGTCACCGGCCCACGCACCAGCGTATCGAATCGTGCGGCCACCTCGGCCTGCCATCCCGCTTCCCGCACCGAGACGACGAGTCGCCCGTCGTCCATCCAACGCAGCTCGGAGTTCTCGGCCAACCGCATGCCGGCCGGGGTGGCCATGCGCAGACGGCGCGTGGACTGTTCCCACAGCAGCAGCGCAGGTACCGCGTCGCGTGTGACAATGGCCAGTCGGGATCCATCGCGCGACCACGCGATGTCACCAATCGTTCGTGGTGTCGACAACACGACCGTGGTGTCGCCGGTGCGGCTGTCGAGCAGCAGCACGCGCGCACCGCTGGGTCTGGTGTAGCTGGGGTCGCCCTCGCGCGCCGCGACGTAGCCGAGTCCGTCGGAGCGCACGCCGATACGCAGCGCCAGCCACCGCCCGTCGGGCGAAAAGTCGTCGGCGGTAACGGATTTGATCGCGAGCAGGTCGGCGGCCGTGATCGGTGCGGAGGTGGTCTGGGCGGACAGCGGGGAGACGTCCAGTGATGAGAGCGCCAGCGTCGTCCCGACGAGCGCGGCAAGTGCGACGGGCAAGAGCGGTCGTTCACCGCCACGGCGTGACACAGCGAAGGGCATGGCAAGGTCGGAATGGAGTGGGCGCGAGCACGGGCTACGGTGCACCTGATGATGCACCTGACGGTGCACCTGACGATGCACCCGGCGCGCGTGATTTGACAGGAGCCACGGCGCGCCTACGTTGGAGGGTGCATCGCGGTACTGCCTATCCTTGAGACGAGGTGACCATGTACACACGCTCGAACCACACGCCGACCGTACGCGGCCGGCGACCTGCCACGATCGTATTCGCGGTGGCGGCAACACTGTTGGCCACGGCCACGGCGTGCACAGCGCCCAGCGCCGAGTCGGACCGACTACCCGGTGCCACGGGCATGTCGGCGGGAGCGCTCGGTGAGCCCAACGCCGCGGAAATTCGCAGCACCATCGAGGCCGAGAATCAGCGCGCGGCCGCTGCCATGGTGGCGGGCGATCTGACGGCCTCGCTGGCGAACTACTCGGACAACGCGATCTCCATGATGCCCGGAATGCCCGCCATGCGGGGCAAAGCGGCAATCGAACAGGGGATCAGCGGCATGATGAAGGAGGTGAAGATGACGGCGGCCACGTTCACCACGGAGGATGTGACCGTGGCGGGCGATTACGCGATCGAGTCCGGCTCGTACACCATGACCATGCAGCCAAAGACGGGAAAGGCCATCGACGATGTCGGCAAGTACATGTCGCTGTGGCAGCGGCAGCCGGACGGCAGCTGGAAGATCGTGCGCGACATGAACAACTCCGACCTCGGCATGGCACCGCCGATGTAGTCATCCAACCGCGAGTTCGTGAGACCGGTTCAGCCGGGATGCGTTTCGGTGCGTATGCTCGTTGCGCGCTGGAGCGTAACCGGCGCGCTGGTCGTCGCATCCACTTCCACGACCCATTGTCGTGCATCGCGCGCGAGTTCGCGGCACCCGAGAGGGAGCGACGCCGACGCCGGCGCGACGATGCGACCTCCACGCCGTACAACGCGGGTTGCATCGGAGAGTAGCCCGACGTGCGCCAGATCAACAGCCAGTCCGTGCAGCGACGAATCGCCGAGCGGAATACGATCGGACAGCGCCATCGTCAGCCGGTCTATTGGTCTGTTCTCCGTGAGCGTGGCCGGCGCGTTCACGGCCAGGCATCGCACACCGGTCAACGCTTCGATGTCGTGCGAGACAAGCGTCGTGTCGCCGCAGAGCATGGCACGGGCGGTGGCATCAGCGAGGCCAAGCAAGGCGGCGAGTCGCAACGCCTCGTCGCTGCGATCGGCGGCCGATGGCAACGGGTCGCCGGCGGCTGTGCTGATCACGACCTCCAAGCTCACCTGGCAGTCTGGTTGCCCGTCGCGCGCGGGAAACACGGCACATCCATCACGCAGCGCGTATTCTGCGCCGCACATCACACAGCCGAGCGCGGCGTCGAGAATCTCATCGCCGTGACGTTTGTTGGCAACGGTGATGAGAGGCGACGACGCATGAGGCGCCGGACAACGGAGCAGCTCGATGAACTCTACACGCATAAACGAAAGCTAGCGCGTGCGTGGCGATGGAGGTCCAGAAAGAGTGCACCGAGTGCATCGCGCTGCATCGTTCAAGACATTCAGAAAGCAGCTCGGCATCGGCAACAGCCCGCCGAGGATGACCATCAGTCTCGCGAGGTCGTGGTCCACCTCGTCACTGTTTCATCACGCCGACGACAGCCGCAGTTCGTCTACGTTGACGTGGGCCGCGCGCGTGACCGCCCAGAGCACCGCATCGGCAACGTCGGCCGGGCGCAACATACTCGCTCGCGACGGGAAGCCGGGTTGGTTGTCCGGATCGATCGGGTCCCAGATGGGCGTGTCGGTGGCCGCAGGGGACACGATCGTGCTGCGTACGCCGCTGCCACGCAATTCAGCGCGCAGCACCTCGTTCATGGCGCGCTGACCGTATTTGCTGGCGGAGTACGCGCCGTTTCCCGCGAGAATATTGCGATCGGCGGCCGATCCGATCGTGATCACGTGTCCACTGCCGCGCGCGCGCATGGCGGGGAGAAACGCGCGCAGCAGTCGGAACGGCCCCACCAGATTCACCTCGATGGTTCGCGCAAACTCATCGGTCGTGGTGTCGGAGAGCGCACCCAGCGGAAACAGGCCTGCGTTATTGACCAACAGATCCGGCGCGTTTACTCCCTCGCCCGCCAGATGTGCGACCACGCTGGCAATCGCATCGGGATCACTGACGTCGCACGGCAACGCGACGGCACGCGCCCCAATCTCCGCGGCGGCGGCGTTTAACGCCTGCGCGCCGCGCGCCAACAGGTACACGCGCGCGCCGTGCGTCGCGAGCGTTTGCGCGATGGCCCGACCGATGCCCCGCGACGCCCCGCTCACGATCGCATGACGCCCGTCGAGCTCCAAAGCCATAGCCTGCGCGGTCAGTACTGCTCGCCGCGCCCGTGGGCGAGCCGCAAAAACTCACTCCTCGTCTTCGCATCGTCGCGGAACTGGCCGCGCAACGACGAGGTGATGGTGCGCGAACTCTGTTTCTCCACGCCGCGCATCATCATGCACAGGTGCACCGCTTCGATCACCACGCCCACGCCCTTTGGTTGCAGGACTTCATCGAGCGCGTTGGCGATCTGCTCACCCAACCGCTCCTGCACCTGCAGACGGCGCGCGAAGACCTCGACGACACGTGGCAGCTTGGAGAGTCCGACGATTTTGCCGTTAGGGATATAGGCGATATGCACCTTGCCGAAGAAGGGGAGCATATGATGCTCGCACATCGAGTACATCTCGATGTCACGCACCATCACCATATTCTCGTGCGCCTCCTCGAACAGCGCGTCACCGATCACTTCCTTCGGATCGAGCTCGTAGCCGCGCGTCAGCCATGACAGCGCTTTCGCGACACGACTTGGCGTTTTGAGCAGGCCGTCGCGTTCCGGATCCTCGCCAAGCAGTTCGAGCTGCCGGCGGATCACGTTTTCGAATTCGACCATGCGGTCGCCGGTCGCGATCATGTCGTCGGAGTCCTCCCCGACCATGGCTTTCATGGGTGAACGCAGCACGATCCTATTCCCCTTCATAGTCGACGTAGTTGTTCTCGGTTTCCCACAGGCGCAGCCGGACGAGTTGCCCGGGCGCGACCACCGGCGCGAGCACGCGCCACATCTCTACAACAACGTTCTCGGTGGTGGGAATGATCCCGTGCATGTAGCCCACGTCGATGTTGAAGTTGCGATGATCGGTCTGCTCGATCACCTCCCGCTCCACCACGTCGCGCAACAGCCCAAGATCGATCACGTACCCGGAGCGCGCTTCCACCGGCCCGCGAACGGACACCTCGAGCTTATAGTTGTGCCCGTGCCAGTTGGGATTGTTGCACTTCCCGAACAGGCGCGCATTCTCCTCATCGGAGAGCGCGGGATTGTGCACGCGGTGGGCCGCATTGAAGCGCAGCAACCGCGTCACCGTAACGATGGCCATGACTCTTCCCGCCCGACACACGATTCAACGGCGATGCACCCGATCGCTCGCGGACGGGCCCGCCGGAACAGCCCGTATCACGAAGAACGATAGCTTCGGGACGGGCGTTCCATACGCGCGGACACAATCGCTGAAAACGCGAAGACCCCGCCGGGGCGGGGTCTTCGGAAATAACGGGCAGGGAGAGGTGATCTTGAAGCCCAAAGAATACAAATAAGACTCTCACCACGCTTTCGCCTTCCCCGCACTGGGGCGTGACGTTTACACAGTTTGTCGAGCCTTCTCTATGGACTTATCGGCTCAAGAAGTAAATCTCTCCGTACCCGAGCT
>JBBQSM010000149.1:0-11032 GCA_038234895.1 Gemmatimonadales bacterium
CTCCACGAGCGCGGGCTCGATCCCCGCACGCTCGATTGCTGCTTTCATGACGGTGGACGACAGATCCACCGGATGGACGCCGGCCAGCGAACCGTCTGCCTTACCACGGGCGACGGCGCTGCGCACGGCGCTGACGATCACGACTTCGGTCATCTGCGAATGCTCCTGTATGCGTGTTGAGGCACGGTAACGTCGGTGCTCAATTGCGCAGCGGCTTGCCGGTCTTGAGAGTGTAGGCGATGCGTTCCTGCGTTTCCTTGGTGCCGAGGAGGCTCAGGAACTGCTCGCGTTCGAGGTCCAACAAATCCTGCTCGGTGACGTCGCGTGGCGCACCGTCGCCACCGCACAGCACGTACGCCATCGCACGACCGACGCGCACGTCATGCGCGGATGCCTGGCCCGCTTCCTTGGCGGCCCAGAGAGCGTACTCCAGATTGCCGAGTCCTTCCCGTCCAAGTGCGCGCACCGTCCGTTCAATGGGCGGCAGATACCCTGGCGCCAGATCGAGCACACGCGCCTTTGCGTCGGACAACTGCTGATCGCGGTTCATGCTGATGCGATCACTCGCGCGCAAATATCCGAGCGCGCGTGCCTCGTATGCACTGGTGCTGGTCGTGGCGAACGCAATGATCTTGAAGGCGCGCTTGACCGCTGCGAAGAGATCGACCTCCTCATAGTTTTGTAACTCTGCGGTGAAGCGCATGAGCAGCTCCTTGGTGCCGCCACCGCCGGGCAACAGCCCAACGCCGGCCTCGACGAGTCCCATGTACGTCTCGGCGTGCGCCTGCACCCCATCGGCGTGCAGTGTGAACTCGGCGCCGCCACCGAGCGTCATGCCAGCCGGCGCCACAACGACCGGAAAGGGCGCTCGGCGAATGGACATGACGCTGTCCTGAAACGCCTTGATGGACGTGGCGATATCCTCCCACGCGCCAGCGGCGATGGCGAACGATACCTGTGACAGGTCGGCGCCCACACTGAACGCGCGCGTGTCTTCGTTGCCGATCACGAGTCCGGCATAGCCACTCTTCTCGACTCTCCGGAGCGCGCTTGCCAGTCCGGTGAGCACCCCTTCGCCAAGTGAGTTCATCTTGCTGCGGAACTCAAAACAGGCCACGCCGTCTCCGAGATCGATCAGGCGGGACAGTCCGTTGTCCTCGAGCACGCGCCCGCTCTTGACCAGCCCTGCCAGCGAAATGCGGCCGGGAATAGTCGGAAGCGGCTCGTAGGTGCCGTCGAACGTCAGGTATTCGCCGTCACGATAGAAGCTGCCGTGTGCGCGTTCCAGTAGCGCAGGCGTGACGAGGCCGCGCGCCTTGAACTCCGATGCGAGCCAGTCGAGGCCGAGCGCGTCCATGACCTGAAACGGTCCCGCTTCCCAACCGTATCCCCACTCCATCGCGCGATCGATCGCGACGACGTCGAACGCGAGCGTGTCGGCAAGTGTCAGCGCGTAATGCGCGGCGTCCACGAGGTGGTCACGAAGGAATGCCCCCTGCGCACCCGGCGTCTGCTTCGCTGCAGGCAACCGCTGCGCGATCGGCATGCGAATCGCCGCTCCGATGTCGCCACCTTCGAGTCGCACCTGCGGGACGTAGCTTTTGTTCTTCCAGTCGTACGTGAGCGTGCCGGCCTTCGTTTTGGTGTAGAACCCGCCACCACTCTTGTCGCCGAGCTTTCCCTCGGCGACCATGGCGTGCACCCAGTCGGGGAGCGCCATGTCCTCGCCGGTTGCCGCACCGATACCCTTGGTGACGTGGGCGAGTACATCGAGCCCCGAGAGATCTGCCGTGCGCATGGTCGCACTGCGCGCGCGGCCGATGAACGCGCCCGTAAGGCCGTCCACTTCATCGATCGTGAGGCCGTACTCCATCATGCGCCGCATCGTACCGACCATGCCGTAGACACCCAGCCGGTTGGCAATGAACCCCGGGACATCCTTCGCGATGACGATGCCCTTGCCAAGCGTGCGTTCGGCGAACTCGCGCATCGCGCCGATCACGGCGGGGTCGGTGTCCGCTGTCGGGATGATCTCCAACAAATGCATGTAGCGCGGCGGATTGAAGAAGTGCGTGCCGAGGAACCGGCGACGAAACTTCTCGCTGCGCCCGTCGAGCAACGTGGACATGGGGATGCCCGACGTGTTCGACGAGATGATCGCCGTCGGCTTCATCAGCGCTTCCACCCGTGCAAACAGCTGTTGCTTGGGCTCGGCGAGTTCGATGATCGCCTCGCAGATCCAGTCGCACTCGGCGAGGAGCGCGAGGTGGTCTTCGGTATTGCCGGTGCGGATGCGCGCGACGGCGGCGGCCTCCATGAATGCGGCCGGCTTGGCCTTCACGGCCTTCTGCAGACCGTTGCGGGCGGGTGCACTGCGATTGGGCGATAGTGCATCGGCATCGCCCGGAATATCAAGCAATACGACGCGGCAGCCAGCTGATGCCGCGAGAGCGGCGATCCCGCTTCCCATGGCACCAGCGCCGACCACGCCGACGGTCGTCACACGCATGTCTGTTCTCCTGAGGGGACGCGGAAAAGATTCCGTCAGGACCGCCGGTCCGGAAGGGGTGCGAGGCTCAAAATGCGACGGTTTCGTCACATTCCCGGCCCGCAGCGCGGTCAGGTCTCCTGTGACGGGTTGTAGCCGCGCACGTCGGCGTAGTAGCCGCGGATGCGCGCGATGCCGGCGGCGGGATCGGCTTCGTCGGCGGTCACGGTCGGGCCCATGCGCACGATCCGGCGTGACCAGTCCAGTGCGACGCAGCAAATCGGCACGTCGGCCCGCTTGGCGACATGCCAAAAGCCGCTCTTCCACTCGGGCACCCGTTTGCGCGTGCCCTCCGGAGCCAACACGAGCACGAACTGTTCGCGCGCCGCGAACGCCTTCGCCGTTTGCTCGACGAGATTCTCGCGACTGCTGCGTTTGACCGGTACGCCGCCGTTGGCCCGCATGAACCATCCCAGCGGTGGGAGAAACAGCGTGTCCTTGCCGAGCCAGCGCACGTCGAGACCGAGCGCCCACTTCACGGCCAGCCCGATGGGAAAGTCCCAATTGGACGTGTGATGCGCGACGATGATGACGAACTTCGGAAGGTCCGGCATTGCCCCCTCGAAGTCCCAGCCGGCGCGACGCATCAGCCAATAGCCAAGCCGTCGGAGGAGGACGCCGCGCGTTTGCGGAACGCGCGGTCCCAAGCGCCACGCGGCGACGTGCTCGTGATCGGAATTCGGTGGGCTGGACAGGGGCGCGGCGTTGGGAGTGGGCACGCTGGCGAGGGCGGTTGTCATCGCATTCATTTGACTCATGCCCGACAAGATTCGCAAGACCGAACAGGAATGGGCCAGCTCACTCACGCCGGAGCAGTTCCGCGTGGCGCGCGAGCGGGGCACGGAGCGCGCCTTCAGCGGCGACTTCTGGGATCATCACGACGACGGCACGTACCTTTGCATCTGCTGCGGTGCGCCGCTCTTCGTTTCATCCGCCAAGTTTGACTCTGGAACCGGATGGCCGAGCTATTTCGCTCCCGCATCCCCAGACGCCATCGAAACCACGACCGACCGGAGCTGGTATATGGTACGAACGGAGGTGCATTGCGCGCGGTGCGACGCACATCTTGGCCATTTGTTCGACGACGGCCCCGAACCGACCGGACTGCGCTACTGCATCAACTCCGCATCGCTCGGCTTCGTCGCCGTGTCGGAGGCGCGATGAGTCGAGCCGGCACGGCGCTCGTCTTGACGATGGCAGCGACGTTCAGCACAACCACGCTGTCCGCCCAGTCCAGCGGAGACCCTTCGCGTCCGGAAGCGCCGCTCGTGCTGCGGTTGCCCGCGAGTGCGCGCCTCGCCGCGATGGCCAACGCCGGCGTCGCCGCAAACGATGGTGATGCGATGCTCTACAATCCCGCCATGCTCAATGTGGCGCGCGGTATGGCCGCGTCGGTGCAACGCTACGGCTCATTTGGCACGGCGGGCGCCATCGGCTCGGTGACGCAGGTGGGATCGCTCAATTTTGGTGTGGGTGCGCAGTTCCTCGACCGCCGCGCGCCCGCCGGCACGCCGTGGAGCGACGTGGTGCGCCCCGGTGCGACACGATTGTCCGACAGCGGGAGTGTTGCCGCCTCAAGCAGTGCGTTCACCGTGGGGGTCGGTCGCACCATCAAGGGGCTTCGGCTGGGCGCAAGCGTGAAGTATGCCGAGGAGCGCTTTGGCGGCGCGCACGACGGCACGTTTGCGTTCGATCTCGGATTGGTGTTGCCGTTCGGCCCGGCCAATTTCGCCGTGGTGGCGCAGAATCTCGGCCCGTCACTCAAGCTGGGCGGCTCGGATGGTCTCCTGCCGCGACGCATCGGGGTTGGCTTCGGCGGCGGGATGTATCCGCTGTTCGAACATTTTGACATCGGCATGCAGTCGCAGCTCACACTCGAGGGTAACAGCTTTGTGCGCCCTGCGGGGGGCATCGAGATCGGCTATGTACCTATCGAGGGCGTGTCGATCGTGCTGCGAAACGGACTGCGGCTCCCACGCGAACGGGATGAATCGCTGATGACCGGCGGATTGGGGGTCGTGGTCGATCGGTGGTCGATCGATTACGCCATCGAACCGTTCCGCGGCGGCCGACCCGCGTCGCATCGGATCGGCGTTCGCGTGAAGTAGCGTTCTCGCTCCGGCGCTGTCCGTTACGGACAGACCAACCGGCCGCGCGGCAGCGGCATCGTGCAGGACTTGGTCGTGCCATCAACGGAAATGGTCACCTTCGCGGTTGCCGTGCCATCGTAGGTGATCACTTCGCGCCGCGTCGAGTTGGTCGCTGCTGCGCCCGTGATGGTGCTGATCACACGCATGCTGCGCGTGACGGTACCGGAGATCGGATAGCTGGGCGTTCCGGTGCTGCTCTTGGGAATGACCAGATTGACGGTCGTATCTCCCGACGTGCGCGTGGCGGTGAAGGCCTGCCCGTCGCGATTGGTGCCGCTGCTCGATTCAGTGCCGCTCGCGGTGCCGTTTACGGTGCGGCGTGTACTGGTCGACGACAGTCCGGTCGTCACCCGATCGCTATTGGTGCGAACGGTCGCAGTGACATTTTCGCGGCGCGTGACCGTGCCGGTCACAGCGATGCGCGTTCGGTTGTAGTCCGTGGTGCTGTCGGGGGCAGACTGTGCCGCGCCGCTCAGCGTCTTGAACGTGTTGATGCGCGTGATCGTGAGTCCGTTGCGCGTGTTCGGACCGCACGTCACGTCGCCGGTCGCGGCCGAGAAGGCACAGGTCGAGTCGAGCCCTCCGGCAAACAGTCCGCGTTCGTGTCCGCGGCCGCGGATATCGCCGCCAACGAATGCGCCGTCCATGCCGCCGCCCATCAGGCCGCGCATCCCGGGGCCACGCGGACCGCCGTCTCCTCCGGCGTACCCACCCATCGCCATGCCGGGAAACCCGAGCGCCGCCCGGTCTGGCATCCAGGGTAAGGGCGCTGATCCGTCGCCAGCGGCGAACGAACTCGTAACTTCGGTAAAGCCGGCCGGCGCAGAGTTGAACGCGCTGCTCGCGAAGAGCAGGTCCGGCGAACCGACATCGTTGTTGCTGCAGGCCGCGGCGCCGATCAGCGCCGTTGACAGAGCGAATGCGAATGTACGTGAGCGGCGCATTGGCGGGTCCTCGTATGCGGTTGTCTCGACATCGGCGCAGATCGCCGGACGAGAGAAAGATGTCGTGGCTAAGAAACACACCATGCCTGAGCGACCCTACGTGTCGTTGTCCTGCGTCAGAAACGGCGCCAGTCGTTCGCGCAGCATGCGCAGTGCGCGACTCATGTTCGCCTCCACGGCCTTTACGGAGACGCCCAGCTGTTCGGCAATTTCGCTGTAGCGCAGGCCACGCTCGCGACTCATCACGAACATTTCGCGCGTGCGCGGCGGAAGGGCGGCGATGGCATCGGCGATGGCGAGCTCCACTTCGCTGCGCTGCGCTTCGGCGTCGGCGTGCTCCGCGGGCTCGGCCAACGCTTCGACGTAGACGACCGACTTCTTCTGCACGGCAAGATGCCGCAGATGATTGAGCGCACGATTGCGCACCGCCTGCATGAGATAGCCGGCCACACTGCTGTCGGAGGCCAGCGCGTCGCGTCGGCGCCAGAGCTCGAGGAATACGTCCTGCGTCAATTCCTCGGCGACGCCCGGGTCGTGCAGGACGCGATTGGCCGATCGGACGACCGGCTCGTACCACTGCCGGAAAATCTCGTCGAACGCTCCGTGATCACCGCCTCGCAGGCGCGCCAGCAGGTCACGATCGTCCACGAAGAATGAGCAAAGGTGAGCGGTGCGATCCCGCCGTCGGCCCGCAGCCGCAGGAGATCGTTCGGCGAAGGGCTCGCGGGAACAGTCACGTGCAATATCGATATACTACCGATCAACGCAGAGTCGGTACACTGTGGGGGAGCGACCGCCGCTGAGCCGGCAGGCGTGCGCGCACACGCGTGCATACCTTTTGACGGTCGATATACCCAATGGTTAACGCCATCCTGTCTGCCATGGTCCGGCAGAGGTAGGGTGGGCAAACGCTTCCGTGTTCCCTCGTCATGCACATCGATCCCGCGCTGCCATCATCAGAAGAGCCGCAGGCCGACTGGGAGGCGATTGCCCGCTTTATCGCGGGTGAGAGCGACCGGGAGGAATCGGCGGCCGTGGCGTCTTGGCTGGCGGCGCATCCTGCCGATGCCGAGCTGGTGAACATCATTCAGGATCGCGCCGGCCGGATCGAAGCGCAGGCCGATACCCAGACGCTCCGCACACTGAATGTGGAGGCGTCCCTCGAACGCGTGCACAGCCGGATGGCTGGCGGAGAATCGGCGGTGGCATCGCGGGCGCCGCAGCTGTCGGTTAGTCGTGGCGGCGCACGGGCCGGCGGGGGTGCCGTCGTCGCGTCAGCGTCGCGGTTCCGGCTGTGGCAGGTTGCGGCGCTTGCGTCGGCGGCGGCGATCACGTTCATGGTGGTTCGTCGTCCGGCTGCAACGAGCCCCGCCGCGGCGCAGGTGTACGCGACCCAGGTGGGTGCTCGCGATTCCGTGCTGCTCTCGGATGGCAGCCGCGTCATTCTGGCGCCGGGCAGCACGTTGACCGTTGCGGCCGGATTCGGCACCGACACCCGCGAGGTCTCGCTCGAAGGCGCGGCGTTTTTTGAGGTGACGCACGACGAGGCGCAGCCCTTCGTGGTGCGCACGCGCCGTGCGGAAATCCGCGACATCGGCACGGCCTTCTCCGTCAAGACCGATGAGGCGGGCGCGGTATCCGTGGCGGTCACCCACGGTATCGTGGCGCTTCGCGGTATAGAGACGGGCTCGGCGGCGGCGGTGGAACTGCGGGCGGGCGACCGGGGTGTGTTGGCCGGGGCCGATGTGGCAGTCGCTCGCGGTACCGTCACCGAAAACGATGTGGCGTGGACGCATGGGCAACTCGAATACCGCGATACGCCCATGTCCGAAGTGCAGGCGGATGTGCGCCGGTGGTATGGCATCACGCTGCGGTTGGAGGGCGCCGAGTTGGCGGGGCGCACGCTGACGGCATCGTTTTCGGCTGACTCCGCGTCGCAAGTGGTCCGCTTGATCTCGTTGGCGCTGGGCGCAGCGGCCGTGCAGCGCGGCGATACCGTGGTGCTGCAGATGACCGGACGGAATTCGACACCCTGAGGCGCATGCAGGCAACGCGAATGGCGCGGCGCATCTTTGTCGCAGGCGCGATCGCTTCGGTGATTGCGCCGGCGGCTTTCGCCTCTCCGGTCCTCGCCTCTCCGGTGGGCACGCCGAGCGCGTCGTCTGATCCGGCCTGCATCGCGCGCATCGTGGCGGTCGATCGTAATTCGTCATGGGCGGCGCCGCTCGACCGCATCGTGAGCGTGCGACAGACCGATGTCGCCCTGCGCGATTTGCTGGACCGCGTTGCGCGCGAGGCCAGCATCGAGTTGTCATACAGCAGCGAGCTCCTGCCGCGCGACACGCGTGTGTGTGTCGCGCTTGAACGCGTGTCCATTGGCGCATTGCTCGAAGCGTTGCTGGCCGGTACGACGCTGCGCGCGGTCGTGATTGGCAGCACGCAGGTGGTGCTCGCCCCTTCGCGCGCCACGCCGGGGGGCGACGGGGTGACGACCGCCCGCCGCGCCAGTGTGCTCGATCGCGTTGTGGTCACCGGCACGCCGGACGGCGCCTCGCAGCGCGGATCGCCGTTCGCGCTCGATGTCATCGAAGGCACGACCCTTACAACCCTCGGCGTGTCGTCGCTCGGGGAGGCGCTGGACCTGACGGTGCCCGGCTTATGGAGTTGGGCGACGGCGGCTGGGTCCGTGTCGGCGCGTTACGGCAGCATTCGCGGCGCGAGTTCATTCGGGGTCAGCGCCCCCAAGATCTATCTCGACGGCATCGAGGTGGCGAATCCGCTGCTCGTCACCCAGCTCGATCCGGCGCGCATCGACCGCGTCGAAGTCATTCGCGGCCCGCAGGGCGCCGCACTCTATGGCGCCGACGCCATCAGCGGTGTGGTGAGTATTCTCACGCGACACGACGGCACGCCCAGCGGCGCCATGCTCGTGCAGGTGGCGTCGAGTGCCGGCATGGCGACCACGTCGTACGCGCCGCGCGATGCCTTCGTACAAGAGCACACGCTCTCCGCACGGTCGGGGTCTGGCAAGCGCACGTTCGGACTCGGACTCAGTGCCGGTACGGTCGGCGCGTACGTGCCGGGCGCGTCGGAACAGCGCCTGCTGGCGGACATGGATCTTCGCCTCGTGCGGTCGCGCAGCATTCTCACCGGCACGGTGCGCTACAGCATGCAGCGGGCAAACGCGAGTTCCAATTTGCTGCTGGGCGGGCTCGCGCCAGCGCTGAACGAGTCCGCGCGCGCGAACGCAGTCGGCATGGCACCGGGCGGGACCGACACGACCCGCTATCCACCGCCGCGCGACAGCACCCGGTTCGCCGGTGACAGCGCGATCGGCCAGCAGACATCGCAGTACACTGTCGGCGGCACCATGACCATGATGCCGTCGCTGCGCTGGACGCACACGGTCATCGGCGGGGTGGATGGTTACCGGCTCCGGGGCTTGTCGAGCGCGGGGTTGCCGTCGCCCGCCATCACGGCGGTGCCGTTGACCAACGCGCAAGGCGCCGCCGACCGGGGTTCGCTGCGTTTGCGCAGTGTGGGCCGATTCGATCTCGCCGACCGCACGGCGCTCAGCGTAACGTTCGCCGCCGAGCAGGCGGTGCTGCGCGCCGTGGACGATCTGAGCGCGCAGCCGATTCTCACGCGTACCGTCAGCACCGTGAATTCCCTGGCCGCGAATGGTGGCGGCAGCGGCGGCGGCGGGAACGGTAGCGGCAGCGCTGGCGGTCTGTCGAGGATGGGAGCGAACGCGCAGAGTGCACCGCCCGTTGGCACGCAGTGGACGTCGCTCAATCCGCCGACATCGCGCTACGCGCTGGGGGGGCGCGCGTTGCGCTCCACTTGGTCGCAGAATGGCGGTGTCTCTGCGCAGGGCAATCTGGCTTACGATGACCGCTGGTTTTTCGTGGCCGGAGGGCGCGTCGAACGTACTACTGGCGTGACCACCGATGCGCAGGTGGCGCTCTTACCGATGTTGGGGACGGCGTATGTGCATGACGTGCGTGGCGTGGCCCTCAAGTGGCGAACGGCATACGGTACGGGGATCCGCCCGGTACAGAGTCTCACGCGCGGCGCGAGTTGGATGGGCCTCGGCGCGGTGCAGGCGGCGAACTCACTGCAGCCGGAATCGCAGACTGGCGTGGAGACGGGAGTTGATGTGCTGGTCGGTCGCGCGCTGATGCTGCACGTCACGCGCTTCGATCAACGCGCCTCAGGGCTCATTCAGCCGGTTGCCGTCACCACGATCACGCCCGCGGTGGGCGGACGCACCGTGCGCACGATGTCGTATCTGCTCGAGAATGTCGGCGCGATCACCAATCGGGGCTGGGAGCTGCAGGGGAGCACGCAGGTCAATCAATTGACGCTGGCCGGCACCGTGTCACTGGTGGACAGCCGTGTGGCAAGGGTCGCATCGGGCTATCGCGGTGATTTGCGTGTGGGCGACCGGATGCTCGACGTACCGGCGCGCACCGCGAGTGTGAGTGCCACATGGACCGCGTCGCGCTGGTCGGCGTCGTCGGGGCTGACGCGCGCTGAAGACTGGGTGGGCTACGACCGCCTGGCGATCGGCGAAGCATTGGCCGAGTCCACGCGCGAGGGCGATCTGAGCGGTGCGATGCTGCGCAACTACTGGGTGCGCTACGGCGGCGTGTCGCGACTCCGCGCCAACCTCAGTGTCCGGCTGGTGCGTGACATGTCGATGCAGCTTAGCGGCGAGAATCTGCTCAACGTGCAGCGCGGCGCACCGGACAACGCGACCGTGACCGCGGGACGTACGCTGTCGTTCGGGCTGCGCACGTCGTTCTGACGCGCGTCGGAATCGGCCAGGCGTCGGTCGGGTGCAATCGTGCGCGTTTGATGCGCGCGTTTACCGCCCCAACGAGGTCAGGCCGATATCGTCGAGCATGACGGCCCCCTGCTTCGTTTTGTCGAACACCAGCCGGATCGCGCGCAACCGTGTCGGATCGAAGGCACCGTTCGTCTTCACGAAACTCTCCATCGGCAGCACGTAGGTCTGCATCACCGGTTCTGCGAGTGTCGGGAAGTTCGTCTTGTCCTTCCCCTTTCGACGGTAGATGTAGCTTTCGATCGGACGACGCACGGCGCCGAATGCGGAGAGCGGCAGACGCACGGTCCGACCGTTCGTGTCTTCCACTTCGATCGTGAAGTCCGGTGGGGTGGAATCTTTGACCGGCTTCTTGGCGGGTGGCTTTTTTGCGGCGGGCTTTTTCGCCGCGCTCTTGGCACTGTCGCTCTTCGCGCTGTCGGGCTTGGCGGTGGTGTCGCGCGGCAGTTTGCGCGGGCCCGGCGACTGGTCGGTCGAGCCGACGGTCAGCAGCAGCGCGGACTGTGCGGTGGGCTGCCAGGCGGCGCGCAGCGAATCCGAG
>JBBQSM010000150.1:0-10990 GCA_038234895.1 Gemmatimonadales bacterium
GGCCGGTGGCGGTGTTGGCGGCGACGGTTCTCCCTGATCGTCCAGATGCGTGCTGCCAAATCCGCGCACGGCACCGAAGCCAAAGCCGCTCGACACTTCTGCGCCGATGGGACGCGCGCCACGGCCGCCGATGTACTGTCCCGCTCCGCGTGCCACGAGCGCTGCATCGAGCCCCACGGGCGTGTAGCCGTCGCCGTCTGCACCACCCGCGCCCGGCGGCAGCGGACCCGTCACGCGCAGGTGGGTCTTGAGATCGGTGCCGTCCCATCGGAACGATTGCAGTCCGGCACCACCGTACGCGAAGATGCGCGCCGTGTCCTGCGTAAAGTGCGGCGTACCCATCCCCCCGCTCGGCATGATCGCCGTCAGGCTGCCGCCCGTGGCGGGAAGCCACACGAACTCCGCGGCTGCCGGCCCAAAGAACGCGCCGCCCGCCTCCTGCATTTCGCGCGCGGCCGCACGAAGCCCGACGATTCGATTCGTGGCGGACCACGCGAGATCGGTGAAGAGCGCGCCTGACGCAAGCGCACGCGAACTCCACACGCCCTTCGCATCTTGCGTCGCGCGCATGATGCTGCCGCCGCGCGCATCGTGCCACGTGACGTACGCCAACGACTTGCCATCCGGCGACCAGACCGGGTTGAACTCGCCGATGTCGCCGGTGGTCACGCGCTTTGGTGTGCCGTTGGGGAGCGGCATGACGTGAATTCGACCCAAAGCCGAGAACGCGATCTGCTTGCCATCAGGTGACGGAGCGATGTCGCGGATCTGTCGCGCCTTAAACGTCGCGGCAGTATCGATCTTGTACGCGAACTTCACTTCGGGGCCCATCTCCAGCTTCACTTCCGCTTCGAACGGAATTTTAGTTGGCGCCGTCTTATCGACCGGCACGCGCCAAATTTCACCGCCGTACGTCACGACAATCGCCTTCGAGTCCGGCGTGAACGAGTAGCCGGGATAGGCATCCATTGGTGCGCGCGATTCCATGTCGTCGCGCTGGACGGGGAAGGCGAGCCAGTCCTCGCGTTGGGTGTCCAACTCGCGGATGCGCAGCCCCGTTTTCGTCTCGAAGCGCGTCCCGTACACGAGATACTTGCCATCAGGCGAAAGCGCCGGCCGAAAGCCTGAGCCGAACCGCGTGGACATCTGCGAGGCGCGACCGGATTCCTTATCCCACACATACAGCTGGTACTGCGCTCCGATGCTGTTGTACTGCCAATCGCCGGTGCGCGCGGCAAACCACAGATAGCGCGGATCCTTGCCGTATGCCGCACCGACCATCTTGAGCGCCGGTGGCGGTGCTGGCGTCGCAGAGAGCGGCAGACCATTGCCGCCGTCCACGTGATATTGCCAGAGCTTGGCCGTGCCCCCGAGACCGCCGGAGCGCGAGGCAATGATGTACTGGCCGTCGGGGGTCCACTCCGGCGACACGTACATGTTGTTGTTGCCCTTCGTGATCTGTGTGGTGTCCTTTTGATCGAGCGACATCATCCAGACGTTTTCGCCGCCCGAGCGATCGGACACGAAGGTCAGCCGCTTTCCGTCGGGGGAGAATCGGGGCTGCGCGTCGTAGGCCATCCCGCTCGTCAGGCGTGTCGCCCTGCCACCGGTGATCGGCAACGTATACAAGTCGCCGAGTAAATCGAAGACAATGGTTTGACCATCAGGCGAAACATCGAGCGACATCCACGAGCCGGTCGTGGTGGTAAACGTCGCGGTACGCGCCGTCTTCAGGGGTAATGTGACAATGGGGCCTGGCGGCGTCGGTGCTTGCGCGTATGCGCCTGCGGGCAGGACGGTGCCGGATGCGAGGAGCGCGACGAGCGCCCAGCAACGGTCGGAAAGGCGTGTTGGCATTGGCGGGAACGACGAGGTGGGCAAGTGAAGATCACGTCGGAAATTGCGGCCCGTACGCACGAATGGGGAGAGCAGATTCGATCAACGTGGACGCCGCCGGTCGGTGGCGTCCGGGTCGACACTCGCATTGGCGTTCGGCGGACGCCATGTTCTCCCCATGGATGAGCTGCAGCGACTCGAGTGGGACGCGAGAGGGGCCGGACGCACACCAGCCGAAGCCTATCGGCTCTTTCATGACCTGCCCTTTATCGGAATGGCTGTGACGTCGCCGTCGACCAAGCGATGGCTGCAGGTCAATCAGACGCTCTGCGAGTTTCTGGGGTACCCGCGCGAGGTACTGGTGCATAAAACGTGGGCGGAGCTCACGCACCCCGGGGATCTGGCGCAGGACACGGCGGCATACCTGGGCGTAATGCGCGGCGAGTCCGACGGCTACAAGCTGGACAAGCGATTCATACGTGCCGATGGCACGGTCGTGTACGCCACGATTGACGTGAAGGCGGTGCGAAACGCCGAGGGGGTAATAGACTTCTTCGTCGCCACCGTTGCGGATATGAGCGCGCGTGTGCGCGCCGAGCAGGCGGCTCGCCAATCAGCCGAGATGCTCGAGAATCTCGCGCGACAAGTGCCGGGAGTGATCTATCAATTCGAGATGACGCCCGACGGTCGTTCGCGCTTCCCGTTCGCGAGCGATGCCATTCGCGAGATTTTCGAAGTCTCACCCGAAGAGGTGCGCGACGATGCGTCGGTGGTGGTCAGCCGGCTGCATCCGGATGACCTTCACATGGTCTCGGCATCCATCGAACTGTCGGCGCGTTTGCTGACGCCGTGGGACTGCGACTATCGCGTGATACTGCCATCGCGCGGGGTACGATGGCTGCGGGGTAACGCGCGTCCGGAACGCGCCGCGGACGGCAGCACGATCTGGCACGGCTTCATCTCGGACATTACGGATCGGCAGCGCGCGCACAACGCCCTGCTGGAGAGTGAGCAACGCTTTCGCCTCCAGATCGAGAACGCTACGGATGCGATCGTGGTATACGACGTTTACACCAATCGCTTCACCGATGCCAACAGCAAGGCGGAGCAGCTGTTCGGGATGTCGCGGTACGCGCTGATGCAGTGTGGTCTCCTTGATGTCAGCGCGGCGGTGCAGTCGGATGGTACGTCGAGCCCAGCCGCAGCGGAATCCGTTATTCGCGCGGTGGACGGTGCGCCACAGACGTTCGAGTGGATTCATCGCAACGCCGCCGGTCATGAGTTCCCGTGTGAAGTCCGATTTATACGCCTACCCTATGAGGGGCGCCAGTTGCTGCGCGGCAGTATCACCGACATCACTGAGCGCAAGCAGGCAGCGGCGACCCTGCAGCGCCTCAAAGCGGCGATCGACTCGTCGACGAACGGCATCGCGATGGCTGATCTGTCGGGAAGGCTCACGTACGTAAATCGCGCATTCTGTGAGATATGGGGACATACGGCGCCGGCAGAGGTGCTCGGTCTCAGTGTGGAGTCGTTCTGGTCGGATGCGGCGCACCCGAGGGAGGCAATTGCTTCGTTGCGGACGACCGGCGCGTGGTCCGATGAAATGATTGCGCAGCGAACAGACGGCGCGCAGCGCGTCTTAGCCGTCAATGCCAGCACGTTCAATGATCACGCGGGACACCCGTTGGGAATGCTGGCGGCGTTCGCGGACGTGACCGAAACGAAACGGCTGCAGGCGCAGTTGCTCCAGGCGCAGAAGATGGAATCGGTGGGCCGACTGGCTGGCGGCATCGCGCATGACTTCAACAACCTGCTCACGGTCATCAAGGGCTGCATCGACGTTGCGCAGCTATCACTCGGACCCGATGCAGGGATTCGCGACGAACTGGCCGAGATCGGACGCGCCGCCGATTCCGCCGCTGATCTGACGCGACAACTCCTCGCGTTCTCACGGAAGCAAGTCATCGCGCCAAAAGTGCTGGACCTGAACGAGGTCACACGGCGCGTGCACGGCATGCTCCAACGCCTGCTCGGCGAAAACATCGAGCTCACCATCGTCACCGCACCAGACTTGTGGCGCGTGCGCTTCGATCCCGGTCAGGCCGAGCAGATTCTGGTCAATCTGGCGGTGAATGCACGCGACGCGATGCCATCTGGCGGACAGCTTACGTTGGAAACCACGAACGTCGTCCTTGGCGACGAGTTCTTGCGGACGCACCCGGGGAGCGTGGCCGGTTCGTACGTGCTCCTTACCGTCTCCGACGACGGGTTGGGGATGAGTGCCGACACACTCGAACATGCATTTGAGCCATTCTTCACCACAAAGGATATTGGTCATGGCACCGGTCTTGGGTTGGCCATGATACACGGTGCTGTCTCGCAGCACGGCGGCTACGTCGACGTATATTCCAATGCCGGTCATGGGACCAGTTTCAAAATCTATCTGCCGCGCACGAGTGAAACGGAATTGGATGCCTTGACTAATGTGGAGCTGAAGCAGCCGCGTGGCACCGAGACCATCCTGGTTGTCGAAGACGATGACACGGTGCGTGTACTCGTGGTGCGGCTGTTGCAGCATTTGGGGTATCGAGTGTTCGCCTTTGATGGTGGATCCGCCGCGCTGGCGTGGCTTCGCGATACGACCGATCTCGTGCATCTACTACTGACGGACGTGATCATGCCAGGCATGAACGGCAAGGTGCTCGCCGAGCGTGTACAGGAGATACGTCCGCAGATGCATGTGCTGTTCGCGTCGGGGTACACCGCGGACGTTATCGTGCAGCACGGCGTGCTCCAGGCGGGCGTGGAATTCATCGCTAAGCCGTTCGCGATCTCGACGTTGGCTACGCGTGTCCGCGAAGTGTTGGATTTGCCGGACGTGGGTGGCGAAGGGCGACCGCAGCGACAAGGGTGAGTCTGCTTGCAACGTGCGGTAGCGCACGTTCGCCGGCGACGCCAGCAAGGGGATTGTCGCACAATGCCTTGACTTGATCGCCAAACGGTTGGAACGTCTGCGCCCGCGGTTGTATTGCGGATCGAGTCGTTCGCTCTCGTCGCACCGATCGAGGAACAATGTCCGATCAGAGATTGCTGTCGCCGTTCGCCGTGCTCATGGCTGGGCTCGCTGAGGCCTCGCGCGCAGATGCGTCGTCGGCTGACACAACGCGCGCTGATGCTTCGCTGAATAGTCGGGCGATGCTCGAGCGGCTGGAGTCGCTGCTGGAGCGTGCAGGGATTTCCGGCGATGGGTCGGGTGCGGTGGGGCATGTGGCGCCGCTGGAACGCGCGACACTTGCGCGGGAGACGGCCGAGCGCGGCGGCGAGTACCGTGTGTATCGACGCGAATCGCCGATTTCGTCACCGTTCGCGCCGCTTACAACACCGGACTGGGCCCGCGGTGCGGCCATTGCGGAGACCGTCGGGCCGCTGCGCGCGCTCGACGGACGGATCTTTTGGTTCGACTTCTTTCGCGTTGTGCGATTGGTGCCCGTCTTCTTCGCGGGCGACGCGCAACCGGCTTTCCTGTTCAGCTTTCGCGAGCGACGCTTCGGGTTTACAGACATTCTCGATGTGCGGGACATCCTGGGGTTCTTCAGTCCGCTTGCGCTGAGCAACAGCTACGCGATGGAACAGGGAAGCGTCTGGGTGCGCGCCGACCTGCTGGCACCCGCCGCACCGGCGGGTAGCTACATCGGATTGTCGGTGCGTGGCGGAACGCTCACGTTCACACCGCGTGTCAGTGAAGAGGACGGCCGACTCACGATCTCCCCTGGCGGGCGCTGCGCCATTCATCTGGACCTTTCGTCGCCAGCCGAGCCGCCGGGCGCGGTCGACGCCGGGCGTGATGCGGCGACGGCATCCGTCACGCTCCCGGCGAGCTGCGACATCGAGCTGGCGTTCGGCGCAGGAGTCGTCACGCAGCTCGCAGACGCGCGGTGGACGGTATACGGGCAGTCGATCTCCTTCGTCCGCCGCGCTAACGCAGCCCCGTACTGGGAGCCGACGTTGCTGTCGGTCGTCGTGCCGTACGATGCGTCGGAGCGGGCCATTGCGCTCCGCGAGGTGCAGTCACCGTTCGCGACCCTCGAAGGGCGCGCCCGCATCACGCGGGCGGGGTGGACATTGCCGGTCGCGACCATCGACGTGACCAACCCGAGCGATGCCGCCGGTGCGGGCGGACTCGCGGTGCAAACTGAGCGAGGGCTGTCGATCGGTTGGCGCGGACTGCGGAACGGACCCGTGGTACTCGAGACGCCGTGGTTGTCGGCCGCGCCGGGCTTGCTCGTCGTCAACGAACAGGCGGCGCAACATGCCCGGGCGACGCAACGCTTTCGCCTGTGGCAGGAATCGTCGCCGCCTGGGCGCTCAACGATTGATCTGCGATATGACGTCCCCGGGCAACTCACGTATATCGTCTCGGCGGCCGGTAGTGAACTGCTGTTCGTCAGGCCGAGCAGCACGGCGGCGTTGGATCGACCGGTGGATGTGCAGCGTGAGTCAATGGCAGTGCACACGCTGCGGTCGCTCCTGGCGCTGTCGTACACGGACACACAGCGGCTGGCGATGCTGTATGACGACGACGTACTGATGGACGCGCTCGATCCGGACGCGCCGTGGCAGAGCACGTCCGCCCGTGTCCACGCCATCGCCATCCGCAATGCGCTGTTCACCACGACGCCGGTGAACAGTCTGCTGCTCTTCGCGTCGCTCCGCGATGACGAGATGATCGAGCGTGGCACCGTGATGCTCGGCATGGGACTCTACACACTGTTGCCCACACTTCCGGATCCGTATGCGGCCAACGTGAGCGTGATGCGTCGCGGAGGGCGGCTTGATCGTCGAAATGCCGCGGTCTCGCAGCTGCTCGTGGCGGCGGTAACGTGGGGAAAGAGCGTCGCCGACGACGATCCCGATGCGATCACGACCAGCTTCGCCTTTGCCCCCGTCGGCACGCAGGCGGCCAGTATCGCGCGCTGGGACGCGGCGACGTCGGCCGCGCTGTCGTTCGTGGGCGAAGGCGTGAGCGCAACATTCAATGCGGCAGGTGAGGAATCGCCACGCGCGATGATGAGGAGCGGACGTCGTCCCACCGAGCCGATCTGGGAGTCGCTCTTTCAGCAATTCGGCGATGAGCAGTTCGCGCTCCTTGATGTGTCGAGCAACGCCGATCAAATGGGGGTCAGTTTCGCCTGGTTCGATCCACGCCGTGTCGGTGAGCAGGGGTCACCGTTCGCGACCGCGTTCGGGAATGGCGAGCCGTCGCCCGTGTCGGCGCTCGAGGTGCGTGATCTCAGTCTGTCGGCACAAGGACGATTCGTTCGCGCCTTCACGGTACCACAAATCAGCTGGGATCCATTCTTCAATCTCACGCCGCCGCAGCGGCCGGGCGATCCGCCTGGCGGATATCTGCTGCACCCCAACGACGGCGGGCCGACTCGCCTGCTCAACGACGATACGGCCGTGCTCCCCATCGAGCCGATTCCCGTCACCACCCATATCGCGGAGGATCTCACCACTCGCACCGCGCCCACGGCCTTCACTGGAGCGCTGTTCACCTTGCCGTACGGGTTGCGTGCGTTCGCCGAGTTCAGTCGGCAGAATCAGTTGGTCACGGCGCTCGGCGGTGCCCGCGTCGCGCTCAACCAACCAACGTTCGAAGCGGGCGTGCTGAAGGGCGGGTTACAGCTGCGCGCCGATGCGCCGCCGCAGCCCAACGAGGATCCACTCTTTCGCGGCTGTACGGCACAGATGGAGAATCTGCACCTGTACAACGGCGCGCCCACGAACACCGGTACACTCGGCGCCAGCGTAGGCGTGATTTTCAATCAGGAGTTCTTCCTCGATGGCGCATCGCGGGTGCGCAATCGTGGCGTGCCGCTGACACGCATCGACTTCTCCGGATACGGCGCGAGCATTTTCAGCCACTGGCAGAACCCAAACGCAGCGATCGCGTCCACCAGTCAGGCGCGATTTGATGTGTTTGTGGGGCGCACTTCGACGGAAGTGATTCAGGTGCGTTCGCTGCTGTATCCATGGGGCATCCGGGTGGTCCGTACCATCACCCTGTTTCGTGCGTCGAGCGCCTACACGTATCGCACCGACAGCGGCTGGCAGCCCGAGTCCGACGGTGAATTCGATTTCAGCTATCGCGTGCAAACGTGGGCTGGCCCCGATCTTGTGCTGCAGGATCGGCCGAGTCCGTTTGAGTTCCATCCGTGCGTGGTGCGCGGCGTGTTCAACATCCGGAATATTCGCGAAACCGACAAGTTGGTGCCCTTCACGGGAAAGTTGAGCAAAGCCAACGGCGAGACGTACGTCGACCAGGACAACATTGAGCAGGTCGTGGACGGCTCGACGCCGTTGGAGGAGCGCGACCCGGAGGTCGAACTGGTGCCGGTGTTTTTCGACGGCGACTTCCAGCTCGATGGCGTGATCGCTGGGGCAACCGCCGGACGCGTGCCGTCGCAGGGAATCCTCGGCTACGTGCAGCTCAAGCCACGCGGCGAGCCACTTACTGCGGTGGCGTTCCGTCAATTGCTGCAATCGCAGATGGGATCAATCGGCGGTGCGCTTGCCTGTGAACTTGATGTGGCGGCGAGTGGTCAGCGCATGCGTGTGGCGCGCGTTGATGTGAGCACGTCGGTGAACGGTGCAGGCGACCCGATTTTTGTCGTGGCACCGCGCGGACCCGTCGTGCTGCCGACCGGTGGCGCGTGGAGTGTGGTCGTCCATGCGCAGGGATCCGGCGAGATCTCGCCGCTCGATCCGAATGCGGCCGTGCCGCTTATTCGACGCGGTGTGTTGAACCCCGCCACGCGCACGACCGACGCTACGCCCGCAGACCTGTTCCGTTTCGCCAATCCGATCGATTTGGTACGCGGCCTGCAGGCGGACTCGCGTAATTTCGGCCTGCTGCAAACCACCGGCACGCAAAAGGCGCTGTTTCGATTGCCGAGCTTCCAGCAGGGTGTGGATGAGTTGATGGGTGCGGCGCCGGACTTCGCAGATGCCTATCGTCTGCTGAACACGAAGGGAATCTTCCCCAACATTCAGGACGCAGTGCCACTGGTGTTGGGCGCGTTCCGCACCCGCATCATCGACGAAGGCTATCGACTACTGGATGCGGCCGATCCGGGGCGCATTCTCGAGCAGGTGCTGCCGGAAGGGCCGCTCTTTCTCGTGAACGAGTCGTTTCTCAAGATTTACGTCGAGTACTCGTTCGCCAAGAATGACAAGACTGGAACAGCGGCGCGTCCGGGACTGCTGCAGTTCGGACTCGACTCCGCCGCCGCTGAAGGGAAGAAGTGGCTGTCCGGTGTGAATGACATCGGCATGGTCGTCGATCTTGGCGCGATCAAACGGCTGGTGACGATCAAGGGCAGCCTGGATGCGAAGCATGGTGAAGCTCCGGGGTTCCGCGCGCCCGAGATGGTATTTGCCGATGAGCTGCAACCGGTGGTGGATATTCTGCAGATCCTCAGCGACTTGCAGGGTGGCGACTACAAGTCGGCGATGCAGAAGGGGCTCGATGTGGCGATGAGCAACTCGGCCGGGAGTTGGAATTACGCGTTTCACGCGCGCAAGGAATTTCCCTGTGTGCAGTTCCCGCCCGGTGACCTGTACAACGCGCCGCAGACTCCGCTGAAGCTGCGCGCGCACTTCGCGGTCGGCGCGTATTTCAATGAGTCGATCGCACCGACAACCGATCCGAAGCAACTGATTCCCACGGCGGGCGCCTATCTGGAGTTTGGTGGCAGCCTGTCGGTGATGTGTCTGACGGTCGGGGCAGCGACGGTGTACGCTGTTGGCTCGGTGGATCTTCGCGTGTCCGGCGATACCAAGACCGGCCCGGGACTGGCGATGAAGTTCGGCTTCGGCTGCGAACTGATCGTGGGGCTGCCGGTGGTGGGCAATGTCTCGCTGCTCTACATGGTCGGCGTGGAAGTCTCGATGGATCTCACGCAGATCACGGTCTCCGCCTTCCTGCTGTTCCGTGGTCGCGCCGAGCTGCTGGGCGGCATTGTCACGATCACTATTCAGATCGAAGCCAAGGGAAGCTATCAGCGCATCGCCGGACCGCCGGCGGTGACCAACATGAAGGCGCAAGTCACCTTCGCGATTGACATCAGCATCTTCCTGATCATCAATCTGCACTTCTCGCAAAGCTGGCAGGAGCAGCGTCAGATCGCGTAATGGCCATGGAACCCAGACTCAGCATCCTGACCTTCCCGCAGCGCTACGATGGCGCGCGGCTGCACGTGCGCGTACTCATGGTGCCACGGTTGAGCACCACGTGGAGCGGCGATCCCTTGGCGCCACTCATCGCGAATATGCCGGCCATGGGCGACACCACACCGTCGTTCGCCGATGCCAACGTGCAACTCGAAGCGCGCGTCCTGTCCGGACTCGATCGCTTCCCGAGCACTGTAGCACCCGACGAAACGATCGCGTTACCTGGGGCGAGTGGCGCGCTGCCGACGGCACGATCGCTCTTCGAGGCACTGATCGCCAACGAACCGGGACGGTTCCGCCTCTCCGCTGGCGCACCGCAGCTTGCAGCACCGCCCGCCGATCATCTGGGTGTGAGCCGCTATCTCACACGCACGTACCGTGAGGCATTCGTGTTCACCGGCCCGCGGGCGAAAGGTGCGCTCACGGATGACAGCTATCACTGCGCCATGAAGGCGAGTACCGCGCCCAATCCGGCGTTCGTGTCGTCGCCGGATACGGTGAGCTGGGGGCAGATCTTCGCGTACTGCCTGCGGCAACCACGGTTGGCCATGCGACTCGGCCTCATTCGCGAAGACTCGTTCGATATCGATGCGGCGCGCTTCGCCGAGGGCGGGTGGCTGTACGTCGATCTCGGCGCGAACAGCGACTATGCCGCGCAGCGCAACGCGGACCATACCTTCCGTTCGATGTATGCCGCGCGTATTCCCGCGCTTGAAGCGGGCGTGCCACGCACGCTCTTTTCCGCCGTGCAGTTTCCCGTACTCTTCGACGATCCCGACGTGCCGGGTCCACCGGCGGCGTTGGGCAGCTACGATCGCGTGTTCATTGAAGCGGCCGACTATGACGACGGGTTCGCCAAGATCGTACACGGTGTGCAGCCGGTGAGTCAGAATCTGCTGGCCGAAGAGCCGGACGGTGC
>JBBQSM010000151.1:0-10961 GCA_038234895.1 Gemmatimonadales bacterium
GCAACACGCAAGGCAAGTACAGCAGTGGTGGGGCGAGCTTAAGCCGCACGAGTCCGCCGTCGCCGGTGTGCTTGCCGCGCGTGGCGTTTCCGATGTGACCCTCGCGACGCCGCTGTTGGTGCGCGCCGAGTCCCGCAATGCCATGGCGCAGGTGGCGGGTCTGTCGGAGTGGATCGAATCATTCGGCACGACCGACCTGCGTGCGGCGCCCGCGTCGCTGAACGCGTCGCTGAACGCGTCGCTCGACGCGTCGCTGCGCAGCATGACCACGTCGGCCGACATCGATGTGCGGGCGCTCGCGTTGGCCACGCTGCATCTGACCCGCGGCACCGAGCCGGGCACACGCCGACTGTTGCGCGAGGCGTTGCAACGCGCGGCCGCCACGCCTGCGGATGACGGCGCGCTCCGGCGGCGCTGGGTCGTCGTGCTTGGTGGCATCGGCGACGCGGCGCGTGAGTCAGGTAACCCCTCGTACGCGATCACGGCGTATCGCAAAGCGCTTGAAGTGGCCCCCGGCGATCCGGCCCTGCTGCTCAACCTCGGGCTTGCATTCGCCGCCGCAGACGATGTCGGCGCGGCGGTGTCGGCGTATCAGCGTGCACTCTCGGCCGACCCGCGTCAGCCGATGGCGCAGGTCAATCTGGGAATCGCGCTCGAGCGACGGGGCGACCTCGGGGCCGCGTCCGAGGCCTATCGTCGGGCCGTTGCGCTCGATCCAACGGGCCCGCTCGGCTACCTCAATCTGGGCACGAGTCTCCTGCGCGAGGGGAATGCAGCGGAGGCCATCCCCTTCTTTGAGCGTGCCTTGGCGCGCGATCCGGGACTGGCTGTGGGACACTACCAGCTGGCGCTGGCGCGACTCAAGCAGGGCGATCTCGCCGGGGCCGAGTTGAGCGTGCGCCGCTCAATCGCGCTGGACACCACCAACAGCGACGCCGTGACGTTGGCCGGCGCGCTCCGCGAGGCGCGCGCTGCCCGCTGAGAGGCGTAGGGACTAGTCGCTGTGCTGCGGTTTGAGTGACGAGTTGCGTTGCAGAGCGGTTGATGAACGGGACCAGAAGAATGGATATGGGACTGTTCGGTTGCCGTTGGGACCGCCGCTCCGCATATTCGCGCTTCTTGTTCCACGATCTATTCGTGACCGGCGTGCGCGCCGGTGATCACCCTGACTTGTTCGGGAGGCGAGGATGCCGGGTCCTGTTCACGCACGTGTTCACGCACGTGTTCACGCACGTTGGTTGCGCTTCATCTCGGCCATAGCGCTGGCGCTATCGGTGCCACTGGGGAGCGGGTACGCGCAGGGAACTGCGATCGTGGAGGGGCGCGTCACGGACGCCGGCACGACGCGTCCGCTGGAGAATGTGCAGATCTCCATTGATGGCACGCAGCTTGGCGGCATGACGAATGCGCAGGGTGGCTTCCGAATTGCCGGCATTCCGGTTGCCGGCGCGTCGCAAACCATCGTGGTGCGGGTGCGGGCCATTGGCTACTCGCGCGAGACGCGCACCGTCACCATTACGCCAGGTGCGACTGTTCAGGCGAACTTCGCCGTGACCGTGTCCGCGATTCAGCTCAACCAAGTCGTCGTCACTGGCAGCGGACAGAAGACGGAGGTGAAGCGGCTGGGTAATACTGTGGCCGTGATCACGCCGCCGGCCAATGCGCCCATCAACGACATGTCCAACCTGCTCACCGCGCGTGAGCCCGGCGTGTCCGGTCTGGTGTCGGGCGGTCTCTCCGGCGAAGGCGCGAAGATCCGCATCCGCGGCAACGCGTCGCTGTCGCAGTCCAACGAGCCGATCATCTTCGTGGACGGCGTGCGCATGAACTCCGGTGGCGGCTATGGCATCGGTAACGGTGGTGGCGGCTCGCCGTCGCGCATCGACGACATCGACCCGAGCACCATCGAGCGAGTGGAAGTGCTGAAGGGCGCCGCAGCCGCGACACTGTACGGCACGGAAGCGTCGAACGGCGTGATCCAGTTCTTCACCAAGCAGGGCACGACGGGTCCGCCACGCTGGAGCATGCAGCTGCAGCAGGATGCCGTGGACTTTGGCAACCGTGTTGCGCCGAACTCCGGGTTTGCCCGCACGCAGGCGCGTGCCGATTCGTTGGCGACATACTGGAATATCCCGGGGCTTCAGGCGTTTCAGGTCTTCGAAGTACCCATTTTCAAGGAATATTTCACCGAGACGGGGTTGGGCAATACGCTCTCCACGTCGGTGCAGGGCGGCGGCGGCGCGCTGTCGTACTTCGCCAGCGGCCGGTACTACTTCGAGGATGGTCCATTTGGTGGCGCCGATCTCGGACCGGCGCGCGATCAGGTGCGTCGCATCCAGACGTCGGCCAATCTGTCGTTGGTGCCCTTCAAGAACCTGCGCGTTCGCTTCAACAACAACTACTACAACACCGCCAACAAGTCGCCCGAAAACAACAACAACATCTACGGCGTGAACTCGTTGAGCTACATGGCGCGGCCGGAGCTGGCCAACTGCAATGCGTCCACGTACCTGTCGCCGGGCCGCTGCTCGGGGGCCGGAAATCCGTTCGGCAATCAAGCCTTCGCCACCGCGCGCGAAGCCATGCAGGTGACCAACGAGACTGGTGCACAGCGCTACGTCGGCATTCTCGATGGTTCGTATCAGCAGACGACGAACCTGAGCTACTCTGCCACCGTCGGTTTCGACTATACGGCGCAGCGTGACTTCGGTCTTTCGCCCTTTGGTTACAACGTCGACTTGTTCACGTCCAACAACCCGGACGGCGCACGCCAGACGTTCTCCAGCGGAACGCGCGTGCTGACAGTTGACAGCAAGGTCGCGTACAACCGCGACTTCGGCAGCAATTGGACGACTTCATCCGTCGCCGGTCTGCAGGTCTTCAACAATCGCACCAACACGCAGACGGGCAGCTCGACATCGTTCCCTGGCCCCGGCATCGAAGTGGTCGGCGCGGGTGGGCTCAACATCTCCACGGGCGAAGGCTTCAGCACCACCGTAAACGGCGGCTACTTCGGCCAGACGCAGATTGGCTGGCGCGACTGGATCTTTGGTACGGCCGGCGGTCGCTATGACTTCTCCAGCGCGTTCGGTAAGAGCGCCGGTGGCGTCTTCTATCCCAAGGTCTCGCTCTCCGTGGTGCCGTCGGATCGGCAATCGTGGACGTCGACCAAGCTTCCCACGCTGCGCCTGCGCGGTGCGATCGGTCAGTCGGGTCGTCAGCCTGGCGCTTTCGACCAGTTCACCACCTTCTCGCCGCTGGTCACGACGCTCGGCTCCGGCCTGTTGCCGTCGCAACTCGGCAACAGTGATCTCCGACCGGAAATCTCCACGGAAATCGAAGGCGGATTCGAAGCCGGCTTTCTCAACAACCGCCTCGCGCTCGAATTCACCTACTGGGATCGCTCGGTCAAGGACGCGCTGGTGCCGCGACTGTTCGCGCAGTCGGGTGGCTTCCGCAACTCGCAGCTGACCAACATTGGCCAGATCGATGCCAATGGACTGGAAGTCGGCCTGCGCGGCAGCCCGATTCAGCGCGGTACGACCACGCTCGAACTCTTCGCCAACGCGGCGTTCCTCAAGCAGACCTTGACCAGCCTTGGTGGCGCGCCGCCGATTCGTGTCTCGGGCGGCTACGCGCGCTACCGCATCTACCTCAAGGAAGGCGATCCGCTGGGCTCGATCTACGAGCCGCGTCTCGCGAGCCAGTGTGGCTCGGCGCCTGCAACGAACAAGCTCGGCAACCCGATTGCGTGCTACACGGGCGACCAGCTGCCGTTCAACTTCCTCGGCCGCGGGACAGCGCCCACTCGCGCCGAACTGCTCGCCTACTTCGCGCAGCCGCGTGACATCCAGAACTCCGGCGTGCAGAACGCATTGCAGCCGCTGCTCGCTGACTACGATGGTAGCGGCGTACTCTTCGAACAGCGCGTTGGCAGCTCGATCCCCAAGTGGACCGGCGCCTTTGGTGGCACGTTCAACTTCCGGAAGCACTGGAAGATTCAGTCCACGATCGAGTACCGCACCGGTTACATGGTCTCCAACCTCACCGACGGTTTCCGCCTCTCGCAGCATCCGTCGATCGGTTCGAACCGCAAGGAATTCTCGACGGTGCAGTCCATCATGCAGAACCCGGCCAGCACCCCCGAACAGCGCGTGGCTGCCTCCGAGGAGTACATTCGCAAGTATCGCCGCCTGCTCGAGCCGGGTCTCTATCAGGCGCAGGACGGTTCGTTTGCACGCTGGCGCGAGTTGGCGTTGACGTACAACCTGGGCGAATCGGTTGCATCCAAGCTCGGCTTCCGCAACGCGGCCCTTACCGTCGCCGGACGCAACATCTTCATGTGGACCAGGTATCCCGGCCAGGACCCGGAGTCGAACGAAAACGGCCGTGGTTCCACCGGCACGCTCGCCGACAACTTCCAGAATGCGACCGACGGATTCGGCCTGCCGATTCCGCGCCGCATTTCACTCACGCTCAATCTCGGCTTCTAAAGGAGACCTGCCCAATGACTATCGGAGTTTCGATCGTGGGTGCGGCTCTGCGCCGCCGAACGTTTACCATCGGCGCGCTCGTCGCCGGTGCGCTCACCCTCTCGTCCTGTCAGATCTTCGAGACGGACGTGAAAAATCCCAACGCCGTCACCGAGGACGCCATTGCCACGGCGTCCGCGGCGGCCTCGTCGCTCGTGAACGGCTTGTACGGCTCCGTCAACGCGGCCGGGAACCAGATCGTCGGCACGGTTGGCGCTGCATCCGACGAATTGACCTGGGTCGGCTCGCGCGAGTACTGGAACCTGCTCGACGTGGGTGACATCGGCGACCCGAACAACGAGTACACCAACGGCCAGTTTTCCTATGCGGCACAGGCGCGTTGGCTCTCGGACTACGTGATCCCGAAGCTCGAGGGGTATGACAAGGTCAATTCGCTGCGTAATCGGGCCGATCTGGCGCAGGCGTATTTCCTGGGCGGTATGACCTATACGCTGCTGGGAGAGAACTACGAGGATTTCGTCATCTCCTCCGACCGCATTACCAACGGCGCGCCCATTGGAGATGCGAACATGCGGGTCACATTCGACTCCGCTGTCACATACCTCAACAAGGGACTCATTGTCGCGCAGGCCACGAACAACGTGGCGTTGCAGCAGCGCATTCTCGGACTGCGGGCACGCGCCAAGTTCTCCAAGGCCGTGTGGACGTCGCTGCGGTCGCCACGCGGCTTTCCGGCCAATCCATACATCAACGATGCGGGCGCCAACGCAGACGCGGCGGCGGCACTCACCGCGATGGGCAACAACAGCTATCGCTATCGGTTCGACGTCATCACGCAGAACAACGGCGGGTATTTCTCCACGGGCGGCGAAATGAATTCCCGTCTCGAAATCCGTGCGGGCTCACGGTACATCGTGCCGAACGGCGCCGGCACGCGGCCGCTCGACGGCGTGGCGGGCATCGCCATGCGCGATCCGGTCACGAACCAGATCGATCCGGTCACCTCAAAGAACATCGACGAGTGCTGCCGGTTCTCGTCGACCGTGAACGTGGGTTGGACCGCCGTCTCCGCCAAGGACATGCAGCTCATTCTCGCCGAAGCCGCACTGGCAACGGGGAACACGGCGGAGTTCACGACACGCATTAACGCGGTGCGCACCGTGGACGGGTTGCCGGCTTGGGCCGGTACTCCCGTGGCGCGTGAGATCTTGTTGCACGAGCGGTCGGTCTCGCTCTTTTTGCAAGGGCGTCGCTTGAACGATCACTACCGCTTTCAGTTCCGGGCGGACCGGTGGGTCGCAACACGCGGCACCAAGCCCTGTTTCTTCCCGATCTCGGCTGACGAAGTGCTTCAGAACAAGCTCGTGCCGGCGCCGGCCGACGTTGGCAACACCCGGCCCGCTTCGTGTCAGTAGGCCCAACCTCACGTCCGCAGCAGCGCAACGACCGGTCACGGAATTCCGTGACCGGTCGTTTCGCCTCTGTGTCGACACTGCTGCTTACCGCGTGGTCGCTGGTGGGGTGCTACTCGTACATCCCCGTGGCGGCGGTTCGTCCCGCCGCACCGGCGCGCGCGGTCCGTGTCGTGCTCACAGCGGCGGGCACAACACACTTCACGCAGACGCTCGGCAACAACGTCCGTGAACTCGAAGGCACCGTGACGCGCGTGACGGCGGACACCATCGAACTTGCCGTCGAGCGAACCGTCACGGTCAATCGGGAGTCGTTCGTGTCGCAAGGCGATACGGTAGCCGTGCCCAAACAGCTCGCGGAGGTGATCGCGGTGCGCGAGTATTCACGCAAGCGTACGGCGATCATCGGGGCGGCGATCGTGTCGGTGCTGGTGCTGGCACTGACGCGCATCTCGAGTGGTGGCAGTAGCACTAGTGGCCCACCGCAACCACCGCCGTCGCAGCCGTAGCCGCGCCAGAGCCGTCCGCCCGTCATACTCTCAGCGGTGCAGCAGCGCATTACCGCGTTGCGCAATCGCCGACGTTCCCGCCGAGTGTGACAACACGTTGGCGAATCCCTCCTCGTACGAGGTCGGAGCCTGTCCGATAAATTGCTCCAGTTGGTCGCTGCTGAATCGATACGGCCGATCGAACTGGTAGAGCATCTCGATCTGCTCGCGCATTGACGGCTGAAAGAGTCCGAGGAGGCGCACGAGCATGGGTCCGGCGTTCTGCACCGTGGCGGAGCGCCCAAGCATGTCCGCTGCGAGCGTTATGTACGAACGCCCCGTGCGCTCTTGGCGCGACGTCAGCGCGTGCCACGTTTGGCCGAAGGCGTCGTCGCGCGTCGCCAGCGCAGCCAGCGAGCGTGCGATGTCCGGCGTATATGTGAAATCGTGGACGGCATCGGCCGAGCCCAGCCACTGCGCCCTCTTGCCGGCAAGCAGTCGATCGAAAACAACGCCATTCAGCAGACCGGTCGTTGCACCGGTACCATGTGGATAGTAGAAGTCCGCCGAGCGTACAATCATTGCGCGTACCTGCCCGGCGTGGATGGCGTCGAGTAGCGTGGTGGCAATATGGGCGCGCACCTCGCCTTTGCGACTGCATGGATTGAATGGCGTCTTCTCCGTCATCACGCCCTCTACTGCGCCGTATGCGTACACGTTGTCGAAGAACACCAGACGCGTGTCATGGCGAACGCACGAGTCAATCACATTCCGCATGATGATCGGCCACTGTGCCGCCCATGTCCGGGTGTCGTAGGGTAGCCCAGCCAGCAGGTAGGCCACCTCACTGCCCGACACCGCGCGATCGGTGGCCGCAACATCGAGCAAATCAACCGCGGTGACTTCGTCCGTCGGTGACTGCGCATGTGGCGTGCGCGATGCCTGACGCACACGTACCGGAAGTGCCGCGAGTTCACGTGAAAGCGCGCGGCCCACGGCGCCATTCGCGCCTAAGATCGTGTGCAGCGGGCGTGCGCTCATCGAGCGACCCTCACCGCGATAACCGTATCGACGCGAACGTCGAAAGCCGCTTGTTCGAATCGTGGTGCACGCATCGCGTGCCGAACGTCCCGGCTCACCCCCCACGGTTCTTTCGGCGCGCCGATCATGTTCCGGTCCAGGACGCCATTGCTGTTGAGATCGTGCTGTACGGCGACGGCGTAGCGTCCGGGCGCGACATCTCGAAAGGTGACGGTGTCGACCAGTCCAGTCGTGTGCGGGCGCAACTGCGACAGCGGGGTACGTTGATCGGGGAAGCCATCGGGCGATGAATACAGCGCGACTCCGAGTTGCCCACCGCGACCGCTGATGCCGCTGACGATGACGGAGACCGTGATGGCTCCTGCTGACGGTCCGCCAGCACTGGACAGCGGAGCACTGCGTCCGGCGCCCGCGTGCGGTGGAAGTACGCCGACGGTGCTGAGCAGAACGACGAGGACGCTACGGCGCATGGCGACTCCAACGGAGAAAGGATTTATATGTGAACAGAATTCACATATTGCTAACGAATGTGATCGTTGTCAACATTCGGCATGTCCTCGACTCGGTATCATCATGGGAATCTCCGGTCGGCGCTCCTTGAGGCAGGGCTGCGTCTGACCGCGGAGCGCGGAGCCAACTCGTTGCAGGTGCGTGATTTGGCTGCGGCGGAAGGGGTCTCACCGTCTGCCGTGTATCGACACTTTCCCGATCTTGCCCATCTTGCCGCCGAGGTGTCTCGTCTTGCCCGGCAACGCCTCGCGCAATCGATGGCAGCGGCGGCGGCGGCCATTCCTGCAGAGCCGGATCAGGGGATGTTGGCGATTCGTCGTTTCGAGGCGATCGGCAGAGCATACGTGAACTTCGCTGTGAGTGAACCTCACCTTTTCGACATCGCGTTTCAGGCACCGTCGGCGCCGCCTTCGTGCGACGACCAGCCGTCGGCGTGGGACGTGTTGGCCGGCGCGCTCGATGCCTTGGTGGCGGCAGGTGAGCTGACTCCGTCCCTTCGGGCGGATGCACCGATCATTGCGTGGAGCGCCGTGCACGGCTTGGCCAGTGTGCTGGTGCGCAAGCTGCAGCCCGAGCCCAGTGAGAACGAGACGGCGATCGACGCCCTTCTGCGCGGCGTCCGACGTGCGTTGTCGCTTCGAGACTCGCCTCCCCCATCGCAGACCACATGATCGCCGAGCGCGCGTGGCGGTGATCGCATTGCGCCTCGGGACATTCCGACGCAACGTGCCTTCGAACGTTCGATCGAAGTTTCGCACGACCTCATCTCTCTGGTGCAGCCTATGTCCCGAGCACGTCCCGTCGTCCTTCTCACGCGTCCGCTCCTCGCGGGCGCGTCGTTGCTTGTGCTTGCGTCGTCATCGCTCTCGGCACTGCCGCTCTCGTCGGCGGGCAGCATGCATGCGACGCAGCAGCAGCCATCGTTTGTTGGGGTGAAGGTCGACGCCGATCGCAACAAGCTACTGCTGGAGATTCCGGCTGAACGCTTGAATAGCGACTTTCTGCATCAGAGTACGCTCGCCACCGGTCTGGGCGGCCTCGGTCTCGATCGTGGACAGCTTGGCTCGAGCGTGGTTGTGCGCTTTGAGCGACGTGGCAAGCGCGTGCTGATGGTGCGCGACAATTGGAGCATCCGTGCGCTTGGTGCGAGCGAAGCGGAGCGTCGTGCGGCGTCGGAAGGGTTTCCGACGTCGGTGATTGCAAATTTTGCGATCGAATCGGAAGCGAACGGCACGCTCGTGGTCGATGCGACGTCGTTTTTTCTCGCCGATACGTACGGCATCGCCGAGTCGATCCGGCGCGGTCAGCAGGGAACGGCCCGTCTTGATGCGGGGCGCAGCTGGGTGGATGCGGATCGCACGAAGGCGTTCCCCAAGAACACCGAGATTCACGCCGTGCTCACCTTCGCCGTCGACAACCCCGGCGCGCAGCTGCGCCGAGGAGCGCCGGACGCGGGCGCCGTTACGATGGAATTGCACCACTCGCTCGTCGCGCTGCCTGATTCCAATGGATTCCGCGCACGACAGGGTGATGGGCGTTCCGGCGTGAGCGGTCCGCAGTTCTACGATTTCTCGCAGAGCTACGAAGGCACGTATCGCGACGCGATCGCCGGTCGCTGGCGTCTGATACCGAAAGATCCCGCGGCCTATCAGCGCGGAGAACTCACGGAGCCGGTCTCGCCGATCGTGTACTACCTCGATCCCGGGATCCCCGCCGAGTACCGCGAAGCGCTGCGTGAAGGCGGCATGTGGTGGAACAAGACGTTTGAAGCGGCGGGTTTCAAGAATGCGTTTGCGGTGCGTGACTTGCCCGCCGGCGCCGATGCCATGGACGCGCGCTACAGCATGCTCTACTGGGTGCATCGCACCGGTCCGGGACCGAGTGTCGGGCCCTCGTTCTCCGACCCGCGCACGGGTGAGATTGTGCGTACCGTCGTGCGCATGGACGCCTGGCGTTCGCTGATCGACTACAACATCTACGCCGGGCTGCTTCCTGCTGCAGGTCCGCAGGGGTTGGGCGTGTCAGCCGAACAGTTTGCGATGGAGCGTCGCAAGCAGCATGCGGCTCATGAGATAGGCCACACGCTTGGCTTTCCGCACAATTACATCGCATCCTCGCAGGGGCGCACGTCGGTGATGGACTATCCGTTCCCGCTCATTTCGCTTGCGGCGAACGGCGCGATCGATCTGTCAAAGGCGTATGCGCCGGCCGGCGGTGCATGGGACACGCTCACGGTGCGCTACGGCTACACCTGGTTCCCCAATGCGGCGGCGGAGAAAGCGGGGCTCGACCGGATCATCAAGGACGGCCTGTCGAAGAACGTGCGTTTTATTGCCGACCAGCATTCAGGCGCTGAGGGTTCGATTCCGGATGCGACGCGATGGGCGGAAGGATCGACGGCGTTCGAATCGGTCGAGCGTTCATCCGCGGTTCGCCGGTTGCTGATCGACAAGTTCGACGACCGTGCGATCAAGCCGGGCGAGCCGTTGTATCTACTGAACATGCGATTTGCGCACGTGTATTTGCACCATCGCTACTCGTTGGAGAGCGTGATCAAGTTTGTGGGCGGTATGGATTTTTCGTACGCCATGCGTGGTGATGGGCAGACGCCGACGAAGATTTTGCCGGCTGCGTCACAGCGAAGGGCGTTGGGCGTGGCGCTCGATGCGTTGGAGCCGGCGGCATTGGCGGTGCCAGAGCGCGTGTTGTCACTCATTCCGCCGGTGCCGCCCGGTGGCGACGGATCAATGGCGTGGCTTGGATATGCCGGCACCGCGCTCGACCAGATTACGTTGGCGGGCGGCCTGGCCACGGAAGTGATCGAAGGGATTCTCGAGCGGGATCGCGCGGGGCGCGTGGTGCTGTTCAGCGCGCGAGATGCCACTAATCCCACGCTTGATGAAGTGATCCGCACCGTGGTGGACCGGACCTGGGGCGCGCCGGTGTCATCGAACGCCGGGAGTCAGGCGATGCGCCGCACCGTGCAGCAGGTGGTGGTGAACACGTTGCTGGATCGT
>JBBQSM010000152.1:0-10951 GCA_038234895.1 Gemmatimonadales bacterium
TCCAGTGCGGCCGACAAGAAGCAACGTGAGGCGCGCGATCTGCTGGCCACCGTGCGTATGCAGGATGGGAGCATCCGCATGGACTACGTGGAGGGGAAGAACCCGCTCGGCCAGAAGAACGGCTACACCATCGTGCAGGGCGACAAGGGACAGTTCCTGCTCGTCAATCCGAAAGACAAGCAGGTCGTCGTGATGACGGCCGACGCATTCGGCAGCGGGTTCGGCGCGATGATGAACAATCCGATGATAAAGCTGACCGTCAGCAACACGAGCTTTCGCTTCAAGGATCTTGGCCCGGGCGAGGAGATTCTCGGGTATGCCACGCGCAAGGTGCGCACGTACAACACCAGCACCATCGAGATGAAGATGCTGATGATCAACAACAAGACGACCACGTCCGACTCGAGCGATCAGTGGATCGCGAAGGTCGACTTCGATGCGGGTAGTCTGCAGGCCTGGGCCAAGTCGTTCGCGTCGGGCGTGAAGAGCAGCAATCCCGAGTTGGCCGCGGAGCTTGCCAAGTACACGAATGAGTACGGGCGTACGGGCATGGCGCTCAAGACGGTGACGTGGTCCACGCAGACGGACAAGAAGGGGAAGGTCACGGCCGACACGCTGACCATGGAAGTCACGGACATCAAGACGGGGGCGCTTGATGCGTCGCTGTTCAAGGTGCCGGATGGCTATGACGTGCTGGATCTGGGCAAAATGATGCAGGGTGCGGGGTCGAAGGACGAACAGTTCTGAGTTGAGGGTGGCGCGCCTGCGGCGTTGTCGCGGGCGCGCGGTGCGCGGCCCCGGAGCGCCAACGCGCCGTTTGCTGCGCTGCGCGCAGAGACGGCGCTAAGGCGCCCCGGTCCGCTCCCGCGCTGGGCGGAGATGCGAGACGGTAAGGTTTCCGGCGCGTGACGCATTCAATGGGTATGGAAACGGGAATGGGCGGGACCTGGGGGCATCGATCAGGACGTGCGCTGCGAGGGGCGCTGTGACGCCTCCGTCGAGTGTGCGGGCGGCCGGCGTGCCTGCGGGGTCGAGCTGGATCGCCGAGTTGCGCGAGGGGTCGCCGGAGGCGCTCACCCGTTGCTACCGCGAGCACGCGCCTTCGCTGCTCACGCTGGCGTTGCGGCTCGTTGGCGAGCGGTCGGACGCGGAGGATGTGGTCCAGGACGTCTTCGTGGGGCTGCCGGAGGCGATGCGTCGGTATGAGGATCGCGGGGCGTTCGGGGCCTGGCTGCGCCGTGTGACGGTGCGGCACGCGCTGATGAAACAGCGCAAAGCGAAAGGGCGTCGCGAGGAGCCGCATGGTTTGGAAAGCGAGATGCTCCCGGTGCGGGCTGAGCCGCCGTCTGATGTACACGAACTGGTGGAGCGCGCCGTTGGTGCGCTACCCGAGCCGCAACGACAGGTGTTCGTGCTGCGCATTGTCGAGGGCTATTCGCACGCGGAAATCGCGCGTCTGCTCAACATCAGGGTCGGCACCTCGGAGGTGCGACTGTCGCGCGCCCTCAAGGTGCTGCGTGGACTACTTGGAGAGCTGCGATGAACGTTCCGTTTCTGCATCCGACCGATGCTACGCTTTCCGCGGTCGCGCTGGGCGATCTGCGTGCTGTGGATGCCGAGCATACCGGCGCGCACATTGCCGACTGCACGCGCTGCAGCGCACGAGTGCGCAGCGTGCGCTCCATGCGCGGCATGCTGCAAGTGGCGCACAACGAAACGGCCGACGAGACCGTGCTCGATCGCGCACTCGCGCGCCGTCGGGCCGGGGAGCGGGTGTTGTTGCCCGATCCGTATGAGAATATCACTGCACCACTGCGCGCGACGTCACGCACGCGTGTCCTCACGACCGCCGCACTCGTGTCCATCGCCGCAGCGGCCGTCCTGGCCGTCGTGCTGTGGCCGCGCACAACCGCGCGGCCCAAGCCGCGTGCGAGCGACGCGACGGTCGTAGCCGCAAAGTCCCTGCCGAGCGATGGAAGCGACGGAAGCAACGCGAGCGCGCCGCTGCCCGACGCCGAACGCTTTTCCATCTGGCCCGCATTTGCCTATGCGGCAATGCCACCGCAGAACGCGGAGGCGGAGTATCCTGCCGTGACCGTGCTCGACCCGACGTTACTGCGCTCCGGCGAACGGTTCTACGTCCGCAGCTCAGCGAGCGCGTATTCCGACTACAAGCCGTTCAGCGCCCAATCCGTGCGCGTGAGCGATACCACGTGGCGGGGCGACTCGGTGTGGCGAGTCGTCTTGCAGGAATATCTACTCTCGTCGCACCCAAGGGTCGATACCGCCTGGATTCGAAAGCGCGACTTCCGGCTGCTCGCGCGACGATACGCCGGTTTCAGCAGCCGCACTATAGAGCGGATCCTCGGCGATTCCGTGCTTGAACACACGACCACAGTCACGCCGCCCGCCGAGATGGCTGCCAGGATCAAACCGTCGTTGCTTACGAACACCAAGCGTATTCCTTTGCGTCCTGGTCGAATTCTTGCCAACGATCAATCCAGCTTCATGTTGCTCGTGCGTATACTGCCTTTGCACGCCACCTGGCGCGGCAGCATCGACGTGAACCGTTCGCTGACGTCGGCCGTGCTCGCTTACCCCCGCTCCCTCAACATCAGCGTCCAAGGCGACTCCACCGTCTCCACGCTGTGGGGCCGTGTCCCGTGCTGGCGCGTCGTGCTCCACACCGGCCCCACGCCCGAACGCTGGTACGTAAGCAAGGAAGGGCACGAGGTCCTGCTCGTCACCGGCCCCGCCGCCACCAACTGGCCCCGCTCGCGCCTCGACCTGATCGGTCGCTACCTGAAGTAGCCGCGACACCCCGCCGCCGTCCCGCTGAACCAGAGACCGGCCGGCTCCGCCCCACAGCCGTCTCTGCGCTAAGCGCAGAAAACGGCGATGGGGTGTACCGGGCGGGTCTAAAAGCCCAACACGCAGTCACTGAAAACCCAACGACTGCGAAGCGACTACATGGCGATCTTCTTCGCCTCCAACTTCTTCTTCTGCTCGCGCAAATGCTCCTCGAGCTTGAGCCGCGGAATGCCGCGCTCCAGCCACTCCGGAGCCTTTTCACCCTTGAGATAGCTGTCCCAGTACTCCATCAGGCGCAGCGAATAGTCCTTGCGGTTCTTGAGCTGCGCGAGCCCGTGGTTCTCGCCAACGTACTCCAGCAGAATCACGTCCTTGTCGAGCTGGCGGAGCGTGTTGTAGAACGTGATGCCCTGATTGAAGTCCACCGCGCCGTCCTTGTCGTCATGCAGAATGATCAACGGCGTCTTGATCTTGTCGGCGTAGCGGTTGGGTGAATTGCGCTCGTACGCTTCACGGTTCTCGATGAAGTTCCCCTTGAAGCGTCCCTGCGAACTCTGGAAGATCGGCTGGTTCGCGCTGCCCGTGTTCCAGTACACCGAGCTGTACATGCTCACCATGTCCGTGAGCGGCGCACCCGCCACCGCAGACTTGAAGATGTTCGTCTGGCCGATCAGGAACGCCGTCTGGTAGCCACCCCATGAGTGGCCATGCAGTCCCACGTTCGCCGAATCCACCACGCCCGTGCGAATGGCCGCCTTGACCGCCGGCACCACGCTCCACACCGCGCTCATGCCGGGATCATTCAGCTTGTACACGATGTCCGGCAGGAACACCGCATAGCCGCGCGAGTTGTGCACGCCGATCAGCGCATTCGGCGAACTGGAGAAGTTCGGTGACTGGAAGCTGTTCAGATTGTCGGACTGCAATTCGTAGATGAACACCAGCGTGGGGTACTGCTTCCCTTCCTGGTAGCCGGCCGGCAGGTACAGCGCGCCCTGTAACGAGTCGCCCTTTTCCGTCACATAGCTCACCAGTCGCGAACCGGCACTCCATGCGACGCCGTTCATGTTCGGATTCGCATCCGACAGCCGCACCGAGTCGGAAATGCCGCCCGCGCCGAACGACACGCGCCAGTAGTCCGGAAAGCGCGTGGCGCTCTGGATCGACGACAGCCACACGTCGGCATCGCGCGCCTTCATCGGCGCATGCCGCGCGTCGCGCCAGCCCGTCACCACCACGGCGCCCGCCTTGGCCGGATCGATGCGCACGATCGCTTCCTTCTTGGTGCGCGACTGCATCGCCGCCATGAACACCGGCTTGGTCAGGTCGATATCACGCTCACGCGGGTCCGTCGAAATGCGACGCGTATAACGAATGCGTTCAGTGCGGCCGTTTACGGTGAGATTCGCCCAGCTCTTTCCCGCCATCCCGATGCGCCACACGTCGTAGTTGTCGCTCACGAGCGCGAACCGACCATCTTTGCTCCAGCCCACAATGTTCGTGGATGGACGATCGACGTTGTGGTCGTCTTCCGTGTCGACGAACGACACGGGCGCGCCACCGGTCACGTTCGTGACCACCTTCGTCGCCACATCGTACGCATGGAAGTTGCCGTCGTCCCAGAACAGCACCGTGCGACCATCCGGTGCAAGCGACGAGGCACCGCGCAACGCCTTCCTCACCAGTGTGCGAGTGCCCGTGCGCGCGTCGGTGAGATACAAGTCGCGACGCTGAATGCCGTCCACACTCGTTTGCCGCTCGTACGGCTGGTTGTCCGTACCCAGCAGATACCGGTCGCGCGCCCCCAACGTACCCGTGCGGACGACATCATCGGTGAGTTGCACCACTGTCATCGTGGTCGGCTGATACATCGCCATGAACGAGAAGCTTTTGTCCGCGTTCTCCTGCACCATCTGCATCGACTGCAGGCGCGAGTCCTTGCCGTGCCAGAGAATCAGCGACGGACGCTCATCGTCGGCCAGCGCCTCGCCCTTTGGCAGCGGAGGCGAGGCCACGCGCAGACCAATCACCAGCGCATCCATCGTTTCCGTCCAACGCGGTGCACGATCAGGACTGACTTCCATGCCCGCAGGCACCGCGCCGCGTCCACCGGCACCGACCGACGCGAGCACGGGCGCCTTGCCGCCCACGCCGGCCATCGCGAAGGCGCCCCAGGTCGTATCGGTTGCGGCGCTGTCGGCGGTCCCCTTGAGAAACGCGAGCGCCGGCAGCGTATCGCTCCACGCCAACCGACGATAGCTCGCCTTGCCCGCGTCGAGCGACTGCACAGCGCCCGTCGTCAGATCGCGCAGCTGCACACCGTTGCCCAACTGGTCGCGCGCGTCGATGGTGTATGCCAACCAGCGAGCCCGCTGATCGAAGTCGAACTCGCCGACGTTTCCGATGTTAAACACCGTCTGCGCACCGAGTTCATGGAGCAACAGGTCGGTCCCGTCCACCCGACCGCCACCGCCACCCAATGGATTGCCGCCCATGCCGGGGGCGCCGGCCGCGGGCGCGGCACCGCCAGCACCGCCGCCACCCGCCGGTGCATCGGGACCGTACCCCTGCAGCGCGATCCAGCGCGGTGATTCGCCGCCGAACGCGATGCGACGGATCTTGTCGAACTCACGCTTCTCACCCGTGGCGAGATTGACGATCAGCGCCTTCGACTGCACCGGACGACGCGCGGTGCGCATGCGCTTCTGCTCGGCCGCCTTGGGGTACACCAGCATCGCCGCCCACTTGCCGTCGCCCGAGAGCTGCATCGCTGCGCTGCCGCCGTCGCCACCACGACCGCCCGCCGCCGCCGGCGCTTCGCCGATCGGAAAACGATGCTCTTTGCCGCCCGACGCCGTCTGGCGGACCACCACCTCGGCGTCCCCCTCGTTCGGCGCTACGGTGTAGGCGAACCACGCGCCATCGTTGGACATGGTTGTCCCGCGAATGGACTTCCATGCGGAAATGTCGACGGGGGTGATGGGCTGCGGCGTGGATGGACGCGCCGCGTTCGCGCGTGCACTCGGCGCGGGGGGTGTGGCCGTCGCGGCCTGGGCGACGAGCGCGGACGGGCAGAGAACTGACAGGGCGACGAGGCAGGTGCGTCGCCGGCGGAACATGGACATCGGGCAGGCTCCAACGAAGAGGGTCTGCGCGAAGATACGGAGCGGGGTCGGCTCGGCAAAGCGCCACCGGCCGACCCCTGCTCACATCGTCGTCAATCCACCCCGTTTTACACGGTCGTGCGCGCCCATGGAATGATGTCCAGTCGAGCAAACGGGATCTCCTCCCCCGAATTCTCGTCCAGCCCAAATGTCTCTGGCGACGTGGTGATGCGCTCCAGGGCCGCGTCAATTTCAGCGATTTCGGCTGAGCGCCGCGTGGCGATCGATGCCTCCAACTCTTCCGTGGCGACGTCCGTGCCAAGATCCGCTGCATGCGTAGGGAACTTCGAACTGTCCCCCGCCTGCCCCTGACTGTCTTCGGCAGCTTCGGCGCCCGTGAACTCGTGCAACTGACCGACAATACGCGTGCGCTCCTCATGGAGGCGGGCTTCGATTTGCTGTAACTGCTTGTGAGTCAATGGCATGGGACCTCTGATCGGAAAGTGCGCCGGTTGGCGGATATCACCAAAACAGTTCGGCCAAATACCCCGGGCGCCGCCAAGTGGTCCCAAGATCGGTTGACAACTAGCTGTACTAGTGCACATAGTACACCACATGCTCCCTTTCACTGTGGTCCTCGCGCCGGGCGAGTCGCCGTACCGGCAGATCGTGTACGCGGCGACCAAAGCCGTTGTCTCGGGCGAACTGCCTGAGGGCGCTGCGTTCCCGTCGGTTCGCGAGCTAAGTCAGGCGCTCAAGATCAATCCCAACACCGCACACAAGGTCGTCGCGGAACTCACCCGCGATGGCGTGCTCGACGTGCTCCCGGGCTTGGGGACGGTCGTCGCCAAACGCCGCGCCGCGACTGCTGCCGAACGCGCCGCGCTGCTGTCGCGCGAAATCGAGCAGGTGGTGGTCGAAGCGCTGCGCCTGGGGCTCGCCGAAGCAGACGTGCAGCAGGCTGTCAGCGACCGCTGGCGCGAACTCTCCATGCCGCCGGTGTCCGGAAACGTCGCGAGTACCGCCGAACCCGCCGCAGCCACGCCCACCGCCACATCGTCTACCCTCACCGGAACGCACGCATGACGCGCGAACAGTCTCGAATCTCCAGTCCGGCGGTCGCGGTGCAGGGACTCTCGTACCGCTTTGGGCGCACAACCGTGCTCAACGACCTCGACCTCGAGATTCCGCAGGGCGCGCTCTACGCGCTGCTGGGCGCGAACGGCGCGGGCAAGACCACGCTGTTGCAAATGCTCGTGGGCGCGCGCCGACTGCAGCAAGGAACCATCCGTTTGTTCGGCACACCGCTCGGCGAGTTGTCGCGCACCCAGCGTCAGCAGATCACGTACGTCGCCGAAGGGCAGGAGCTGCCGGGGTGGATGCGTCTGTCGCAGCTCGAAGCATTTTGCGCGCCGCTCTACCCGACCTGGGATCACGCGCTCGCGCTCACACTGCGCGCCCGATTCGATCTCGATCCACGACAGGTGGTCGGCAAAATGTCTCGCGGCCAACGCATGAAAGCGGCGCTGCTGTGCGCCCTCGCGCCCAAGCCCAAGCTGCTGATCATGGACGAACCGTTCACTGGTATGGACGCGGCCGTGAAAGACGACCTGGTGCGCGGCTTGCTCGATGCCGCGAGTCTCGAGGGCGCCACGGTGCTGCTCTGTTCGCACGATATCGCCGAGATCGAACCGTTGGCCGACTGGGTGGGCATGCTGGATGGCGGACGTATGCGCCTGTCCATGCCGATCGATGACGTACGCGCACGCTACAAGCGAATCGAGATGATCACGGAGAAAACCATGCGTATGCCCGAGCCCATTCCGGCAAACTGGGTGGCCGTGGAACGCGCCGGACTGCGTCTCAGCGTGCTCATCGAACAGACAGGAGATCTAAGCGAATTGCCGGCGCCGTTTCGCGGTGCCGCACGAGTGGATGTTCGGGAGGCTTCACTGAAGGAGCTGTACATCGCACTCGCTGGTTCGTCCCGGCGGGCCTTGGAGGTGGGGGTATGACGACGATCGGGCAGGTGTGGCATGTAGCGCGCAAGGACGTCACGCAGTGGCGCTGGTGGCTCGTTGGCTACGCGGTGCTTGCGGTGGTGACGACGCTCACCGCCTCGCAAATCGTGCCAAACGCACCGGACGGCATGACCACGCTCTTTGCGCCGGCGCTGTGGCTGCTGGGCGGCGTGATCGCCGCGCTGTTGGTGCAGTCCGATGCACCGGCAAATCCGCGCGCCTTCTGGGCCAGCCAGCCCATCGAGACGCGCGCGCTCCTCATGGCCAAGCTGTCGCTCGCCGGTGTGGTGATCCTGTTGCCGCCGCTGCTCGGCGAAATCGCTGCGCTGCGATACTTCGGAATCACCGGCGACGAGTTCGGTTCGCTGCTGTCACGCGCGGTGTGGGTGTACGGCGGATGGCTGCTGCTTGCCATGCTGGTCGCGGCGCTCACGCGGCGGTTCGCCGGATTCTTCGCGGCGATCATTGCCGTGCCGGTCGTGTTCACAGTCATCGGGATCACGTTGAGCCAGGCGCCATGGCAATTGGGTACCGCATGGATTCCGCGCGCGCTGCTGCAGGTGGTGGCGACTGCCGGATCGGCCGCGCTGCTCACGCTGGTCTACCGCCGGCGCACCGCGACGCGTCCGTTGCTCGGTGTGGCGGCGGTGGTGCTGGCGGCCGGTCTGCTCGCGATTACACGACGGGAGGCGCTTGCTGAGCGGCCAGCGCTGGAGTCGGCGACGGCACCCGGAGTTGCGCTAGAGATCGCGTCGTTCGATGCGAACCGCTTGCTGCGTGACCGGGAATTGTTTCTACAGATCACGGCAACCGGAATGCGTGCACCGTACCGGTACGCGTTTCTTACCGATTCCGCGTCTGCAACGTTCAGCGACGGTACGACCACACCGTTGTGGGCGCCGCTGTTCATAGCGGATGTGCCGAGACTGTTCGGTGGGTCACGTCCCGGCGCGGACATCGGTTCGGTCATGGTCATGCTGCCACAGCGTTCGCCGGAACCGCGTCGAACTGGAACGGTGACATCGTTTCGCATCTTTGGTGCGGTGGAGTCGCTTACCGGCAAGCGGGTGGTTCAGCTCCAGTCCAATGGGCGCGGCGAGTTCCGCGATGGCGACATGCGTCTGCAGGTCGTCGGTGGTGAGGATGGTGGCGCGGGCGTGTCGCTGCACATGACGACCGTGTATCGGACGGGCGTGGACATCCGTGACGTGTTCGCCCTCCGGCGTCGCTATACGGCGCAACTGGTGTGGCCCAATCGCGCGGACACGGTGGAGCTGGCGCTTGGCAATGTGTCCGACGAGGAACGTATGCTGGTGCTCCCGGGCGCGAGCGTGCATCGCGTGAGCATGCGCCCCAACCGCGACCTGCGGCTCGTGCCCGATTCGCTGCCCGCGCCCTTGGCCGAGGCGTCGCTCGAGTTGATTCGCTGGACGCCCGTGTCACGCCGACCAATCACGGTGACACGCGCCGTTCCGTGAACGATTGTGAACATCTGCGATCGTTTGCCGTGGCGAGGTCCCCCCACACGCGTGCGCCGCATGCGCGTGCGATCAGTCTTCGCGACGCGGACCGGTCGCGACCCAGCGAAGCACGAGTCCGGCGGACCGCGTGCGCGACGGTGGCAGGATACCGACATGCGTCGGGACCGGGCCGCCTTCCCATCGTTCACGTCCGATCAGCGCGCCGATTCCCGCGCTTACTGGCACGGAGCCAATGAGCATCGTGGTCACGAACGACGCGCGGGAAACCGGTCGACAGTCGCCGCGCACCACCATGGACCCGCCGGTGCAGGTGGAGTCGGTAATGGGCGTGAGTCCCAAACCGAGCCCGATGGCGGTGCCCCACGCGGCTCCAGTGAGCGCCCCACGCCGTCGGCTTTTGCCGCGTGAGATTTCGATGCTGGAGAGCTTCGAGATGGCCACGGTAACCGGCATCGCGTTCGGCCGGTTGAGCGTGACCGAATCGGCGGATCGCGACAGCACGACGCCCGTCAGTCGTCCCGCGATTTCACCCGGAGCCCGCACGCGCACTCGCACGCCGGGCTGCAGTTCAGCGAGCTGTGAGGCGGCACTCGCCCACGGCATACCGCACAGCAGGACGACGCAACAACGAACGACACGAGAAACCATCATGGCAGCAACTCCAGCGCACGGGAACGATGGATGCATCGACGAGCACACGGATATCAATGAAATACGTTTCGCGTGCCGTCCGCGCTACCTGGCCTTCACCGCGCGGGTCAGTACACGACCCACGCGTGCGTTCGTCGGCACACCGCGGTCCACCGCGACCACACCGTTCACGAACACATAGCGCATACCCTCCGCCGGGAGTGTTGGTTCGATGTACGTGCTGCGGTCCTTCACCGTCGCCGGATCGAAGACAATCACATCGGCAAATGCGCCTTCGCGCAGCGCGCCCCGGTCGCGCAGACCGAAGACCGTCGCGGGCAACAGCGTAGACTGCTGCACCATCGCCTCCAGCGGCAGCACCGCGCGGACGAAAACGAACTCGCGCAACTTCTTGGGGAACGTACCGAACTTGCGCGGGTGCCCGTCACTGCCGTCGGAGCCGGTCATCACCCACGGTTCTTTTGCCAGCGCGTCGATGTCCGCCTGCTGCATGTTGAACGACGCGACACTCGAGCCGCCGCTCCGGATGATCGCGATCGCGGCCGCAATGGGATCCACCTTCAAACGTGTTGCTGCCTCGGCGAGCGTGAGCCCGCGCAGTGCGGTATCGCGCGGTGAGGTAAGCAGAATCGACGCGGCCCCGCCTCGCCGGCGCAGATTGTCTTCCATGTCGCGGCGCAGTCTGGGCTGCAGCGTGTCGTCGTTGAAGCGATTGAGCAACGCGGCGTTGCCGCCGTCTTCCGCCCAACGCGGGACCACGGCGGCCGTCAGCGCCGTGCCGCTGGCCGTGTACGGATACTGGTCGGCAAAGATCCGGTCGCCGCGCGCGCGGGCTGAGCGAATGATCGCGATGAGCGAATCGCTGCGCCCCCACACGTCCACG
>JBBQSM010000153.1:0-10811 GCA_038234895.1 Gemmatimonadales bacterium
GGGACGGTGTTGTCAGGAGACGCGACATACGGGATGAGCTTCCCCACCTTTTCGGAGGAGCAGCCCACCATCGCTGTCGTCGCGCCAGTGGCGCCTAGGATCTTTAGGAAGTCTCGGCGCTTCACGCCGGATCCCGTTTCAATGCTCATGCAGTCACTCCGCTTCGGGCGGCCGCACAAGGCAACCAACGCGCACGCTACGCGTCGACGCCCCGTGGACGAGGGTCAGTCGACGATCAGTAGTGGCAGACGCTGCAATCGTAGCGAGCCTTCTTCGCGGGCATCGCTTCGAGTTCGGGCGTGACCGGCATCCCTGCCAGACGCGCACCTTCGGCGGGCTTGTAGCCCTGCACGTGACAGTTGACGCACCAACCCATGTTCAACGAGTTGGCCTGCATCACCGGCACGTAGTTCGTATCGGGGCCTTGCTTCCCCTGATTCTGGATCTGCCCATGGCAGGACTGACAGGTCACGCCCGCGTTCACATGCCGCATGTGCGGGAAGTGCACGTAGTCCGGCACCTTGTGCACACGATTCCACGGAATCGGCTGCCCCTTGGCGTAGTACGCCGCCACCTTCTTGATCTCGGGCGAGCCCGTCTTCACGACGGTATGGCAGCCCATGCACGTAGACACGGACGCATTGCCCGGATCAGGCGCCTTGTTGGCGGCGCTGTGGCAGTACAGGCAATTCATACCCGCTTTCTGCACGTGAGGCGAATGGACGAATTTGACCGGCTGCTCAACGCGCAACCCTTGCGACGTTGACGCACCGCTGTACGCCGACAACAACGTCGCCGCGGCAGCAAGTGCGAGAAAACCGGGAATCACCGTCCACTTCTTCTTTACCGTCATTGACGCGACCGGGAAGGCTTGGGTGGCAACACAAACGCAACGAACCCCTCGGGGGTCGCCGCGCAAAGGACATACGCAGGGTTTCGGACTCGTGGGACTGGACCGGAGTCAACAGCGTAAGTCCGTGTCCACAGAGTTTTTGCAAGCGTCAAGTATGACCGCCACCGTATTAGTACGCAAGGGCAAAGTCGCGTCGCAAACACGAATTTCCGAAACGTTCCCTCACTCGATAAACGACCACTTTTTCACGCAGTTCCCCATCACCCGACCGATGCGCGCATCATGTGTCTGCGTGCACCGCCGGCAATCCCGCACCGCCTCATGGTGCAGTATTGCGCGCCGATACCGCCGCCGCGCGACGCGCCGCCGCGACGATCTGCGCCCCATCGGCGAACGGCAACGGAGGCGGTGAGTCCAGAGCAGAATCGGGGAGCAAGTCCACCAAGGCGCGCGACTGCTGCGTCAGGCGCAGCGGCCACCACGACGACCACGCCAAACGCGCCGGACCGAGGGTCTCGACGAGATGCGCGAAGTGATCTTCGGGCGGCCCCCATACCCAATCAAAGTCGTACCAGACGCGCGCCTGCTCGTCCGGCGTGAGCCCCCAGTGGGTCTCCTCGATCAACTCCCGACTGGCGCCCGCCACGACCATGTGGGCGCGAGACCCAGAAATGCGGGCCAGCGCCCGGAGCGTCGCCGCCGGTACGTCGCCCGCGCTATCGAGTTGGTGGCGCTGCCGCAGGTCCTCGAATCGCACGGTCACGTGCAGAACAACCCCCACCTCGCCACAGGCGACGGCGAGTTCGCCGAGCGCGGGGTGGCCCGGGCCCAGCGCCCACTGGGCGGGGTAGACACGAACCGCCGGCGCCCCCGCATGGACCGCCTCGGCCAGCGTCTGGCGCCAGCCGGGCCAGTCAGGGCGCACGATCGGCGTCGGGTGCAGCACGTCGCGAAATGGCGACAACGCGCTGTACAGGGCCCGATTGGACGGCCCGGGGTCACGGTGGAAAGCCCCGGGCAAATGGCCCACCCACGCGCCGCCGAACCCTTCGCGCGCCAACACGCGCGTCAGCACCGCCGGCTCTGGATGCGGCACCTCGCGGAACGGGTATCCACCGATCCACGCGTTGACGTCGATAGGAAGCGGCCCGGGAGCGCTCACGCCGCCCCCGACGGATCAACATGCAGATCGGACAAGCCGTCTTCTCCCTCGAGCACGGGGGCGAACGAACCCGCAGGAAAGATCCGCACCGCATTTCGCCAGCGCATGGCCGAGATCTCGTGGTCGGACGCGCCGGTGTAGGCGAGCGCACGCAGCTTCGTAAGCCCCGTACAGAGCGTCAGATCGGCCGCCCACAACAGGCGCGACGCGCCCACCCAATGCAGCGCTTCGTCGATCATTCCCCGATCGATGCCACTGCCGGACAAATCCATGACGATGTTGGGGACATCACGCACGGCCGGAAAGGTGTGCGCCCAATCGCCGCCGCCGCCGATATGCGCGAGCAGGAACGTGGTGCGCGGATGCCGCACCGCCAACCGCGCGAGTTCGATCGCATCGGACGCATCCTGATTGGGCCAGTCGCGGCGTCGATGCTGCCAGATGTGGTGCAACAGCGGCAATCCATGCGCGGCCGCGGCAGCGGCGATGTCGTCGAGCAACGCGTCGTCGGCCCGGCGTGCGGCGGCGAGTTTCACGCCGATCGCGCCGCGCGCCACGCCGCGCGTGATCTCCTGCAGCGCGTGCGCCGTGAAATTCGGGTTCACGGCTACAAACGCGCGCACCACCGGCCCGTGGGTTTCGGCAAAATCAAACATCCAATCGTTCGCACGCGTCTGGTCGGCCGGCGACGAGAAGTACGTGGGCGACGTGTGCCCCCACGATCCCAGGACCGACGCGACATGACAGCGAACCCCGATGCGCGCGCCCGCGTCGAGGCGCGACGCGTTGTAGCGCATCCAGTCGGCGCGGTTGGTGTGCGGCGTGTGAAAATGCGCGTGCACGTCAATGAGGGGCGAGGAGCCGCCGAGTGGCTCACGCATGCGCGCGCACGACATCAGGGTGCGACACGACGCGGTCCTGGGAGCAGCGATTGCATGACAGCGGGCATAGCGTTGGCCAGCAGGTCCATTGCTTTTTGGTCGTGCGCCAGTGCAGCGAACTGATAGGCGCCGCGCTTGAGCAGCACGCCATGCTTCGCTGCCGCGGCCACCAGCGCGTCGATGCGTTCCGGCGCGTCGATGCGTTCCGGCACGTCTGCGACCAGTCGCCACATGGGTGCAGGTCCCTCGACGTGCACGCCGACCCACGGCGATTCGGTCAGCGCGGTGCCGACGATCTGTTGCATCATGGCGCCCGCGAACGCGAGCCGGTCGGGGATGTTTACGCGCTCGTGCCAATCGAACACGGCGCGCGCTGCGGCCAATCCAGTCGCCTCGGCCGCGGCGGTGGACGAGATCCAGCTGCGCGACGCGGCAGCCATCACGGCGGCCCGGCCGACAACGGCTGCGAGCGGATAGCCGTTGGCCATCGCCTTGCCAAGCGTTGTCAGATCCGGCGTGACGCCCAAGAGTTCCTGCACACCGCCGGTACGAATACGGAACGCCGTTTTGATTTCGTCGAAAATGAGCACGGCACCGACACGCGTAGACGCCGTACGCGCCGCGTCAAGCCACGCCACCTGCGCGATGTCGTGAATGAGCGGCTCAACGATGATGGCGGCGAGTGACCCGGCATGCGCCGCGACCGCGCGCTCGAGCGCGGCGACATCGTTGAACGGTACCCAGGTGACCGCGCGCCGCTCCGCTTCAAGGACACCGTCGGCATCGCTGCACCAGTCCAGCCAGCCGAAGTAGCCGCAGGCGATGATGTGTTCGCGGCCCGTCGCCGCGCGGGCGATGCGTACCGCGGCGGCGGTCGCTTCTGCGCCCGTTCGTAAGAAGCGCACCTGTTCGGCGCAGGGGACGAGATCGATGAGTCGCTCGGCCACCTCCACTTCCAGGCGATGCGGCAATGCGGTGACGTTACCCGAGGCGGCCACCGCCTGCACCGCGCGCGTGATGGCGCCGTCCGCGTAGCCGATAGCCACGGCGCCCAGGGCCATTGTGCAATCGATGTAGCGCCGACCGTCGGGGGTGTACACCAGACACCCATCGGCGTGTTCAAAGTGCGTGGGCAATCCGAGGTCGTTGGCGCGCGTGCCGTACAGCACATCGGGACGCTTGCTCCCGGTGGAACTACCGCCGGGAATGGCGTCGGCCGCACGAGCACGCCAGTCGTCGTCGCGCGGTCCCGCCAAGGGTATCGCGCGTGTCACGTGTCGTCTCCCGCGCCCGATGTCGACTGATTCACGGCGGACGCGGGTTGTTCGCCAAGGGCACGGGCAACAGCCAGGCGCGTTTCCCGCTCGATGGTGCGAAGGACTTCGATACTGGCAGTGCGCAGCAGCAGCAGTTCGCGGGCGTCCGGGGCGGCGCGAAACACCAGCGACCGGAGCGAGCGCATGACCAGCTCCGAATTGCGCGTCTTGAAGTACGCGATCGCAGCCAGCGCCGCTTCTGCATCGGCGAACGTCTGCTCGAGTTCCTGCATGGTGGGCGGCGCGGTCGCATGCTTGGGCGCGGCGATCCATCGCGTGGCGTCGGCCGCATGCAGGTGCAGTTCGTAGAGTGCGACGAGACAGGCCTGCGCGATATTGAGCGAGAAGTGTTCGGTGGTGGGAATCGTGGCCACGGCATGCGCCCGGTCGAGCGCATCGTTCGGGAGCCCGTGATCTTCCCGACCGAACATGATGGCGACCTTGCCATGGACCGTGTGCTCCAACAGATCGACGGCGGCGGTGCGGGGCGTGTGGCGTGCCCACTTGGCGGCGCGGCGCCGGCCGGAAAAGGCGATGACCCGCACGCAATCGGCCAAGGCATCGTCGATTGTGTCGAAGTGCCTGATGCGCTGAACCACATCGCGGGTGTCATGCGCGATTTGTTCGATGCGCGTGGGGTCGTAGGCACACGGGCGGATGAGGCGTAAATCGAGGACGCCCATGTTTTTCATCGCGCGCACCACGCCGCCGATGTTGACAGGATCCTGCGATTCGTACAGCACGACCGTTACGGCGGTCAGGACGGAGTCGGACATCCCGGAGGGTATCGATGGACGGACAGGAAACGAGCAGAGCGCGTGCCAGCTGCGACGATCGGACGGCGGTGGCACGCGAAGGACGGCGCCGGTTCGTACGACACCGTCAGCCATCCGCAAGATAGCCAGCCAGCGTCCTTGACGTGTGGCGCATTCGTTCCCGCCCGCTCAATCGAACGACAGCCGGAGCGACCGGGCCGGTTCGTGCCGATCCCCCCGCAGATAGCCGAATCCGCCCCCGCCGCTCAGCACGAGTTGGCCGCGTCGTCGTTCCCGGTCGGGCGTGCGCTCGTTGACGATCAGGTCGAAGTGCACCGTGCCGTCGTCGCCACGCGGCAGACGCTGGCGCGACCAGACCAGTCGCACCGCCCATCCGGTGACGGTGGGCCGCCAGCTGACGACCGGAGCGAGGCCTTGCGCCATCTCACCAGGCAAGAGCGGCGTCGTGCGCGGAGCGTCGGGGTCCGCCGGCACCAGCAACGCCGCCGCCGCCCAGCCGTGCGCCACCTCGTCAGTCAGATACCACTGCACCCCATCGCTATTGATATCGGCCCGTTCGTTGTCCAACGGATTCTCACCGGCCATGGCGGCCACGACCAGCGCCCCGGTGCGTGCGTCCACGTCGACCACAAAGGCGGTGTCCGTCGCGGCGAGCTGCACCAACGCCGTGGGGCAATCGGCCTCACGCCAGCTTTGCTCCGTGCGCACATAGAACGGCTCGTCAAGCAAAAACGATATCGCGCCGTCGATGGTGCTACCGGGTTCGCCCTGCACTGCTCCCTGCTCGACGGTGGGAACCAACACGGCGGCGTCGCCAACGGCTGCGTGCGACGATCGGCGCGGCGGCGTCAACGCATCGTTCGGCTCGGCGGCCGGCGTGGGCGCAGCAACCAATCCTTCCAGATCGATGCTGCTTCGCGCGTGTCGTGCAAGCAGTTCGATGTGCCAGCCGTGCGGCGCGCGCGCGTGTTCGGCCTGCGTCCCGTCGACCGTGGTCACATCGACGCGCGGCGTATCAGCGAGGTCGAACGCAACGTCGTTGACCGCGTATGCGCCTGTTTCGGGATCGGGCCAGCACCAGACCCCGGCGATTGCGCCGCGATTTCCGTGCACGCGCAGCCAGTGACGTTCTGTGGGCGGATGGCCGGGAGCACCGGGCACCTGTCCGCGCAGCAGTACGCCCGAATTGGCGGAGGCGTACCACACCAACGCGGGCAACGGCTCGGATCCCGATTCGGCAGTCGTGGCATGCGTGGCCCGCGCCGACGTGGGGTGCGCGCGCAGCACCACCCGCGGCGTCAGTGGTGCCACCTGTGCATTCCGCACGAACCCAAAGCCATCCTCGAGGCCGCCCGCCCCCTGCATCGCGACAGAACTCCAGAGCGGCGCCGGGAGCACGTCGCCCGCACCGGCGATCGGAAGCAACAACTCGTGCTCGGAGGGAATGGCAACCGCCGCCTGTTCCACGTCGGGCGACGGCGGCGCCGAGGACCACTCCAGCAGATCGACCAGATATCCATCGGCGACGATCACGGTGCGATCGATCGTGACGCCGGGTGCGACGTCGCGTGCGCGCTTCCAGATCCATCCCGCCCCACCGCGATCTTCGAACGCCAGCAGGTCGCCGGCGACGGCAAGCTGTGAGCGCCCGTTCAACAGCGGCGCCGCGTGTGCGAGTGTACTGCGATACCAGAACAGTGACGGATCGACGTAGCTGCCCGTCCCGGGATCTTCCAGCCAGCGCCACTCGTCCGATTGCACGGTCAGCGCCAGTCGATCAGGATGTCCGTGTCCGCCCCCGTCGTGCCCGCCTTCCAGCCCCACGTACGTTCGCGCCCGATCACGTCGCACCACCGCGAGCCCCTGAGCGCGCTGGCACGCACTCTCAATCGACCACGGTCTGTCGGGCGGCGCGACCACGCGCGCCCCCAATAGCGCGCGCCACGACCCATCGGCCCGCGTCAGCGCCACCGGTGCCGCATTGCGCTCGGCGTCCGCCGTGGAACGCCATCGTTCCGTGTCGCCGGCGGGCGCTGCTCCGTCGTACAATCGCGTCAGGACCCCGGCCAATCGCGTATCCGGCGCGTGCGCGTAGCCCAACTCGCACCACTCCGCGACGCGCCACTGCCGGATGGACACGGCGTATTGCGAATCGCGGCGTGAGGGGAACGTGTCGTCGGGGAGCACGCCGGCGAACGGTGTGAGAAATCCGGCGGCATATCGCGCATCGAGTGCAGCAGGCAATGGCCGTTCGAGCGCCTGCAACAATTGCACGCCGTACCAGAGTCCACGGTGCGCAAAGAGGTGATAGTTCTCGCCCTCGTACCAGCTGCCGTCGGACAGCAATCCGTGCTCCACCAACCATGGCAACCCGCCGAGCGCCTGCAACCGTCGGTCGATCGCGCGGCGATCGTCAAGGAGTCGCAGCGCCGACAGCACGGCGACCTCGTTCCATACTTGCCGGTTGCTCTTGCCTTCGTGAAAGCTGGCGATGAGCGCGACACTGGGCGACACCAGGCGGTCACGTACGATCCCACCGAGTGCGTGCACAGACTCCGCGTTCGCCGTTTCAAGCAGCGCCAGCGCGTGCGACACGTTGAGCAACCAGATGGACTCAAGATACGTGCTGAAGAACGGGCGCGATGGACCGAGCACGTTATCGCGATTTGGCCAACTGGCGTAGCGATCCGCGAGGGTGGCAAGGATGCGGGAGGCGAGCGCTGCGTGGCCCGGATCACCGCGCAGCGCGAAGAGCGTCGCCGCATGCACGGCACGTTCCGCAATCCAGAGTTGCGCGCCCATGGCCCACCAATCGTCGTGTTCGCGCCCGGTGTACGGCTGCTCGCAGCGTGCGCACCAGTGGAGCTGCGACGAATACGGGTCGAAGATCAACAGCACGCCGTGCACCGGGCAACGGCCACCGATGCGGGTGAGTCTCGCCTTTTGTCGCGGGATGGGCAGGTCGCCGACGAGCAGCGGCGCCAGTTCGGCGGCCAGTCCATCGGCGAGGACGAAAAGCGAGCGGTCGCCGGCAACGCTCGACGATTGCACGTCGGCCGCGCGCGCCGAGAGATCGTATGGCAGCAGCACCGAACGCATCGCCGCTGACATGACGGCACGCGGCTCAGTCATCGGGACTCCTCGCGCGTCCACCGCGCCACATTGACCAACTCGCCGCGCAGATCCATTACCACGTTGCCGAGTTTTCGTGAGACACCTTGCACACCGCGCGCGTGATACAGCCACGCCACAGGCATATCGACGGTGAGCAACGAATCGACCGCGCGCCAGGCGGCACCCGCACTGTCTGCCGGCGAACGTCGTGCGGCGGTAATCGCGCCGTCGATCGCGTCGGTGTGAAAGCCGGTGTAGTCGAGCGCGCCGCCGCGCTGTGCGCTGGCGAACATGGCGGCCACATGACCGAGTCCGAGATCACCCGGGACACCCGTGATCGCAAAATCGAAGTCCTTTTGTGGCGCGCGCAACATGGCCAGAAAGGTGGCGAGTTCGGCCACGCGAATCTTCAATTCGATGCCGCGGGCCTGCAGATCGGCTTGCAGTAACTGCTCCACGGCAAGGTCGCCGGAGCCGACCGACAGGAGCGTCACCGCCAACGGGCGCTCGCCTTTCCGGCGGCGTCCGTCGGCACCGCGCGTCCATCCGGCGGCGTCAAGCAGCCGGTCCGCCTGCAGCGTATCCGGCGCGTTCGCGTCGCGTACGGGCAGCGGCAATCCTGGCGGCACAGCGCCACCGGCCGGCGTGGCGAATCCGGCGACGGCCGCCTGCACGATGCGACGGCGGTCGATGCTCAGCGAGACGGCGCGTCGCACGCGTGCGTCATCGAAAGGAGGCCGCGTGGTGTTGAACGCGAGCATTGTAGTGAAGAGCGCCGGCGGTGTGAGCAATGCCAGTGTGGGATCACGACGGACCAGCGACGCCATGGTGGGCGACACCCCTGCCACATCGAGCTCCCCACTCACGAGCCCCGCGAATTTCGTGGATGCTTCATCGACTACCGCTACCACCAATTGTTGCAGCGAAGGCGGACCACCCATTTCGACGGGGAAATCCGCGTTGCGCTCGAAGCGCCAACGTCGACCCGCCGTACGCTGCACGAACCGAAAGGGTCCGTTGCCAACGGGTGCGGTGGCGAAGACGTGTTCGCGCCACCGCGCGCGCGGCACGGAATCGAGCAGATGTGCAGGCGCGAGTGGCAGCTCGGCGAAAACGATCGGCAGTGCCGGCATCGGCTGCGAAAAGTCCACGCGCAACACAGAGTCGTTAAGCGCCTGCACGCCGCGCACACTTTGCAAATCACCGGCGCGCGGCGATCCAAGCGCAGGGTCACGAACGGCGTCAAGCGTAAAGACGGCATCGCGCGCGGTGGTGGGCACGCCGTCGTGCCAGCGTAGCGTCGTGGCCAGTGTAAACGTGACCGACGTGCGGGCGTCGTTCCACACCCACGCGCGGGCGAAATACGGCACGGGTTGCAGCGCCGAGTCGAGGCGAACGAGCGTGACGAAGAGCGCGTGGCGCTGGAGTTGCCGCGACAGGGGATGAATGGTGACCAGCGGATTTGCCGACTCGAGATCGGTGCCCGAGGCCATGACCACGGTACCCGCCGGTCGCGCCGGCGCCCCGCACGCGGCAGCAAGGTGCAGCGCGACCAGCGCCGCTACCGACAGGAAAAGTCGCCGGGTGGCCGCGCGCCACATTGTCGCACGTCCAACGGCCCGGGTTGACGTGCTCCGTCCCGATGCCATCATCCCCGCGTGCGCCGACTTCCGTCGCGCGTCTTCGACGCGCTCGTTTTGCTGTGGATCGTCACGACCCTCACCTTCGCGCTGATTCATTTCGCGCCGGGTGATCCGGCATCGTTGTTGATCTCGCCCACGGCGACCGCCGAGGAGATCGCGCGCCAGCGCGCCCTGCTCGGACTGGATGCGCCACTGCCCGTGCAATATGGGCGATGGATGGGAGCGCTGCTGCAGGGCGATCTCGGAACGAGTCTCGTCCTGTCCCGTCCGGTGTCCCAAGTGATCGGTGACGCGCTCCCCGTGTCGCTGCTGCTCGGCATGTCATCGCTGTTGTTCAGCATTGTTGGTGGTGTACTGATTGGCGGCGTGCAGGCGCTACGGGTGGGCGGCCGCACCGACACCGCGATCACGATCGTCACCACGACCGCGTATGCGGCGCCGAGCTTCTGGTTGTCGCTGGCCTTGGTGGCGATGGCGACGACCGGTGCGTCGCAACTCGGAGCACCGGCGTGGATGCGATTTCCTGCGTTCGGATTGCAGGACCCCGCCGCGCTGGCCACCGGTTTCGCGGCGTGGCAGGATCTGGCGCGCCACGCGGTCCTGCCACTGCTGGTGCTGTCGGTGCCGGGGGCAGCCGGCGTGGCACGATATGCGCGACAGGCGCTGGTGGACGCGGCAGCCGCTCCCCATGTGCAAGCGGCGCGCGCGCGCGGCTTGCCTACGTTGCGTATCGAGGTGCGCCACGTGCTGCGCAACGCCTGGTCGCCGCTCGTCGTGCTGTTCGGGCTGATGCTGCCGGGGATCATTGCCGGATCGGTGTTTGTCGAGCAGATCTTCGCGTGGCCGGGACTCGGTCGCGCGATGATGAGCGCGATCGCTGCACGAGACTATCCGGTGGTACTCGGACTGTCCGTGGCATACGCCGTCGTCGTCATCGTGTCAAACCTCGCGGCCGATCTGATCGTACAACAACTCGACCCGCGTCGGCGTCTGGTACTGGAATCGAACGCCGCGAGCGACGGCATCGATCCGTCGGCGTCGGGAGGCATGGCGTGACCGGCCGACG
>JBBQSM010000154.1:0-10749 GCA_038234895.1 Gemmatimonadales bacterium
GCCGACGTGGGGCGGGCGTGGGAAGACGCCACAGCGGCGGCGGAGGCGGCCGGCATTCGGGTGGTCCATGCGCGAACCGGCATTGTGCAGGGAGCGGCCGGGGGCGCGCTGGGCAAGCAGGCGCCGCTCTTTCAGTTCGGCTTGGGCGCCACCCTGGGCAACGGAAAGCAGTGGATCAGCCCCATCGCTCTCGACGACGAGATCGGCGCATTGCATTTCTGCCTCATGCGTGACGACCTGTGCGGACCGGTCAACCTGGTGGCGCCCGCGCCCCTGACCAACGCGGCGTATTCCCGCGTGCTGGCCGACGTACTGCACCGGCCGCTGCTCGCCTCCGCGCCGGCGTTCGTGTTGCGCACGCTGCTTGGCAGCGAAATGGCCAACGAAACGGTGCTGGCCAGTCAGCGTGTGCTGCCCGCCGTGCTGCAGCGCGCCGGTTTCGCGTTCCGCCTTCCCGACCTCGACGCCATGCTGCGCTTCGAACTGGGGTGCTGAGTCGTCCTAGAAGAGCGCGCATCGGCGTTGCACTTTGACACTACGGGGCGTCTCATCACGTAGTATTCCTCAAGCATATGACAGTCATCCTGCTGGAAAGCGTCCTCTTCATCGCATTGGTCGCGATCGTGGGCGCTTTCGTACTCAAAGCCCTTGGCGTGACGCCGTTCGGAACGCGCCTCAAGCAGAGCGCGAACCGCCGTCGCATCGACAAACAGGCGGATCTGACCTGCCCGATCCACGGGCCGCAGCGCGAGGAAGATCTCGTGCGGCTGCCGACGGGCGAACCCTTGTGTTCACACTGTTATCGGGAGGCCGTCCATGGCCACGTCGATTGATTCCACGCTCGAAGGGCTCCGCAATTCCATGCGCAACTCCATGACGGGTGGCGGCGGCAACGATGGGGGAGGCACCAGCGGCAACACCGTCGGGAAGCTCGTCGTTGCGGGGATCGTGGTCGTTGCGCTCGTGATGTTGGCGCGCAACATGGTGGCATACATCGAACCGGGACACGTTGGCATCGTGATTCATCGCGGTGGTGGTGGCGTCGATCCGACACCACTCGGACCCGGCTTTCATGTGCGCAACCCGCTCATGACGCAGATCAATGAGTATCCCACGTTCATGCAGACACTGATCCTGACGCGCGAGAGCACGGAAGGCTCGCCGAACAACGACGAAATCAACGTAAACTCCATCGAAGGGCAGCCCCTCTCGCTCGACGTGTCCATGTCGTTCGAGCTGGATCCGACCAAGGTGCCGGCGCTGTATCAAACGTTCCGCACGGATGTGCAAACCATCCAGCACGGCTACGTGCGTCAGGCCATCCGGCAGTCGCTGCAGGAAGTCGTGGGTAACGAAGAGATCGCGCAGATTCTCGGTCCCAAAAAGGCCGAAGTCGTCACCCGCACGCAGGCGCAGTTGCAGAAGCGGCTCGATCCGTACGGCATCGAAGTCAAGCAGTTCACGTTGAACGAGTTCCGCGCACCCAAGGCAGTCATGGACGCGATTTCGCTCAAGAACGTCATGCAGCAGCAGGCGCTCACCGCGCAAAACGAGTTGCAGAAGAACACGTTCCAGGCGCAGGGTGACAGCATCAAGGCGGCGGGTCGCGCGAAGGCGATTCTCACGGAAGCTGAGGCGCAGGCCAAGGCCAACGAACTGCTGTCGCGAAGCATTACCGGGTCGCTGGTGCAGTACGAAATGGCCAAGCGGTGGAACGGACAGATGCCGCAGGTCACCGGTGGGGCGATGCCGATGCTGCAGCTTCCCGGTGCCGGCAAGCCGGAGTAACGCACATGCCGTTGGTCGCATTCGAAACGCTGCCGGAGACGGCACGCGTGTGGGTGTTCGGAGCCGCTGCGCCCATTACGGGCGCGGCGGCGGAGCGCATGCTGGCCGCCGTAGACACGTATCTCGCGCAATGGAAGGCGCACGGCGCCCCGCTGTACTGCGCGCGCGACTGGCGCGACGATCGCTTTCTGGCGGTTGCGGTCGATGAGGCCGCGACCGGTGCTTCCGGCTGCTCCATCGATGGGATGTTTCGCGTGCTCGCCGACATCGAGTCACACATCGGCACGTCACTGGTAGGCGGCGGCGCGGTGTTCTGGCGTGACTTGGCGGGCGCGGTCGTGGCCGGTGATCGACCGTCGTTTCGTGCCGCGGCAGCCATGGGCAACGTCACGGAGCAGACGCCGGTGTTCGATACGACGATTGCGAGCGTGGGCGCGTGGCGGAACGCGTTCGAGCGCACCGCGCACACCTCGTGGCATGGGAAACTGCTGGCGCGTTAGAACGGGCCGTTCAGCGCAGCCAGTCGTCGAGATGCTCGCGCACGAAGGCGTCGTCGTGCAGCTCCGGAAAGCGGACGGCGAGCTGCTCGAGCGCCTGCGCTTGGCCCGGTGACAACTGCTCGTGCGTGTCGAAGGTCCAAACGCCGCGCACGAGCCCCTGTCGCCGCAGTACGTCGAGAATGCCGGGCAGGCAGCCGGTGTAATCGTTGGCTGCGTCAAAGATCACAGCGTTGGCCATAGTCAGTGCGGCGCCACGCGTGAGCCAGTCGGCGGGCATGGCCTCGGAGCGCGCTAAATGCCATGCGCGGAGGTCGTTGAGTAGCTGCACCGCGTTGCGCGTCCACACGGCCCACTGGCCAAGCAGTCCGCCCACGAAATGACGCGTACCGGCGCGCCCCCCGGTGAGCACGGGTACACGCGTGACCAGATCAGCCACGATGGCGTCGTCGTTGCCGGTGTAGAGCGCGATATCATCGCGCCCCGCGTCGGCGATTGCGCGCACCACGTCCAGCGTGGCGTAGCGATCGAACGGGGCCACCTTGATGGCGACCACGTTCGGGATCTCGGCGAACTCGCGCCAGAACGCGTACGACAAGCGACGTCCGCCCACCGCCGGCTGCAGGTAAAAGCCGAAGAGCGGAATCGTCTCGGCGACATGACGACAGTGCGCGAGAATCGCGCGATCATCGGCGTCGCGCCACGCGCCCAGCGACATAAGGCCGCAGTGATAGCCCAGTGAGAGCGCGATACCCGCTTCCTTGATGGCGTTGGCGGTGTCGCCGATCAGCCCGGCCACGCGTACGAATCCCTGCGGTTGCGCACCGATTGAACGCGCGCGCGCAGACAGCGCAGCGGTCGCCGTCTCCGCCGCCAGCTCCAGCACCGGTCGATACAATCCGATTTTGGGATCGTGAATGGGAAAGCCGGTGGTGTGTACCCCCACCGCCATACCACCAGCGCCAGCGGCCACGTAGTAACGCGTGAGTGCGCGCTGATGCCGTTCGTCCATCGCACGCATGGGCGTGAGCGCCAACGGATGCGCGGGGATGACCTGCCCGTGCAGCAGATGTTGCCGCACGTTCATCGGTGATTCCTGCACGCCATCACGCTCAGTATTTCCCATCGCGCGTATCAAAGCTGGTGGGCTTGTTCAGCAACCGGCCGCCACCACGAATCCACGCCACGGTCCATTCGCAGAGCGTCTGCAGCGGGAGCGCAGTAAACGGCAGCGCCTGTGACAAGCGCGACGTGTCGGCAATGAGCGCATAGTCGCCTTCACTCCCGTCAAACACTGGCGTGATGCCGGCAATCGCGCCGATGCATTGCGCAATATCACGCACGCGTACTATCGCGCCCGTTACGTTAAGCGCCGTGGACGGTTGTGACTCCATGGTGAGTGCACGCAACGCCAGCCGATTGGCATCCCCCTGCCAGATCACGTTCACATGCCCGACCGCCAGCGACACGGGCGCCCCATGCAGCACGCGCTGTGCGATGTCCGTGACCACGCCGTAGCGCAAATCGCAGGCGTAAAACAAGCGATAGAGCAACAGTGGCGATCCGGTGCGCGCGGCCACCGATTCGAACACACGCTCCCGCCCGATGCACGACGCGGCATACTCGCCATCGGGATTCAGCGGGTCACTTTCAACGGAGCCACCGCGCGCCACCGGCGAGCGGCCGTACACGTTGCCCGTCGAGAAACAGACGATGCGCGACCCCGCGTACCGTTCGGCCGCGTGCACCGAGGCCACCACGTTTTGCGTCCATGTGCCCACCGGATCGCCCGTGGTGCCGAACTTCTGTCCCGCCATCCAGAGCACGTTCGGCGCGTCGGGCAGTCGCGCCACGTCACGCGGATCTGAGAGATCGGCGCGAATGACCTCGACGCCCTGCGCCTCGAGCGCAGCGGCCGCCGCCGGATTACTGAATCGTGATACCGCAATCACTCGGCGGCGCGCGCCACCCTTGGCCGGCGCCACGAGTGCGCGACGCGTCATGCGCGCCACCGTCGGCCCCATCTTGCCACCGGCGCCCAGCACCACCACGTCACCGTCCAGCGACTCCAGCGCGTGCACCGTTTCCTCGTCGGGCGCGGAAAGCCGCGCCTCAAGCGAGTCTTCGTCCAACGGCGCGCCGAAAGGCGGTACGCCGTCGGCCGGTACGCCGTCAGGCCGTGGGCTGTGCGTCGGCGTGACCATCGATGCGGATGCCGAGTTCGGCGGCGAGTGCGCGACGACCTTCTTCGATACGCTCACGCACCCGCTGCTTGAGCGTCTGCAGGTCGGCGAGCGTGAGGTCTTTCGTTTCAATCGGCTCGAGCGCCTGTGCAATGGCGCGCGCCGGCTGGAACTGAAAGGTCCCCTTCGCCATCGCGCTGCGCGTGCCCGCCACCGCGATCGGCAGGATCGGTGCGCCCGCTTCGATGGCCAGCCGGAACGCACCGTCCTTGAACGGCAGCATCTCCCACTCGCGCGACCGCGTGCCTTCCGGGAAAATCATGATGGACACTTTCTTGGACAGCCGGTCGCGGCACTGCTTGATGGCGTCGATCGCCGACTCACGCTTGCCGCGAATGAGCTTGATGTCGCCGGCCATCTGCATCATCCAGCCCATGCACGGAATCTTGAACATGGTGTCCTTGCTCAACCACTTCATCTCCCACGGGAAACAGCTGATCAGGAAGATGTCGGCGTACGACTCGTGATTGGCCACCACCACGTACGGACGGCGTGGGTCTGCCAGCGACCCGCGCACGCGAAAGCGCCACAGGCCGTTGAGGCGCATGGCCGTCACGCCCACGAGTCGGAACGCCCGACCCGCGGCGTACCGGCCCGGATCAAACGGCGCCGTCAGCGCAAAGACGAGCGCAACGATAGGCGTGCCGATGATGACCACAACCACCGTCACCGTCCACGCCCATGCGTTGAGCAGCCGTTGCATCAGCCGTTCGTCGGCGTGGCCTCGGCCGCCGCTGCCTGTGCCGCGTCATACGCAACACGTGCGGCATCCGCGCCAACGAAGCCGATCTTGGAGTGCGTGCCGTCGCAGAACGGCTTCACCGCCGAGGCGCCGCAGCGGCACAGCGACATCGGCTTCCCTTCGGCAGAACGCGGCGGTACGACATTCCCTTCGTGATCGACCAGCTGCACCATGGACACCTGGTCGGCGGCGATGACGAGCGGTCCATTATTGCGGATCGTGATGGTAACGGTCATGAGATCAGATTGGAGACGGAAGAGTGACGGAGGGAAGAGGCGAGTCGCCAGCGTGTCGCTTGAGGCGTGCGATCATTGCCGCGAGTCCGCTTTCGCGCGCGCCCAGACCGATGTCCTGCATCAGCGTGCGCACGAAATCGGCGGGCAGTGCCAGCGTCGTCGCCGGCGGCTGGTCGTTCACCGCTGCAAAGGTAATGGCTAGCACCGCGGCGATCGTAGGTGACTGTCGTGCGTTGACATCGGCATAGAAGTGGAGTGTCCCGTTTGCGTTACGCTCCGGGAACAGATCCACCCGCGTCTGGCACTCGGGTACGGTAAAGGCACTCCGGTCGAGCGCTGCCAACCGCTCCGGGAGGGGTTCGAGCTTCTTCGACCAGGCAAGCAGCGCCTGCATCTTCTCCTCGCGCCCCAGCAGCCGAAACTGGCGAAGCGTTTTGGCCAGGCTGGGCGGCAGGTCGGCGGCGATCTCTGGTTCCGTCATGCGCGAAGTGAATCCGGCGTCGCGCGGCCGGTCAAGCGATAGGCCGACGACACCCACGGTCATGTGGTGTGCGCCCCGATTGACGGGTTGGGGTCCGTTCGGGAGCTTTCGGGCACTTCTCCCCCGGGGCCACGTGACTGATCGACGTTTGCTGTGTGCCGTGCCGTTGGCTGCGATCGCGTGGTCACTCCTCGCCTGCACGGGCACAAATACCGCAAACAGCGCCGTCGGGACGCTGGAAATGGTCGAGCTCGACCTCGGCCCGCTGCAACCTGCCCGAGCGCTCGACGTGCGGGTGCAGGAAGGCGATCGCGTGCGGACGGGTGACACCCTCGCCGTCTTTGTCATCCCCACGCTGGCGGCCAATGAGGCGCAGGCCGACGCGCGGCTGGCGGCGGCGCGACAGTCCGAGCGTGAACTCACCACCGGCGCGCGCGCGCTCGAGCTGTCCCGTGCCGACGCGGAGCTTCAGGCCGCGGAGGCGGACGCGGCGCGCACGGCGGCCGATCTGAAGCGGCTGGAGCCGCTGGCCGCGCGGGGCGACATCAGCAAGGCGGCACTGGATGCGGCGGCGGCTGCGGCGCGGGTGAGTGCCGCCCGCCGTGACGCGTCACGGGCGACGGTCTCGCTGCTTCGCGACGGCGCCCGGAGCGAGCGACGGCAAATGGCCGCCGCCGACGTGCGCGGGGCCGTGGCGGCCGGTGCGGCGCTCCGCGCCACGGCCAACGATCTGGTGCTGCTCGCCCCGTCGGATGGCGTGATTCTCAGCCGCAACGTGGAGCCGGGCGAAGTGCTCGTCGCGGGCCAGAGTGCGCTCACGCTGGGGCAGCCGTTTCGGCCATGGGCGCGCATTTACGTGTCGCAGTACGTGCTGCCCTCGTTGCATGTGGGCGACACGCTGTCGGCACAGCTCGACGGCGACTCGGCGCTGGTGCGCGGTCGCATTGCGGCCATCGCGACGGCGGCCGAGTTCACGCCACGCGTGGCACTGACCGAGCAGGAACGCGCGGATTTGCTGTTCGGGGTGAAAGTGGAGTTCGCCGATCCGAGCGGACGCCTCAAGGCCGGGTTGCCGATCACGGTTCGTTTGCCGCGCGCCGGCAAGTGAGCGCGACGCCGCTTGTGCACTCACCCGTTGTGCACACGCCTGTCGTGCACACCGTCGGTCTGCGCAAAACCTTTGGGGCGTTAACGGCGGTGGATGGTCTCGATCTCGACATCGCGCGCGGCGAAGTGTTCGGCTTGCTTGGCCCAAATGGTTCCGGCAAGACGACGTGTATTCGCATGCTGTGCGGACTGGTGCCACCCACGAGTGGCACCGCCATGGTGGCCGGATTCGATGTCGTCACGCAGACCGAACGCGTGCGTCATCGCATCGGGTACATGTCGCAACGGTACGGGTTGTACGACGAACTCACCGTCGAAGAGAATCTCAAGTTCTACTCACGCGTGTACGGGCTGGTGGGCGAGGAACGTGAGGCACGACTGGCCGAGCATATTGACGAGCTGGGATTGCGCTCGCGGCTGACGCAGATGGCCGGCACACTCAGTGGCGGCTGGAAGCAGCGACTCGCGTTAGCCTGTGCCACGGCACACCGCCCCGATCTCGTGTTTCTCGACGAGCCGACAGCGGGCGTGGACCCGGCGGCGCGACGCACCTTCTGGCAGACGATTTACGATCTCGCGTCGCGCGGCACGACCATTCTGGTGACGACGCACTACATGGACGAAGCCGAGCGGTGTCAACGACTGGCGTTTCTGTCACGCGGGCATCTCATCGCGTTGGGTACGCCGGCGGAGATCGTGGCGCATTTTGGTGCGGCGAGTGTGGAAGATGTGTTCATCCGCTTGCAGGAAAAGGATGAGCAGGAGCAGGCGGCGGCGGGTTCATGAGTGAGTCGCGTACGCTGCGCCAGCGGTTCGTTGCGTGGACCGTGTGGCCAATGCTCTGGAAAGAGTTTATTTCGCTGCGGCGCGACCGGTTGACCTTTGCATTGATGACCGGGCTGCCGGCCATTCAGTTGCTGTTGTTCGGGTACGCCATTCAAACCGATGTGCGCAAGTTGCCAACCGTGGTGCTCGATGAATCGCGCTCGTCGGAAAGTCGAGCGCTCATTCAGGTGCTACAGAACACGGACAACTTTCGTGTCGTGGCCTCGGTGCCGGACCGTGCGCAGGCCAAGCGATGGATTGAACGCGGCGCGGCGCGTGTGGCGCTGGTGATCCCGCCTGACTACATGCGCAATATCAAGCGCGGTCGCACCGGACAGGCGCAGTTGCTCATCGATGCCGCCGATCCGCAGTCATCCGGCGCGGCGATTTCGGGCGCACAACTCGCGGCGCAGGCGCGTGGGGCGCAACTGCTGGCCACACGTACCAAACTCGTGCCGCCCGTGCAGATCATGGTGCGGCCGTGGTATAACCCCGCACAGCGCAGCGCGACATTCATCGTGCCGGGAATCGTGGGCATTTTGCTCACCATCACCATGACGCTGATCACCAGCACGGCCATCGTGCGGGAACGCGAACGCGGTACACTCGAGCAACTCATCGTCACGCCAATCGGCAAAACGAGTCTGATGCTGGGCAAGCTTGTGCCCTTTGTGCTGGTGGGCTACGTGCAGATGAGCGTCGTGCTCGCGCTGGGCAAGTTGTTCTTTCGCATTCCCATCGAAGGCAGTCTGTCGCTGCTGTATGCGCTGGCGTTGGTGTTCATCGTGGCCAGTCTTGGTGTGGGACTGTTCATCTCCACCATCGCGCGCAGTCAGGTGCAGGCCATGCAGCTCAGCTTCTTTTTCATGCTGCCCAACATCTTGCTGTCGGGCTACATCTTTCCGCGTGCCGCCATGCCCGAGCCCGCGCAGTGGGTGGGCGCGTTGCTGCCGCTCACCTGGTTTCTGGATATTCTGCGCGGTGTACTGCTCAAAGGCGTCGGTATCGGCGACCTGTGGCAGGAGCTAGCCGTTCTCACCGGTTCCGCCGTGCTGCTACTCGTCGTGAGCGTCAGGCGGTTCAGCAAGACGCTGGACTGAACGCAGGCGTGTGTCGGTCCGCTGCGCGTACCAGCGAACCGACAAACATGCCACAGTCGCTATCGCACGATGACCGTGATGGTGTCACGCTTCACGGTCGTCATGGGCACGTGATCGCCGCCCGCGAAGATGGCGATGATGCGGTGCGACCCGGGCGACAGCGAGTCGAGCATCCGTTCCGTCGCGCCCGTGCCCATGTGAATCACGATCGGCGCGGCCGGCAGCGGCACCGAATCGGTGGGTGCATCGCCGTCGATCACGAGATGATGATGCCCCTTGCCCGGCTCTCTGGTGCCGGTGGCGGGGATCACTTCCACGCCCGTCGCCTCGAGCAGCACGCTGAACGGCTGCGACACCGTATCACCGTCTGCCGGCGAGACGATGCGCACGGCAGGCTCTCCGGTCGTGGTTACTGCAACGGGCGCGGCAGTGTCGGTGGCGGGAGCCTGCTCAGACGTGGTGCACGCGGCGGCAGCGACCGCGAAGGCGGCGACGGCAAGGAACGGTAAACGGCGCACAGTGATGCTCCCGAAGCTGGAGGTGACGCGCGGACGGCCAGCGAGGCGTGGCGTCCAAGGTTCGGCTGAATAGTAGATCTCCGTGCACCGATTCGGGGCCGTCGCTGGGCCATTGTTCCGCGCAGACCGGCCGCGCTGGTGTCGGGGCGCCCCCGGGCGAAGATTGCGGCATCTCTTACCCAAGGCTGTGCCATGTCGCTCGCGCTTCCCACGCCGCTCGTCTCCACCGACTGGCTCGCTGCCCATCTGGACCACCCGATGCTGCGCGTGATCGACGCCAGCACGTACCTCCCGTCCGCCAAGCGCCACGCCAAATCCGAATACGACAGCGGCCACATCCCGGGCGCCCTGTTTATCGACGTAGACGCGCTGAGCGACGAAACAGCGCCCTTTCCGCACACCATTCCGGCGGCTGATGTTCTGGCCTCGCGTCTGGGCGCGCTGGGCATTGGCAGCGGGCACGCCGTGGTGGTCTACGACGGGTCGGGGCAGCACTTCAGTGCGCCTCGGGTGTGGTGGACACTGCGCGCGCTGGGGCACGCGCAGGTGGCGGTGCTCGACGGCGGGTTCCCCAAGTGGCAGCGCGAGGGTCGGCCCGTGTCGACCCAGGCCCAAGTGCGGGAGCCGGCGGTGTTCGCACCGCGGCCCGACGGAACGCGATGGCGTGATCTGGCGGCCATGCGCGCGAACGTTGGGACCAACGCCGAGCAGGTGGTAGACGCGCGGTCGCCGGGGCGGTTTTCTGCCCAGGAGCCGGAACCGCGGGCGGGCGTGCGCGGCGGCCACATACCGGGGGCGCGCAACGTGCACTATGCCTCGCTGGTGGACGCGAACGGTCTCATGCTCCCTGCGGAATCGCTGCGCGCGCGTTTTGCTGAGGCAGGGGTGAAGCTGGACGCACCGATTGTGGGGAGCTGTGGCAGCGGGGTGACGGCGTGCGCCGTGTTGTTGGCGCTGGAGGTGGCCGGCGCGACCGACACCGCGTTGTACGATGGAAGCTGGACCGAGTGGGGGAGCCAGCCGGACACGCCGGTGGAGACAGGCGCCTAACTGGACGTATGCATGTAAATGCGCGGTAAGTGCGCTGTTACTGCTCGGCTACTGTTCCGTTACTGCGCGCAGGTTTGTGTCGGCGATTTGGTGGATGTGCAAGATCGCCGAGTCCATCCGTCTCCTGTACGCGGTTGGCAAGGAGCGGGGTGACGATTCGGT
>JBBQSM010000155.1:0-10708 GCA_038234895.1 Gemmatimonadales bacterium
GGGAGGCTGGGGGAGTTCCATGCACAAACGCTACGACTTCCTTGGCTCGCGGGCCAGCAGGCGCACTAACAACGGGCGCGATGCCCCGTCTCTTCCATACATGAACATTTGCTCTCACGGTTCTCGATCCCGTTTCATGACTGACACGATCAGCGCTCCCGCCGCGTTGCTCCTGCTGCTCGCTGCGACGGGCTGCAGTGACACGCTCGGCCCCGACCTCACGCCTCCTGTGACGCCGGACACACGCGAACGCATCACGGCCGCGACCACCACCGCGCAGAACGCGAGCGTCTGCACGGCAATCCAGCCGTTCTATTGGGAGATTGGCGACAAGGCGGCGACGCTGGGCAGCGCTTCGGTCGCGCGCGCGGGGAGTGCGGTCACCTATACGGCCACGTCGCAGATGGCGATCGCATCGGCGTCGAAGTTGATCTACGGCGCGTATGTGGCCGAGCGTCGCGGTGGGGCGCTGACCGCCGAGGACATTCAGTTTCTGACGTTTCGTAGTGGCTACACGAACTTTTCGCTGGGCGGGTGCGAGAACGGGGACACCGTCGCCGACTGTGTCGCGCGCTCGACCAATGGCGCGTTCACCGCGGCCAACGTGGGGCGGTTTTCGTACGACGGTGCGCACATGCAGAAGCATGCGAGTCTCGCGTCGCCGGGCATGAATCTCGGCCCGATGGCCAATGTCGCGCTGGCGGCCGAAGTGCGGCGCGTGCTCGGCAACGAGATCGGACTGAGCTACACGCAGCCGCAGTTGGCCGGTGGTATTCGCAGCAGCGCTGGTGATTACGCGAAGTTCCTGCGCAAGATTCTGAATGGCGACCTGCGCATCGCCGCGTTGCTTGGCTCGAGCAAAACGTGCACGAACCCGGCCACCTGTCCCACCGCGATCAACACACCGATCGGTGGCGGCGTGAACTGGAATTACTCCATTGGTCATTGGGTGGAAGATGATCCGACTACCGGCGATGGCTCGTTCAGCAGCGCGGGTGCATTCGGGTTCTATCCGTGGATCAACGCGGACAAGACCCTGTACGGCATTGTTGCGCGACTTGGACTGCCGGGAACGGGCGAGGACTCCGCGCTGTGCGGCGCGCGCATTCGCAAAGCATGGGTGACGGGCGCGGCGCAGTAGCTGCCAGTTGCTACGGGAAACTGCATGGATACAGCAACTGCGTAACAACCGTCATGTAGTGCTGTTGCAGTATCCGTGCGTTTCTGCTTCTATCCGCGAGATCAGCTGTTCCATGCAGTTGCTTTTGCCGTTGTAGTTGCCGTTACTGTTCAACCTTGCCGAGTCTCGCCAATGACAAAGCGAATGGTTTCGATACTGTTGCTTGCCGTGGTCGCAACCGCCGCAGGCTGTGCCGAAGACGTGGTGGCGACCTGTCCGGCGGATGCGCCGCGGGTTCGGATGTCGCCGCGTTCGCAGTCCGTCCCGCTCGGCACATCCTACCAACCGGTCGCGCGCGTGTTCGTGTGCGGTGGTGGACGCGAGATCCCGTTTGTAGGCGTGTGGCGCAGTCGCGATACCACGGTGGCTCGGGTGGACTCAGCGGGCGGCCGGGTCTCTGCCCGAGGGCGCGGAGTCACCTACGTATGGGCACAGTACTTCGGCATGCTCGTCTCGAATCCGAATGGTGGTACCTGGGACTCCATCCAGATCACCGTGCCGTAGCCCGTCCCGACTGTCGGCGTACGCGGCAGCGCGATAGCTTCGACACGATATGAACATTGCCACCGCACCGCTCGCGCTCGAAGTGATTGGACTGCGCAAGACCTATGGCGACGTGGTCGCGGTGAATGGACTCGATCTGCGCGTACCGGCCGGGCAATGCTTCGGCCTGCTTGGACCCAACGGCGCCGGCAAGACCACCACCATCGAGATCTGCGAAGGGCTCAACACCCCCGACAGCGGCACCGTGCGCGTGCTCGGCCGCACGTGGGATGAGCAACCGACCGCGTTGCGTGCGCAGCTTGGCATTCAACTGCAGGAAACGCAGCTCGCCGAAAAGCTGACCGTGCAGGAAACACTGCAACTGTTTCGCAGTTTCTACGAACGTGGTCGCACCATCGATGATGTGATCGCGCTCGTGCAACTCGGAGAAAAGCGCAACGCACGTGTGGGCGGTCTTTCCGGCGGACAAAAGCAGCGACTGGCACTGGCGTGCGCGCTGGTGGGCGATCCGCAGTTGCTCTTTCTCGACGAACCCACCACCGGACTTGACCCGCAGTCGCGCCGGCAACTGTGGACGTTGGTGGAAGGGCTCAAGGCCGAAGGACGCACGATTCTGCTCACCACGCACTACATGGACGAAGCGGAGCGGTTGTGCGATAACATTGCCATTGTGGACCATGGGCAGGTGATCGCGCTGGGCACACCGCGTCAGCTCATTGCGTCGCTGGGGGCGGAGCATGTCATTCGGTTGTCCACCGGTCACGAGGGCGACGAAGTGACCGCGGCGCGACATCCCATCGCGCTGAACGACCTGCTTGCACTTCCGGATATTCGCGGCGGACGCGAAACGGAGACCGGTTACGAACTGCGCGTGGGTGCCGTGCAACAGGCGTTGCCACCGTTGTTGGCGCTGGCCGAGTCGCGCGGCGTGCAGTGGAGCGAGTTGAGCACACATAGCGCCACGCTGGAAGATGTGTTCGTGTCGATGACCGGCCGACAGCTGCGGGACGGATGAAGACCGGAGCATACCATGCGCGTTGAATCGTTGTGGCAGTTGACGCTGGCGCGCTTTCGTGAGTTCACGCGGGAGCCTGAAGCCGTATTCTGGACGTTCGTATTTCCGCTGTTGCTGGCGGGCGGACTGGCCATCGCCTTTCGCGACAAGGCACCCGAGCAGGCGATCGTGGCCACGGTGGCGGCACCGGTCGGAGACAGTGCGGCAGCATTCGTTGGGGACGCGTTACGCGCCGCGGCGGCAGATTCCAATGCCGTACTCACCACGAGAGAGATTCCCGCGGACAGTATTGCGGACGTGCTGCGCACCGGCACGGCCGCACTGGTGGTGGTGCCACAGCCGGGCGGTGGCGTGGAGTATCGCTTCGATCCGGCGCGTCCCGAATCGCGCGCGGCGCGGCAGATCACCGATGACCTGTTACAGCGCGCACGTGGCCGTACCGATCCGGTGCCCACGCGCGATGCAAGCATCAGCGAGCGCGGCTCGCGTTACATCGACTTTTTCGTGCCCGGACTGTTGGCCATGAACATCATGGGCAGCAGCATCTGGAGTCTGGCCTTTGCCATCGTCACGCAGCGCAAGCAGAAGTTGCTCAAACGCCTGGTGGCCACACCCATGTCGCGGCTGGAATACCTGCTCTCGTTCGTCCTGTCGCGGCTGCTTTTTCTTGGGCTCGAGATTGCCGTGCTGCTGGGCTTCGGGTTATGGGTGCTGGACGTGCCTATTCGCGGTTCCATCACGCTCTTGGTATTGGTCGCGTTCATTGGCGCGGCGGCATTTGGCGCGATCGGACTGCTCGTCTCATCACGCGCGCGTACCGTCGAGGGTGTGTCGGGGCTCACAAATTTCGTGATGTTGCCCATGTGGATTTTCAGCGGCGTCTTCTTTTCGGCCAGCAACTTTCCGTCGGCCATTCAGCCGGTGGTGCAGGCGTTACCGCTTACGGCGCTGGTGAATGGACTGCGCGCGATCATGCTGCAAGGGGCGGATTTCGCCGCCGTACTGCCGCAGGTGGGCGTTCTTGCCGTGTACCTCGTGGTCTGTCTGGGTGTGGCACTCCGGGTGTTCCGCTGGCAATAGTCCCGGGTGGGGTTGCTCATTGAATAGGTGTTGCACCAGAGCATATGCACCAGCATATGCACCAGCATATGCACCAGCATATGCCCTAATGACCATTCCCCGCGGAGCTCCTGATGGATGCTGCCTGGACAGTAGCCGCGGTACTGTTTGCACTCTCACTGGCGCTGAGCATTCGACTGCTTGGGCACCGCGCACGCCGCAAACAGCGAGGGCTTTTTTCCAAATGGCCGGTGCCGACGATCGAGCTTGAGGAGCTTGATCGGGTGTTCGCGACTGACCGGCTTGGCCCGTCGCTTGACACCGAAGTGCATTTTGTTGGGCGCGGCCCGTTGAATGTGCCCGGTGGGACCAGCGACGCCGAGGCGTGGATTCTGGCCGTGCTGGCCAAGCGCGCAATGCACTTGTTCGAGTTTGGTACCTGCACCGGCAAGACCGCGTATCTGTGGAGTCGCAACGCGCAGCCAGGTTCGCAAATTGTCACGCTGACGCTGGCGCCGGCACAGCAGAACGCGTACACCACCGCGCAGGGTGATGCAGCGATTGACAGGCGCTTTGCCCTCGAGGAATCCGCCTTCGATTCGTTCCTGTATACCGGCACGCCCGCCGCCACCCGCATCACACAGTTGTACGGCGATAGCAAGTCGTTCGACGATACTGCGTGGCACAACTGGGCCGACGTGGTCTTCGTGGACGGATCGCACGCGCGCTCGTATGTCGAGAGCGATTCCGACAAGGCCATGCGCATCGTGAAGCCCGGCGGACTGGTGCTCTGGCACGACTACGCCGGAGCCAGGCATGCCGCGGGTGTGTTTGGCGCGCTCAATGACCTCTCGCGCACAGTCGAACTGCGGCACGTGCGCGGCACCACGTTCGTCGCGTGGCGTCGGCCGTTCCAGCGCGTACCGGTGCATACTCCCCAGCGGGAAGTGGCTACCTCGTCCGCGGCGGTGCCGGCGGACCGGGGCTGACCGCACTGAGCGAGCGGATCCCGTGCGTTCGTACTACACGAATGCGCCTGCTGCTTCCCTGCCCCCACGCGCAAACTCGTGACAAATTGACGGGGTCGGCTCGCGCCGAGGTCTCGCGCACCGGCATGCTCTCCTTCTCGTCACTCTACCGGATCCGGCCGATGTCGCAGCTCCTCTGGTCCCGCCGCCCAGCGTCCATGCGGCGCTTCATCGTCGTTTCCCTTGCGATCGTGGGCTTGCCTGCCTCGCTCGTAGCGCAGGACCGCCTCAAGTCGATGCCGGGGTACGAGCAGTACACCCGCATGGCGCCGCAGATCAACGGCTCCGTGAAGATGGGCGCGCTCAACGTGACCTGGGCGCCGGATGGGAAATCGTTCGAATACCTGCAGGACGGTACGCGCCAGCGGTTTGACGTGGCCACGGGCAAGGAGGCAGCGGTGACGGGAGCCGCCGCGACGCCAACACGTGGACGCGGCGTTGGTGTGGAACGCGGACGTCAGGTCGCATCAGCGCTGTCGCCCGACAGCACGCGCAAGGCGTTCTATCGCGACCGTAACCTGTACGTGAGCGATACGTCGGGGCGGAACGAGTTCGCCATTACGTCCGACGGCAGCGAGGCCAAGCGCATTAAGTACGGCACCGCTTCATGGGTGTATGGCGAAGAGCTGCGGCAGACCACCGCGATGTGGTGGAACCCGGCCGGCACACGTATCGCGTTCTATCGCTTCGATGAAAGCCCGGTGAAGGACTACTATCTGGGCATGGACCAGACCAAGGTGCAAGCCGCGCTCGACGTCGAAGCGTATCCCAAGGCCGGCGCACCGAATCCTGTTGTCGACCTGTTCGTGTACGACGTCGCCACCAAAGCGGTGACCAAGGTGGACGTGCGCGATGGCAAGCCGTTCGACAACAACGTGGTGGGCCACTACGTGTACAACGTGCGCTGGTCGCCCGATGGCTCGCTGCTCACGTTCAACCGCACCAACCGCAAGCAGAACGTGATGGAGTTCACGGCGTGCGATCCGGCCAACGGATCGTGCAAGGTCGTGGTGCGCGAAGAGTGGCTGCCAAGTTGGACGGAGAATCATCCGCCCATGCAGTACCTCGCCGACGGCACGCGTTTTTTGTGGGCCTCCGAGCGCAGCGGCTTCCGCAATTTCTATCTATATGACCTCAGCGGAAAACTGATTTCGACAATCACCAACCATCCGTTCGAAGTGGCGAACGTAGTGCGTGTCGACGAGAAGGCCAACACGCTCTGGTACATGGCGCGTGACGGCGACAATCACATGAAGATGCAGTTGCATCGCGTGGGGCTGGACGGCAAGAACGATCGTCGGCTCACCGATCCCGCGTTCAACCACAGCATCACCATGTCGCCCGACGGCAAGTTCTTTGTGGACGTGGCGCAGACGCATAGTCGGGCACCGGTCACGCGCCTGCACGACGCAACGGGCAAGATGGTCGCCGAGCTTGCCACGAGCGACATGAGCAAGTTCACGGCGCTCGGACTCAAGCCGGTGGAGCTGTTCACGTACAAGGCGGGCGACGGCACCACCGAGTTGCACGGCCTGCTGCACAAGCCCAGCAACTTTGACCCAAGCAAGAAGTATCCGGTGTTGGTGACCGTGTATGGTGGTCCGGCCACGAATGGCGCGCGCGAAACGTTCACCATGCCGAGCCCGCTCACCGAATACGGTTTCATCGTGCTGTCACTTGACTCACGCAGTGCGGCGGGTCGCGGCAAGCGATTCCTCGATGCGATTTATCAGAAGCTTGGCACCGTGGAGATCGATGATCAGGCGGCGGGCGTGAGTGCACTCAGCAACCGGCCGTACGTGGATCTGCAGCGCGTGGGGATTTTTGGCACGTCGTACGGCGGCTATGCCTCGGCGATGGCGTTGCTGCGGCACCCCGATGTCTTTCAGGCGGCGAGCGCGTCCAGCAGCGTGACCGACTGGCGCAACTACGACTCGATCTACACCGAGCGGTACATGTGGCTGCCGCAGGAGAACGATGGGTACGAAATCGGCAGCGCCGCCAAGTACGTGAACCAGCTCAAGGGCCGGTTGATGCTCTACTACGGCACCGCCGACAACAACGTGCATCCGTCGAACACCATGCAGCTGGTGTCCGCGTTGCAAAAGGCGGGCAAGTCGTTCGAACTGCAGGTGGGCCCGGACGCCGGACACACGGGACTTCAGCAGCAGCGCATGATGGAGTTCTTCATCGAGAATCTCGTGATGAAGCCGGTGCCTAACCGCGCGATGTAGTCGAGAACAACGCGATCAGCGCCGTTCGAAGGACACCTGCTCCGGCTGCGCCACCACGATCGGCTCGGCCGGAGCCTGTCCGACACCAAGGGCGGCGGGTTCGGCCCGCTTGGCCATGAGCTGCGTGACGAAACGCTGCCCTTCGGAGATGCGCTCGATCTCGATGGCGATGGAATCGACCGCTTGCTCCATGCGCTCCAGACGGGCCGTGCTTTCGAGCAGCTGCGGGGTCGGTTTGGGGACCGGGGCACGTCGCAGCATCATGCGCGCAGCCGCCCAGGCCAGCGGTCCCCAGACAAAGACGATCGAAACAATCGAAATGCCGGTAAGCTGACCGGACGTGAACGGACCGTAGTGTGGCTCCGGGCTCGACTCCGTCTCCGTGCTGGAGACGAGCGCCCCCGGTGCGGCGGCCAGCAGGCGTCCGTTGGCGGCGATGTCCTGTTCGAGCTGCACAATGCGCTCATCAAGCACAATGATGCGCTGCTCGAGTCCGATCCGTGCCGCGCCGCTTGGGCTGGAGCGAAGGTCCTTGACCGCGTCCTCACGCCGCCCCTGCGCCGATTCAATCTGGCGCGAGAGCTCAGACCGCTTGGACTTGAGCGCGTCCACGTCGGCTTTGGTCATCGGGCGATTCTGCAACTCGCCGGCGGTGACCGTGACGCCGCCTTGCGTCGCACCCTGTGCTGCACCGGGTACAGGCACCGCAGGCGGTGCGGGCGGCACGGGAGGATCCTGCGGAGCGGGGACGTACGGAACGTTGACCATGCTGAAACCTACGCCAACAATGCGATTCCGGTTACAGCCACCGGCCTCCTGCGTGATCGCGGGACCGTACGGGCAGGCGTTACCTTTCCGCTATGACATCGATCACGCCGACACTCGATCAGGTCGCACTGCTCGCGGAAGCCGAATCGCTGGGCCCACAGGTCATCGCGTGGCGCCGGCATCTGCACATGCACCCCGAGGTCGCGTTTCAGGAGCACGACACGGCGCGCTTCATCCGGGACACGCTCTCCGGCATCGACGGAGTGGAGGTTTCGCGCCCCACGGAGACGAGTGTGCTGGCGCGACTGATCGGCGGTCGCCCGGGCCGCACGATCGCCGTGCGCGCGGACATCGACGCGCTGCCCATTCTCGAGGAGCACGAAAGCGCGTATCGCTCACGACGCGACGGCGCCATGCACGCCTGCGGTCACGACGGGCACACCGCCATCGTGATGGGGCTCGTCACACTGCTCGCTCGGCATCGCGACGCACTCGCGGGCGAAGTGCGCTTCATCTTTCAGCATGCCGAGGAGCTGTCGCCCGGCGGTGCGGAAGAGCTGGTGCAGCAGGGCGTGATGGACGGCGTGGAGCAGATCATCGGCCTGCATTTGTGGAGCGGCTTGCCGTTCGGCTCGATCGGTCTGATTCCCGGTCCGGCGATGGCGGCACCGGATACGTTCGAATGCCGCATCATCGGCAAGGGCGGCCACGCCGCAGCCCCGCACGAAACGGTCGATCCGATTGTCGTGGCCGCGCAGGTGGTGACCGCGCTGCAGCACATCGTGTCGCGCGCCGTCGATCCGCTGGACAACGTGGTGGTCTCAGTCACCCAGTTCATGGCCGGCACGACCTTCAACGTTATTCCCAATTCGGCCTTTCTCGCCGGTACCGTACGCACGTTCGATGCAGCGCTGCGCACGCGCGTGCCTGAATTGATGGAGCGAGTCGTACAAGGCATCACAGCGGCGCACGGCGCGGGGTACGAGCTCACCTTTGAGCGTGGCTACCGCCCGGTGGTGAACGATCCGGCGCTCACCAGCCGGTTGTCGGACGTCGTAACGCGTACGTTTGGTGACGACGTACTGGTTCCGATGCGACCGAGCATGGGCGGCGAGGATTTTTCGGCGTACCAGCAGAAGGCGCCTGGTGTGTTTGCGTTCGTGGGGGCTGGCAATGTTGCCGCCGGTATTGCATACCCGCACCATCATCCGCGCTTTCAGATCGACGAGCGATCGCTCGATCTCGGCCTCCGCTATCTGCTGGCGGCCACCATCGATCTGCTGGCGTAAGTCGTGTCCGACTCGGGCATCACGTTTCGCGTACACCACCTGCTCGCGCTGCTGCCGGTGATCGGCATTGTGGGCGCGCCGTGGTTCGCCAACCGCGTGGAGCCGTTCGTGTTGGGGATGCCGTTTCTGCTGGCATGGATTGTCGGATGGGTGCTCATGTCGTCGGTGATCATGGGCGTCATCACCCTGCTCGATAAACGGACGCCAGACGAGTGACGATTGCGCTGTCGATTCTTGCGCTGACGTTGCTGGTGGCCCTGCTGCTGAGCGCGGGTGCGGCGAAGCGCGGGATGAGTCTCGAACAGTGGAGCGTGGGCGGGCGCGGGTTTGGCACGCTGTTGGTATTCCTGCTGCTGGCAGGTGAGTTGTACACGACGTTCACGTTTCTTGGCGGCAGCGGGTGGGCGTACGGACGCGGGGCGCCGGCGTTTTACATCGTGGCCTACGGCGCCGTGGCCTACGTGATGTCGTACTGGTTGCTGCCCGCCATCTGGGCGCGTGGGACGCGCTGGAAAGTGCTGTCGCAGGCTGAGTATTTCGCCACGGCCTACGACAGTAAATGGCTGGGACATGTGGTGGCGATGGTCAGTGTGGCCGCACTCATTCCGTATCTCGTGCTGCAGCTTCGGGGCCTCGGGCTCATTGTGGCGGAAACGAGCTACGGCGCAATCGGTTCTACCACGGCTATCTGGATCGGCACGATCGCGACGGTGGTCTACGTGATGCTCTCGGGCATTCACGGGTCCGCCTTAACCGCGGCGCTCAAGGACGCGATGGTGCTGGCCGCGGTGGTGGGATTGGCGTTCGCGCTCCCACATGTGCTGCACGGCGGTATTGGCCCGATGTTCGCGCGCGTGAACGCCGAGTATCCGGGTTTTTTGACGTTGCCGGCCACGGGTATGTCGCCGAGCTGGTTTGCGAGCACGGTGGTGTTGACGGTGTGTGGTTTTTATATGTGGCCGCACACGTTTGGCAGTCTGTTTTCGGCCAAGGATGCGAACGTCTTTCGCCGCAACGCGGTGCTGATGCCGCTGTATCAGCTCATTCTGCTGTTCGTGTTTTTCGTAGGCTTCGCGGCGTTGCTGTCGGTGCCCGGACTTAAGGGCGGCGATGTCGATCTCGCGTTGTTGCGCGTGACGAAGCTCGCGTTTGGGCCGTGGATTGTGGGGTTTGTGGGCGCGGCCGGATTACTCACGGCGTTGGTGCCCGGGTCGCTCATTCTCATGAGCATGGCGACGACGTTGTCGCGCATCATCAAACCGGCGCGCGGCGATCAACCGGCGGGATCGATCGGGATTGCGCGCGGGCTGGTGCCGATCGTTGCCGCAGTGGCGCTGGGGTTCACGTTTCGCGGTGGCGATACGCTGGTGGCGCTGCTGCTGATGGCGTACAGCATGGTGACGCAGCTGTTTCCAAGTTTGATCGCGAGTTTGATGGCGAAGCGATTCGTGACGAGCGCGGGGGCGATTGCCGGGATTCTTGTGGGTGAGGCGACGGTGGCGGCGGTCACACTCAGTGGCGTGACGTTGCCGGCGCTCTGGCCGGACGTGTCGCGCGGCATCACGGATTTGAATATTGGGGTGGTGGCGCTGGGGCTGAATGTGGTGGTGATGGTGGGGGTGAGTGCGGTG
>JBBQSM010000156.1:0-10690 GCA_038234895.1 Gemmatimonadales bacterium
GGAATCGGCGGAATGGGATCGGCGATGAACGGATCCGAGCCGCGCGGCCAGTCTCCAAAGATCTTTTCGGCGAGCGCGAACACCTCCTCCGGCTTCACATCGCCCGTGACGATGAGCGCGCAGTTGTTCGGCACATAGTACTTGCGTTGAATGACACGCATTTGCTCGGGCGTAACATTCTTGAGCACGTTACGATCGCCGATCGTGTTCTTGCGGCTGAACTGACCGGGATACAGCAACTCTGTTGCCTTCTGCTGAAACTCGAAGCCGGGCTGCGCCTCGTTGCGGTCGTACTCACCCAGCACGACTTCCTTCTCGCGCGCGAGTTCGTCTTCGAGAAAGAGTGGACCGCGCAGCGCGCTGGCAAGAAAGCGTATGCCGCCTTCCAGCGAGTCGGCAGGGAGCGTGAGGTAGTAGTTGACGCGCTCTTCCTGCGTGCTGCCGTTGAATTTTGCGCCGAGCTCCGCGGAGCGTTCGTTGAAGGCGTCGGCACTGGGCAGATCCTTGTTGGCCTTGAAGAACATGTGCTCGTACATGTGCGCTAGGCCTGCGTATTCCGGCGTCTGCGTGAACGCCCCGTTGCGCACATCGATCTCCAGTGTCGCGATGGGGACACCGTGATTCTCCACGACGATGATCTCGAGACCGTTCGATAACACTTTGCGCCGCAGGACCTTGTCGAGTTCTGCGCGCGATTGCGCCGTGAGCGGGGCCGGAACGAGTGCGGGCAACGCCGCACAGAGCAGTGCAACTGCCGTGACGGCCCGCAGCAGGCGAGGCAGCAGCAGAGGGCGCGTCGCGGCGACGCATGCGAGCGGGACGGCGCGACAGGAGCGGCGTGCGCCAGAGAGTGCAGTCATGCGAAACGAATATGGAGGAAGAGACAAGTCGGCAGACTCTGCCCGATACACCGCCGGACTCAGCCGGGGTCCGGACATCGGCGTCCGCCAGGCGGCACACGGCGGGTAGGGGTGCGTCAGGATCGGTCGGGGTGCATCGCCGTACGATGCCACCCTGCCACTCAATGCGCCAACCGGTCCCGCGTCGCGATCAGTTGCTCGAGTGCGTCGGCGAGATGGACTTCGGCGATATGGTGGTCGCCGCGCTCCACGCGCAGACGGTAGGCGCGCAGCAGCACGTCCGCGTCGCGAAAGCCGGGGGGCGTTTCGAACTTGTAGCACGCCAGCTCAACCTTGAGCCCGTTCGGATCGCGAAAGTAGATGGAATCCATGAAACCGCGATCGCGCAGCTCAAAGTCGATACGTCGCTCGGTCAGACGTGCCGGAATCTGCGTGAAGGTCGCGCGCGACACATTGAAGGCGAGATGTTCGACGCACCCGACGTCTCGTGGAGCCGGTCGGTCGGCGTCTGTGCGCGATTCATCGGTGAAAACCGTGAGGAAGCGACCGTCTCCCGGATCGAAGTACAAGTGGTTCTCCTCTGCACGACTGAGATTCGGCTGCTCGAAGATGAACGGCATGCCGAGCAGCCCTTCCCAGAAATCGATGGCCGTCTGACGTGTCGAGCCAACGATGGAGATGTGGTGCACGCCCTGCACCTGAATGCGTTTCACGGCGACTCCTGCATCATGCGGATGGGAAGGGCGCCCACGAACCTGGGAACAGGGCACCGTTGGATGTATGAACGCGCCGCACGATAGCGAGTGCCAGCGTCGGAACATCACGACACGATCCAGCACGCGTGCTTGACTCCCGGCGGTGGAACGCGATGTTCTTGAGCATACGGATTCCAGGGGGGACCGCTGATGCGTCACCGTGCCCGACGGGTACTTGGACACCTGCTGCTTGGATCGGCCGCTGTGGCAGCGCCCGGCTGCACGTCGGTGCGTGTCGAGCAGGGCCCGGTTCGATCGTCGCTTCCGGACGGGAAGAACGGCGAGATCCGCCTGTCGCTGCTGGATGGCCGCGTGGTCTACATGTACGACGCGCAGGTCGTGGGCGACAGCATCGTGGGAATGGACCGGCCGGCTGGTCGCGCCAACGCCGAACGACTCGCGGTGCGTGCGGATGAAGTGAACGCCGTCGCCGTGCGCCGGGGAGACGCATTCAAGACGGTGCTCGCCGTGGTCGGCGGGGCGATCGCCGTTCTCAGTTTCGTGGTGCTCTTGGCGTGCGTGAGTCTGGCGAGCAACTTCGGCTGACCGAACCGGCCCACACACACGCTGGTCGCGCGCGTCTCAGGCCAACAGCTGTTTCGCGAGCACACCAGCGGCCACGACAAAGGCCGTACTGAGATACCCGATGGCGAGTGCCGGGCGCTTGAGCACGCAGCGCGTCTCGGTCAGGCCGCGCCGCATGGCCCGCGCGTAGGCCCAGATGCCCAAGGCACTCATGAGCATGATGCACGCGGGCGGACCGATGAGCCACGCGATCAACGCGACCGTGGTCAGCACGCAAAACCGGACCGGATCAGTGGGCACGGGACGTACTTCCGGCTGAGGGTTTCATGCGGCCGAGCGGTGCCCACGCCTGCGCGGCGCAGAACGGCACGCACTGCTGTTGCGTGGCGCTCGCAGTTCCGACATGCACGCAGCATTGCAGCAGCCGCTCTTCAAGCATGGTGTGCATATCCATGAACGGCTTCACGGTGATGCGCTTGATGCGTTCGGAGACGAGCGTGCGGAATCCTTTGCGGTTTCCGATCAACGACTGGCCGGCTAGACGCACCAGCGTGCTCAGACCAAGGTCACAACTCTCGCAGACATCGCGAAAGATCTGCGCGAGCGACGGATGCGTGAGTGAACTCTGCTCGCTGAGCAGACCGAGCAACGCTTCCTTGGTGAGTTGCTGCAGCTGCGACGTGATCTCGTGGTCGACAATACGGTTGCTCACCAGCCCGAGTTGCTCGCGCAGCCGCTCTGCACCCACCATCTGCACCAGCGACTTCCACTCGCCGCCATCGTTACGAATGAGATAGCCGACACTGCAACAGTGCGGGTGCGAGCACGGGAGCGCGGTGAGGTCGCGCCATGTAACGAGATCGTTCGTTTGCGGTCCCAGTCTGGCCAACACCCCGCCGTGCGTGAGCCGGTCGAGCGGATCGAGTGCGAGCGATCGACCCGACGCAAACTGTGGCTGGATGGACACGCCGCCGACAAATGGCGTCTCCAACGCGAACCGGATCACGTCGCCGATCTCGTCGTCGTTCACGCCGAGTGACGCAGTCATGGTCAGCGTCGTGAAGACACCGGCGGTGCTCAGTCGTTCGAGTGCCCGCTGCTTCAGCGCACGCAGATCGACACCGCGATGCGCCATGTGCGTATCCAGCCGAAATCCGTCAAACTGAAAATACGTTTCGATGCGACTGTTGTGGCGCTCGAGAAAGCGCAGCAACGCATCACTCCGCGCGATCTGCAGGCCGTTGGTGTTGATGAGAATACGTTGAATGTCGCGGTCGAGCAGACGGTCGATGATGTCGGTGAATTTCGGGTGAATCGTGGGCTCACCGCCGCTGATCATCACCACGTCGAGCCGCCCGTTCTCGCGGGAGAGCCGCGTGTCCACGTTGGCGAGCACGTCGGCCACCGTCACGAAACCATGCACACTCGGCGACGATTCAGCGAAGCACGTCGGACAAGTCAGGTTGCATGCGGCGGTGATATCCTCCAGCAGGATGCAGGTGTGTTGCGTCTGCATCTCGCCGAGTCCACGCATGTACGCCTGCGGCACCGCGTCGTAGTTGCCGACCACGTCCGGCGTGTGCGATTTGGTGGGCGCCGTCCACTGCTCCAGCCAGCGCAGGATTTCGGGCGATTCGTCGTAGAGCGTGGTGATGCGACCGTGCACAGGGCAACCGCGCACCAGCCAGACGCGCCCGTCGCGTTCGGCCAGATAGCCCGCCAATCGTTCGACCTGTGCGAGGTCACGCAGGGGATCGTCGGCATGACATTCTGGGCAAAACGCAGTCACGTAGCGCATGACACGATCGTCGCGCAGCGGCATTCCGGCGGGCGTTGGCATATCGTGGATCAGTCGGTGACGGTGGTCGCCATAGCGGCGCGCGATCGGCGCAGCAGGCGTGTCGCAACAACGGGCAGCACCGCCAACACCATCAGTTGCGAGCCGCTGAGTCCCCACGCCATTGCCGGATTGCCACGCACGAACTCCACCGTGAACCGGAACAGCGCATACGCGAGCACGAACAGTGTAAACAGGTCGCCATCGCGCATCCACGCCGCGGGAAGCCGGCCGCGCAGTGCCCGCGGATACAGCCACCACGCCGCGAGCAACATGAATGCGCTTTCGTACAAGAACGATGGATGCATGAGGTTGCCAGCGAGGCACGCGTCGCAATTGGCGAAAAGCAAGCGAGCGTCGTCGGGTAGGCGCACGCCCCACGGCAGCATGGTCTGCGTGCCAGGCGGCTCGGCCAGATGACAGCCCACGCGACCGATCGCGATCCCCAACGCGACACCGGGTGCGAGCAGATCACCGGTGTGCGCGCGGTACCCGATCAGTCGCTTGGTGATCACGACGCCCAGGTATGCACCCGCCATGCCGCCCAGCAACGAGCGTCCGCCATCGCGCAGGAATCCCACGACGGACGGCTCCGCGGCATCCAGCACATACCGCGCGCCGAGCCCGAACTTGGCCAGGATCGCGGCGCCGACCAGTCCACCGGAGACGATCCAGAGCAACTCCTGCGTGTCGCGTCCGCGTGCGCGCGCGACATACCACGCGGATAGCAGCGCCACGCCGGTGCCCAGACCGACGAAGACGGCGTGCGACCAAATGGAAATCGTGCCAACGTGGAAGAGAATGGGCCGCATGCGGGAATATTCCCACGCCGTGCAGACCGCCGCCATGCTCGCGCGCGTGGTTGCCGAGGTGCCGGATCGCGGGCCCGTCAGTTCTGCGTCTTCCTCGGCTCCATCTGCTCCTGTCGTCCGTCGGAGGGCAGGATACCCGCGTCGTTGAACATCAGGCCGACGGCATCGGGTACCATCGCAGGCCACAGCAGCAGGCCAAACGGGTGAACGAGCGGGCGTGGGGCGCGATCGATGTCCCGATAGCGACGACGCGCCCACAGTTCGTAGCCCAGGGACAGCACACCGCCCGCGACGGCGAAGACGCTCCAGGTCACGACCACTTCGCGCCACGGCAGGTCCACGATCATCCACACGAGCACGACGTACGAGAGCCCCAGCCCGAGCGCGCGCATGCCCCGTCGCAGCGCCGCGTTGAGGGCCACGGTGGCCGTGGTCCACAGCAGCACTCCGAACAGGACGATGGCCCACATGATGTTGACGTACAGGATCGTCACAGGCACACTCGGGGGAGGGGAGACGAGGTGCGACAGCTATGCCCGAACATCGTGCACGCTTTGCGCTACGAGTGCCAGAGGGAATCGCTGACAGGGCCAGCGAACCGTACCGCTACCACCGCGGACGATGAAGGGCGTGCGGAGCGGAACTCGATTGCAGCCCTCACCTGCCGCGCGCAGGGATGCAGCGGTCCGTTTCACTTCATGCCGGCGCCCCATGCGGCAAAACCTGGGGCAATCGCCTCGAGACGTTGCAGCAGTGCCGCCGACGAAACCGGGGTGGCGCCCGGCGTTGCGCCCGGCGTTTGGCTATCCCGGGGAAACGCCGAACGCAGCGTACGCAGGAACTCCACGCCCTGCGATTCATAGACCGCCACGACCTGCTGCTGGAAGCGCGCCTGATACCAGACGTAGTTGAGCGAGCCGACGCCAAAGTAGAGGCGATCGAATGTGTCGAGGGTACGATGCTGCGGACGAACTGCATCGACGTAGCCCTGCAGGATCCCCTCCCAGATGTGCGCCTGCTGGGGACGTTCCGCGCGCAGAAATGCGTACGCGACAAACGTCGCCAGCCACTCGTTGAACCACATGGATTTGACCGCAATCCCGTACTCGGCGACCAGCGCATGTCCAAGTTCGTGCAAACCGACCAGATCCACGTAGCGGCGCGATGCGTCTGGCCAATGCAGACCGCCAGCTGCCACAAGCTGACGAGCGGAGTCGGACACGCTGGCCTCGAGACCCAACGCGTCTTGGGCCGCGAGATTGTCGTCGGTGGCTGGGAGAAAGGCCACCGGCGGCGTCCCTTCGACCCCCGGGATGCCGTACGGCTGCCAGGTGATGAGGCGCTCCCAACTCCCCCGTTCGAGCACGGCGAGCGAGAGCGCCGGATGCACGCCCAGCGAATCGGCGTAGAAGCGGAGTGCGTCCTGCACCAGCTCCCGCAGCCGGAGCGCCTTGGCCTCGTGTCCGCGCTCGAAGTAGACCGTGATGCGATCGGTGCTGCGTGGCGTGCCCAGCGCCTGCACGCGCGTCAGCAGGTCGCGCGGCGGTGGGCTGTCCTGGGCGCGGACATGGATGGGCGCGAGCAGCAGGACGGGCAGGAGCAGCCGGAGGGCGCGAAACGGCGAGTTGCGCGGGCAGGGATTGGGCACGGGAGTCTCTTGATGACGGTGGCTTCCTTGTCGCACCCATTGATGAACGCGACCTTCCGGACACGGTGCGGCGGGCCCGTTACCCACGCGTGATCCAGCCGTGATCCTCCGATATTCCGCCCTGCTGCTGCGGCACTGCCGCATACGATGATCACCGTCACCGCCTTGGGAACGCTGGACGTTCGCGATCCGCAGCGTGGATCGCTGACCACACTGCTCGCCCAGCCGCGGCGCGCAGCGCTACTCGTGTACCTGCTTGTCGAGGGGCACGGCGGCTTCATTTCTCGTGATTCGTTGCTTGGCGTGTTCTGGCCCGAGTCGGACGAACCGCGCGCCCGCGCAGCGTTGCGGCAGGCGTTGGCCTTCCTGCGACGCACGCTCGGCGAACACGCGATCATCACCCGGGGCGACCACGGGGTGGGTATCGACCCGACGACCATCCGCTGCGACGTACCCGCGTTTCTGGCGGCGGTTCGGTCGGCGAACGTGGACGAGGCGCTCACGCTCTACGGCGGTGAGTTTCTGCACGGGCTGATCATCGACGAGGCGCCGGCCTTCGACCAATGGTGCGCCGCGCATCGTGACACGCTCAGCCGCCATGCTGCCGACGCCGCGGCCGAGTCGGCCGATCGCGCCGCGCTGGATGAAGACTGGGCGACCGCGATTGCCCGCGCGCGACAGGCGCAGGTGATCACGCCGCTGAGTGAGGAGCACCATCGCCGGCTGCTCGCCTGCCTGGCCGGGGCCGGCGATCGGACCGGTGCGCTTGAGGAACATGCCCGCTTTACGAAACACCTGGCTCGCGAACTCGACGTCGCGCCGTCGGCTGCCACGCAGGCGCTGGTGGCGTCGCTCCGTCAAGCGGAGACGCCGGGTGATGAACCCGCACGGAGTCCGGCCGTGGACGCGTTTCCGTCCGACGAGCGCGCATCCGCCCGTCCGACGGCGATCCTTCACACCGCGACGCCGGTACCACCGCGGGACGCATCGCTCAGACCATCGCGTGTCTCGACGCGCGCGCTGGGGACGGCGGTGGCGGTTGTCGCGCTCTCCGTGACGGTCGTGGTGGCACTGCTCCTCCCGGTCGCACGACGTGATTCCGCGCCGGTTGTCTCTTCCTTGAGTGCGTCCCGCGTGGTGGTTTTTCCGCTGACGGATGAGACGCGCGACACGTCGCTGGCGTCGGTTGGGCGGCTGGCCGCAGACTGGATCACGGAAGGAATCGCCCGTGTGGAGGGCATCGAAGTCGTGCCGGTGATGGCGCTGATGACGACGACGCGCACGATGTCCGCGACATCGGGTACCCTGCCGAGAACGGACACAGGCGCGGCATCAAACACAGACTCGCCCGACGCAGGCGCACCCGATTCCTGGCAACGTATCGCGAGCGAGGTCGGCGCCGGCGTGGTGGTGCGCGGCTCCGTGTATCGCGAACGACGAACGCTCGAACTGCACGCGCAGCTACTTGATGCGGCAACCGGACGGGTGCTGCGACCGGTGGAGCGTGTGCGAACCACGGTGGATAGCGTGATGACGGGGGTAGATCTACTTCGCACCCGGGTCCTTGCCGCGCTCGCCCCGGTGGCGGATACGATGACCCATCTGCGACGTGCGATCGCGCCACCCACGTACGACGCATATCGGCTGTACGTCGCGGGGTTGGAGACGTTTGTCGAGGGTGACGCGCGCAGTGCATTGTCGCTGTTCCTTCGCGCCGCGAGCGCCGACAGCAGCTACCCGATGCCGCGTATCGCGGCGACCATCATGCACCTCAATCTCGGCGATGCCACCAGTGCCGACCGGCTGTTGGTGCCGCTGCGTGCGGAGCGCGACCGACTGGGGCCGCTCGAGCAGAGTACGCTCGACATGACGCAAGGATTGTTGGCAGGCGATCTTGCCGCCACGTACGACGCGGTGGTGCGTCAGGCGCGCATCGCCCCCGGCACGATCGGCGAGTACATGGTGGCGGAGATTGCGCGGAAGATGAACCGGCCGGCGGAAGCGGTGCGCGTGCTGAGCGCACTAGGGCCGGATCACGGTGAGTTGCGTGGCTGGACGGCGTATTGGCGGGAGCTGACCGCTGCGCTGCATATGCTGTCGCGTCACGACGAGGAGCTGGCAGCCGCACGCGAAGGCGCGAGACGCTATCCCAACGATGCCGACGTGTCGCTCTACATCGTGCGCGCGCAGGCAGCACGAGGCGATTGGGCCGGTGTGCAATCGGTGCTTGCAGACGTTGCATCATCACGGCGCGCGTTCCCCAGCGGCGCGGCGCTCCGACTCGCCGCACTGACCGAGTGGCTGGCGCACGGACGCGGGGGAGGTTTCGCCCATGTGACAGCGACGGTGGCCTGGTTTGACTCGCTCCCAGCTGCGGTGCGAGACTCGGCACGGATGCGACCGTATTATGCGCGAGCGCTCTTGCTTGTCGGTCGTGCGGACAGTGCCCGTCGGGTACTGCAGCCTCTGGTCTCTCGCGGGCGCACGCCCTCGTTTGCGGTGCTCGGACTCGCTGGCGTGAGCGCCGCGGCGGCTGGGGACACGGCCGAATCCCGACGCTGGACGGCGACGATCGCGACGCGTGCGAACGCACTCTCTGTTGCAGAACGCGGTCTGCTCTGGGGCGAGCCCACGTACTGGCGCGCCGTGATTGCAGCGGCGCGCGCGGATTCGGTGGACGCGCTCGATCTGCTGCGGCAGGCGCGACGCGAGGGACTGGGAATGGAGCCATCGGTCCATGCGGAGCCGGCTTTCGCGGCGCTGCGTGGTTGGGTGCCCTTTGCGGCGCTGCTCGCGCCCGCCGTCGAGGGTCGCGATTCGTCACCTCGCCCGCGCTAACTTCCCACAATGCCCACTCCCGTTCTCTCGCCCGACGAACTCCACACCGCGCTGGCCGTCTCGCTGGACGCGACGCGACTCCAGGCGCGCGCACCGCTCGCCCCCCACACCACCTTTCGCATCGGCGGACCGGCCGACGTGCTGTACGAAGCCACCAGCGCGGACGACTTGGCTGCCGCGATCACGGCCGCCCGTGCGCTGGACATTCCGTGGTTCGTGCTCGGACTGGGGGCCAACGTGCTCGTGGGCGACGGTGGCGTGCGCGGCCTGGTGATCCGCAATCGCGCCGTCGCGCACCGCATCAGCGACGATGGCCGACTCTGGAGCGAAAGCGGTGCCGTGATGCAGGAGCTCGTGCTGGACACGGTGCGGCGCGGCTGGTCGGGCCTCGAACACTACGTAGGCATTCCGAGCACGGTGGGTGGCGCGCTCTGGCAGAACCTGCACTTCCTGTCGCCCGCCCCCGAGCGCGAACGCACCATGTTCATCGCCGAGGTGTTCGAGTCCTGTGAGATTCTGGCGGAGGATGGAACGCGACGCACCGTGGGCGCAGACTACGTGCGGTTCGGCTACGACCAATCCGTCTTTCACCACACGCGCGACGTCGTGCTGTCGGCCACGTTTCAGCTGCAGCGCGCCGATCCGGCCACCCTGCACCGCATTCTGCAGGAAAACCTGTCCTGGCGCGGCTCGCGGCACCCGTGGCTGGCCATCCATCCGAGCGCCGGCTCGATATTCAAGAAGATCGAGGGCGTGGGCGCCGGCCGGTTGATCGACCAGTGCGGACTGAAGGGGTTCCGGGTGGGCGATGCGCAGATCTCGCACATCCACGCGAACATTCTGGTGAATCTGGGTGCGGCCACGGCGGCAGACGTACGGGCGCTGATCGCGCACGCGCAGACGGCCGTACGGGAGAAGTTCGGGTACGAGCTGGAGACAGAGATCGGGTTGATCGGGGAGTTTTGAGTATTGGGTGGTCGGTTGACGGTTTCGGGTTGGGTGCGCGGGGCGGGATGTGTCCTGCCAGGTCGTCGCGCCGGATGAGATCGCGAGCTGGGGGTTTCGGGTGGCGGGTACTCGGTTCTCGGTGGTCTGTGGAGCGGGGGGGGCACGGGTGCGGGGGAGCGGGTGGTGCGTAGGGCCCGCCCCTGCACGGTTGCGAGTGGTCAGTGGTCAGTTCCGCTCCACCCGAAACGGACCACGGACGACCCGACACCCGAAACCCCCAGCTCGCGATCTCATCCGGCGCGACGACCTGGCAGGACACATCCCGCCCCGCGCACCCAACCCGAAACCGTCAACCGACCACCCAGTACTCAAAACTCCCCGATCAACCCGATCTCTGTCTCCAGCTCGTACCCGAACTTCTCCCGTACGGCCGTCTGCGCGTGCGCGATCAGCGCCCGTACGTCTGC